>NC_020156.1:340416-680833 GCF_000332115.1 Nonlabens dokdonensis DSW-6
TTGCTCTATCCATTGATAGCTTCGGTGGTGGTATTATTGCTGTGTTTCTTAAAATTCAGGCAGCAGTTTCAGTTAAAAGAGGTGCTGAAAGAACTGTTTTACCTACTCCTAATATTTACGGTTTTCTCAACCTCAAACCTTATTTGGGGTTTTGCTATATATTTTATTTTATGGCACAGTGTACCTTCCATCTACAATCAAATTTGCTATCTGGAAGGAACAGTAAATTCAAATACCATAAAGACCTATATTAAGGACTCGCTACTTTATTGGATAGCTGCCCTTTTTTTTCTAGGTGTGTTATACTATTTCCTTAGCGACTATACCAGTCTATTCCTCAGTATCATCATCGCTTTTTTAGGCGGTATTACTTTTCCTCACGTAGTAGTTATGCATCAATTAAATAGCAAGTAGACCTTAAGTTTAGATAAATTTTGCAGTACTTAGTACAATGTATTAAGGTTTATTTTGTTCTCGCTTTCGCGAAAGCGGAACCATTAAAAAGATTATGCTGCCCTTTGTTAATTGCGTAAATCGTGCATAACAAACAGTGGCAATTCACTCAACATGCCAAGATCTTGAACTAATGGTTTATTAAAAATAGTGGAGAAGAAACTGTGCTTTCTATTCACAAAAGCAATCATATCGCTATCATTTTTACTTACAAATTTTCTAATACCATCTGCAACATGAGAGCTCTCCACTTCTTGAAAAGTAAACGAGGCTCCTTCTAGACATTCCTTAAGAAGTTCTTTATTTTCCTTTTGGTTTAAAGAGAGGTTCTCTTTTGAAGAAACATGTAAAACACAAATATTAGCGGCTTGTAAAACGGCAAGTTCTACAAGGTGATTGAGTTCCTTTCTCTTATAATGAGTTTTAAAGCTTGTAGGAAATATAATTTGTTTGATACTCACCTCTTCTGCATCATAAGGGACTCCTACTATGGGACATACTCGTAGATTCTCCATAGTATTTATAGTATTACTTCCTAGCACCGTAGCTCTGTAATTACTAGCACCTTTTGTTCCCATAATTACTAACTCTATGTCACGCTTTTCAACAATAGTTTTCATAGCGCTCAAAAGATCATCTTGCAGTGAAACTGTTGTAAAGCTGTGTTTCTCATTATTGAAGGTAGATTGAATTTTTTCTAATACTTCTTCTAATCCTTTTGCAGATTTTGTTTTTTCGTTTTGAAAGGAAAGCTCATCTGCTTTTGCAGCAACTAGATCCTTTTTACTAGGTACGGAGCTACTATAGGTATTTAATATATGGAAGTCGCATTCTTTATTTTTATAAAGTTTTAAAGCGTATTGAATAGCATTCCATGCATTAAGAGAAAAATCAGTAGGAATTAATATTTTACTTTTCATTTGCGTATGATGTATTATAATTAAGAATTTTGTTCCTTTTATCCATTACGCCGATTGATCTGGCGGCAAAATTAAAAATGGAACTTTAGAGTGATGTACAATTTTTTGAACAACAGGTTTAAACATAAGGTTTTCAAAAAAGTTATGCTTGTTGCGCACTAATACCACCATGTCTATCTCATGAGTAGACTCATATCCTTTAATTGCCTCAAGAACATCTCTGCTTTCTAAAATATGGGTTAAGTGATGGTCGTTTTCAAAATACTCATCTAGTGAGTCTTTGTTTCCCTTTTGCTGTGATGTTAATGCCTGACCTTTATATACGTTTAAAAATATGAGCTCAGGAGAATAGTTATTTGAAATATCTTGTAATAATGGCAATCCATTTTGATACTTATTAATATTGTAATCTGTAGTAAATAGTATTTTATTAGGATCTTTAAAGACGCTACCTGCTGGTACGCCTATCACTGGTGTTTTTGCGGCTTTAATTACTTGCATAGTTTGGGAACCAATAAAAACTTCGGTCAATCCAGATGCTCCATTTGTTCCCATAATTATCACATCGATATCATTCTCAACTACTATCTCTTCTATT
The DNA here is from genome assembly GCF_000332115.1 of Nonlabens dokdonensis DSW-6. Classification (NCBI taxonomy): domain Bacteria; kingdom Pseudomonadati; phylum Bacteroidota; class Flavobacteriia; order Flavobacteriales; family Flavobacteriaceae; genus Nonlabens; species Nonlabens dokdonensis. The sequence continues at coordinate 342,388 of NC_020156.1, forward strand.
TCTAGACTTAATAAATTAAATGAAGATCGTCCTTCAAAAGTATGCAAGGAATTAGCATACGTCGTAGACATTTGCTTAATGATCTCTTGAACTTTAGTCTCAGATTTTTCTTGAAATAATTGACCCAAATTCATGTCTAGTTCTGGATTATTTCCATAAGTCGTTGCGGTAAAAACGGCAACTGGTTGATAGGTGTTGAGTATTATAAACGTACAATGTTGCTTCTTAAAAAGCTGTACTGCGTATGCAACAGCATTTATAGATGTTTCTGAAAAATCGGTAGGTAAAAGAATTGTTTTCATAAGAATCAAATTTTAAAATTAGAACAGCTTTATCGATATAAAGTCCTAGAATTTCAGCTTGTGAAAATTGAAAAAGAAATGTCAAGCTCTCCTATTAATTTTTATTTAAAGTAAATTTAAAACATCTAAAAATCAGAAACGATGACATTTATCACTGTCAAATGATTCCTAACTAAAAACAGCTCCTTAGAAAATCTTTAAGTAGACTATATTGGCCTCAAAAGATCAAATTGAAAATTACATCATGACTTAAATCGTTAAATTATAAATTCATTAAAACTGTCATTATGATGACCTAGTCTCATGGAATATCCATTGTCACTAGAAACCAATTGAAAACCTTGAAGGTAAAGAGGTATAATAGTATCTTTGCATTCTTCAAAAAATGAGTAAAAAATATGTTTGATAATTTAACTGACAAACTCGATAAAGCTATGCACGTCCTTAAGGGACATGGAAGCATTACCGAAGTTAACGTTGCAGATACTCTTAAAGAAATACGTCGTGCCTTAGTTGATGCTGACGTCAACTATAAAATAGCTAAAGAGTTTACTTCTCGAGCTAAAGAAAAAGCCCTAGGTCAAGGTGTACTTACTACATTAAAACCAGGACAATTACTCACTAAAATTGTAAAAGATGAGCTTACTGAGCTCATGGGTGGTGATGCTATAGGATTAAACCTCAGTGGAAATCCTACGGTCATTTTAATGTCTGGACTTCAAGGATCTGGTAAAACAACTTTTTCTGGAAAGCTTGCAAATTTTTTGAAGAACAAAAAAAGTAAAAAACCACTTCTTGTTGCTTGTGACATTTATCGTCCAGCGGCAATAGATCAATTACACGTTGTAGGAGAAAGCGTAGGCGTAGAAGTATTTTCTAATCGTGAAGAGAAAAACCCAGTTAAAATATCTGAAGCTGCAATTGCTTATGCCAAAGCAAACGGTTTTAATGCAGTAATCATAGATACTGCTGGTCGTCTGGCTGTAGATGAGCAAATGATGACCGAGATAGCAGATGTTCATGCTGCTATAAAACCTCAAGAAACACTATTTGTCGTGGATGCGATGACCGGTCAAGATGCGGTAAACACTGCAAAAGCTTTTAATGATCGTCTTAACTTTGACGGTGTTGTACTTACTAAATTAGACGGTGATACACGCGGTGGTGCTGCCCTATCGATTAAAACAGTAGTTAATAAACCTATTAAGTTTATAGGTACCGGTGAGAAAATGGAAGCTCTGGATGTTTTCTATCCAGAACGTATGGCAGATCGTATCCTAGGAATGGGAGACGTTGTCTCACTTGTGGAACGCGCACAAGAGCAGTACGACGAGGAAGAGGCTCGTAAATTGAGTAAGAAAATTGCCAAAAATCAATTTGGCTTTGATGATTTCCTTTCTCAAATCCAGCAAATCAAGAAGATGGGTAATATGAAAGATCTTATGGGTATGATTCCTGGTGCAGGAAAAATGCTTAAAGATGTTGATATAGATGATGATGCTTTTAAAGGAATAGAAGCTATTATACACTCCATGACTGTTGAGGAGCGCACAAAACCACAAGTTATAAACGGTTCTCGTAAAAAACGTATTGCAAAAGGTAGCGGTACAACAGTAACAGAAGTAAATCAATTACTGAAGCAATTTGACCAGATGAGTAAAATGATGAAGATGATGCAAGGTGGTAAAGGAAAAGCAATGATGAACGCCTTAGGGAAAATGCGTTAGGACTAAACATAGACTTTAATAGTAATATTTCGCAAACTCCATAGCTCTTAGCTGTGGAGTTTTTTTTTTATGAATCTATTTACGCAATCGCTATCGTTAACAAGTAGGTTATAATTGTGACGAGATAATCTTTTATTTGTCCTCTTTAAGTTTGATTTTTACAATTCTATTCACCTCAATCTTCGATTATGACTATTCTAGACGGAAAAAAGACCAGTAACGACATTAAGAACGAGATCACAGAAATCGTTCAAGAAATGAAAAATAAAGGTGAAAAAGTACCTCATCTAGCAGCGGTTATAGTTGGGAATGATGGTGCAAGTCTCACTTATGTAGGCTCTAAAGTACGCGCCTGTGAGCGTGTAGGTTTTGAAAGCACGATGGTGCGCATGCCTAATACAACGAGCGAGACCGAGTTGTTACGAGAAATTGAAAAGCTCAATGATAATCCAGAAATTGATGGCTTCATCGTTCAGTTACCACTACCTAAACAAATAGATACTCAAAAAGTATTGATGGCAGTGGATCCTGATAAAGATGTAGATGGCTTCCATCCTACTAACTTTGGTAGAATGGCTTTAGACATGAGTACTTTTATTCCTGCTACACCATTTGGAATTTTGGAATTAATGGACCGCTACGGAGTAGAAACCCAAGGAAAACACACTGTAGTTATAGGTAGATCGCATATTGTAGGAAGACCTATGAGTATATTAATGGGAAGAAAAGGTTTTCCAGGGAACTCCACCGTAACACTTACTCATAGTCATACTAAGAATATTACACAAATCACTTCTCAAGCAGATATTATTATCACAGCGTTAGGCGTTCCAGGATTCCTTAAGGCCGAAATGGTGAAAGACGATGCTGTCATTATAGACGTAGGTATTACAAGAGTTCCAGATGACTCAAGAGAGAGAGGCTATTACATTACCGGCGATGTCGATTTTGAAAACGTTTCTAAAAAAGCAAGCTATATTACTCCAGTTCCTGGAGGCGTAGGTCCTATGACGATCGCAATGTTACTTAAAAACACATTATTAGCAAGAGAGAGACATAGAGCCGCAGATCGATAAAATAGTTTTATAATTCCGCTTTCGCGAAAGCGAGACCAACATAAAAAGCCTAGTCATTTTCTTATTTATTAAGTTATTTAAGATTTGTTGATAATTTAAAAAGATGTCCATTAAGGATTAAATATAATTTATCGGTAAATAGTGTTATTTGACCTAACTTAATTAAAATTCTATTTTACTAAATGCATTTTAAGAATCGAAGTGTATTTTTGAACTAAATAGCCAAATAATGAAAAAGTCCATTTATTTATTTATCGCTTTATCGTTTTGTTTTTTAAGTACAAACGCTCAAAAAGAAGAATCCTATCAATCTTTGATGATGGAGTACTTTGAAGTAAGTGGCATCAATACAGAGTATGAAGCCGCTTACGATGGAATGGTAAAAATGTTGCAAGACGCTTATCAAACACAAGAAGTGCCCACTGAAACATGGCAAAAAATTTACGACGGAAAAAGTGCTTCGGTAGCAAAGTTTAAAGGGATTCTAGCTTCCGAATACCGAAGCATTTTTGAAGATAAAGAAGACATACGTAATTTAATAAATTTTTATCGCTCTTCAACAGGAGTTCAATATAAAAAAGACCGTTCTGGAATGACTAAAGGTCAACAAGCAGAACTAACTGCCTTTAAAAACTCCAACACTGGCAAGAAATTATTCAATAGAGTTGATCAAATTAATAAGGCAAAAGAAAGTTCTAGTATTTACTGGTCGCGTGAATTAATGTGTAATGTTACTACTCTGCTTAAAACACAGGGCTATTAGAGCTCTATGCATATGCCTAGCTGTAATTAATGGAAGAGTTTTTAGATCAGCTGCCGCAGCTAGCCCAACAAAAAAAGAAAGAAAACACAGCATTCTTTAAAAAGTTACGCAAAAAAAAGCCAAAAGGCCTCGACAACGAAGTACAACAAATACATAATGAGGTTTTTGATGAAGTGGACTGCCTGACTTGTGCTAATTGCTGTAAAACAACAGGACCTCTTTTTACCACTAACGACATCAACAGAATTGCCAAACACTTTAAAATGAAACCTGGTAATTTTATCGATCAATTTTTAAGAATTGATGAAGATCAAGATTATGTTTTACAGCAAACGCCATGTCATTTTTTAGGAACAGATAATTATTGTTCTATTTATGAAGTAAGACCTAAAGCTTGCAGGGAATATCCACACACAGATAGAAAAAAGATTTATCAAATAGGAACTATTACTGTGAAGAATACCGCTATTTGTCCTGCAGCTTACAAGATAGTAGAGCGTATGAAAGAAAAATTACCGTTATAATTAAGGAACAGCAGCTTCAAGAATAAGCTTATTATCGATACTTAAAAATGGAAAAAACATCTTAGCAAAGTCTTAAAACTATATTTTTCCTACATAAATACTGTTAGATTCCTTTAAAATATAGCTAACTTTTGTTAAACTTTATCGTACTTCACAACTCATCTACTATATTTGAGTAATGAAAAAACTGTTAATCTTTCTTACAATAATCATTTTAATCACATCTTGTGACAACAGACCTATATCTAAGGTAGAAAAAATGGGGCAAGAAGGATTACGACAAACAGTTCAACCAAGCAAAGAGAAAATTAAAGTTATTAATTTCTGGGCAACATGGTGCGCACCTTGCGTAGAAGAACTTCCTCATTTTGAAGATTTAGGTTCTAGATATCAAGATAAAATTGAAGTTATTTTGATTTCTCTTGACGAAGCACAGAAAATAGATACGGCAGTTCAACCTTTTTTAGAAGAAAATAAAATTAAATCTACCGTACTACTATTAGATGATCCGTACGCAGCCGAATGGATTCCTGTAGTAGATGAACATTGGGACGGCGCGATTCCAGTGACTCTGATCGTATCAAAAGACAAAAAGCAATTCTACAATAAAGCACTTACCCAAGAACAGTTGGAAGATGCCATAAACACTTTCTTATGAAAACATTGAAAATATTAGTTACCATCCTTGTAGGAGCTCTTACAATAGCATTTTTATCAGGCATGTTAAAAAGCTCAGAACGTGATAACTTGTTTGCTGAAAAACCTATTCCTAATCAAGAGCAAGTGGATAGACAAGAAGCGCGTGAATTGAATGCTGTTAAAGGTTATGAAATAGGTGATACCGCAACTGATTTTTCCTTAAAGAATGTGGATAATTCTATAGTTTCTTTAAAAGACTATGAAGATGCAAAAGGCTTTATTATCATCTTTACTTGTAATCATTGTCCATACAGCGTTGCATACGAAGATCGAATTATAGCAATTGATAAAAAATATAAAAATTTAGGTTATCCTGTGATTGCCATCAATCCTAATAATCCTAAAGAATATCCTACAGACAGTTTTGAGGCTATGAAGGTTAGAGCAAAAGAAAAAGGGTTTACATTTCCATATTTGATGGATACAGGCCAGAAAATTTATCCTCAATATGGAGCAACAAAAACGCCTCATGTATTTTTATTGCAAAAAGAAGGTGAAGAGAACGTGGTTAAATATATAGGAGCTATTGATGACAACTATCAAGATGCAAGTGCGGTTAAAAATAAATTCCTTGAAAATGCCGTTCAATCACTTATTAGCGGAGAGACTATTAAAGTAAAAACATCACCAGCAATAGGGTGCAGAATAAAATAAACCTACTATAATTATTTTCTATTGCAGCTCATGATCTACTCATGGGCTTTTTATATTTACTGCCATTTTTAAATTGTATTTTTGTTGAAAATTCATAAAATGATCCTAGAACAATATTATACAAAATGTCTTGCTCAAGGAACCTATTATATTGCCTCAAATGGTGAAGCTGCAATCATCGATCCCTTAAGAGAAGTACAACCTTATATCGATCGTGCTGCAAAAGACGGCGTGCAGATTAAATATATATTCCTTACTCATTTCCATGCAGACTTCGTTTCAGGTCATGTAGACCTTGCTGACAAGACTGGAGCAACCATAGTTATAGGTCCTAATGCTGTTACTAGTTACGCTTTCGCGAAAGCGGAACACCTACAAACTTTTTCCATAGGAGACATCTCATTACAATTACTGCATACTCCTGGACATACCATGGAATCTTCCTGCTACCTTCTTAGAGATGAAGATGGCAAAGAACAAGCAATATTTACCGGCGATACCTTATTTATAGGTGACGTAGGAAGACCTGATCTTGCAGTAAAATCAGATTTGAGTACAGAGGATCTAGCTGGTCACTTATTTGATTCATTAAGAAATGAAATCATGCCTTTACCAGATCACATTACTGTTTATCCAGCACATGGCGCGGGAAGCGCTTGTGGAAAAAACATGAGTAAAGAAACTAGCGATTCTTTAGGCAATCAGAAAAAAACAAACTATGCTTTAAATCCTGATCTTACCAAAGAAGATTTCATTAAAGAAGTAACTACTGGAATTGCTCCACCACCAGCCTATTTTCCTAAAAATGTATGGATGAATAAAGGAGTGAATTCGAGCATAGACGAAGTTATTTCTAGAGGAAATACTCCTTTAAAACTAGAAGCTTTTAAGGCTCTTGCAAACGATCCAGAATTTTTAGTATTAGATGTAAGATCTCCTCAAGAATATACTGCTGGTGCAGTTCCTGGATCATTATTTATAGGTCTCGATGGACAGTTTGCTCCATGGGTAGGAAGCTTGATTCAAGATATTGATCAAAAAATCATACTCGTTACTCCACAAGGTCGAGAAGAAGAAACAGTTACAAGACTAGCACGTGTAGGGTATGATAACGCACAAGGTTACTTAACTGGTGGCTTTGAAACTTGGGCAAATACTGGCTCTGAAGTTTCTACTATAAAAAATGTGACTGCTCAAGAGTTTATAGACGGGCTAGAAGATGAATCTATTGAAAATCCAATTGACGCTCGTAAACCTGGAGAATATGAAGCTGGACATTTGTGCAGCGTACCATTACATACACTTGATTCAGTACACGAAGAGGTAAATCAACTAGATGCTGATAAAACCTATCACATTTATTGTGGTGGTGGCTATCGATCGGTTATTTATGCTAGCATTGCTCAAGCAAATGGCATTAATAACGTTGTTAACGTAGAAGGCGGCTATGCTGCAATTAAAAAAACAGATTTAAAGAACCAAAAAATAGTTGCTACCAGCAGCTGTTCCTTATAATTTATATTATGACAGATCTTAGTAACCAAGAGTGGAAAGAAAAAACTGCTGCTGATTCAAATTATATTATAATTGATGTGCGAACTGATGAAGAAGTAAGCGAAGGTATTATCCCAGGTGCACTGCATTATGATATTTTCAAGCCTCAAGAGTTTATGAACGCTATGAATGATATGGATGCAGAAAAGAATTACTACGTGTACTGTCGTGCAGGAAGTCGTAGCTCTCAAGCATGTCAAGTGATGGAATCCTTAGGCTTGAAAAACACCTACAATCTTTCAGGAGGTTTTAGCAATTGGGATGGTGACACTTCAAATCTGGACAAGTGAAACAGGCAACCAATTTCTTTTTAGGGTTATTATTTATGACTTTGCTTAACAGTTGCTTTACTGATAATGCAGGTGTCATAAATGTAGTGTCAGTAGAAGAAGCGGCAGAACTCATGGACCTCAACGAGGTTAAGGTGATTGATGTACGTAGTGAGATTCAATACAGCAGTAAGCACATTAACAAGGCGATCAACATAGAGGTAGAAAATGATGACCTCAATGCGATCCTTGATGAAATGGATAAAAATGAACCATTACTCGTTTATTGTAACAAAGGTGGTCAAAGTGAACGTTGCGCCAAAGTACTGCAAGAAAAAGGGTTCAAGCTTATTTATGACTTAGACGGTGGTATTGCAAAGTGGGAAGAAAGTGGTAGAGAAGTAATTGTTAAAAATTAAAAACAGCATTTTATGCAGCTTGATCAAATAGCAAAATTAAAAAATACAGATTCAGATAATTTCTTTTTACTTGCTGGTCCTTGCGCCATAGAAGGAGAAGACATGGCGATGAGAATTGCAGAGCAAGTAGTGAGAATTACATCAGATTTGAGAATCCCATATGTATTTAAAGGAAGTTTCAAAAAAGCAAATCGCAGTCGCATTGATAGTTTTACTGGTATAGGCGATCTGGAAGCACTTAAAATATTACGCAAAGTATCTGAAACTTTTGATATTCCTACGGTAACTGATATTCATGAAGTAAGTGACGCTGCAATGGCTGCTGAATATGTGGATGTTTTACAGATTCCAGCCTTTCTTGTTAGACAAACAGACCTTGTAGTTGCTGCAGCTGAAACTGGCAAAGTTGTCAATCTCAAAAAAGGACAGTTCATGTCCCCTGAAGCGATGCAACATGCCGTACAAAAGGTAAAAGATTCTGGAAGCGACAAAGCATGGATCACCGATCGTGGTACGATGTTCGGATATCAAGATATGATTGTAGACTTTAGAGGAATTCCTACTATGAGACAGTTTGCCCCTACTGTTTTAGATGTTACACATAGTCTACAACAACCTAATCAATCTAGCGGCGTTACTGGTGGAAGACCAGAAATGATTGAAACCATTGCAAGAGCGGGAATAGTAAATCAAGTAGACGGTTTATTTATTGAAACGCACTTTGATCCTGCAAATGCAAAAAGTGATGGTGCAAATATGTTAGACTTACAGCACCTAGAAGGTTTACTAACTAGATTAGTGGCTATTAGAAAAACGGTTCAATCGTTTTAAACCTTAATAGTCCATAATAAGAGTATTTTGAAAGATAAAATAGATATTTAAAATTGCTAGAAACTATTTTGGGTTTCAAAATAATACGTCTTAAGATAGGTTTCAGGTATTAAAACTTGAAACCTATTTATTTTTAATACATTTAAACCTTTTATATTTAAGATAGTCTTAACAAAAAGGATCCTTATGAATTACAGAGTTTATCTTCTAGCTTTAATAATAGGTGCTATCATTTCTTGCGATACCTCTGAGGAGTCAGGAGATTACATCCCTACAGACCAAGCGATTCTAGAAAGTGCTTTTGGAACAAATATAGATCTTACCCAAAGTATCGATTATCGCAATACAAGCGTTCCCACATATATAAGATTCTCAAATACCGGAAATGCGATAGAAAATGAAAAAGCCGTTTTAGGGCGTATTTTATTTTATGATAAACAATTATCTGTAGATAATTCTATATCATGTGCTAGCTGCCATAAACAAGAAAACGCTTTTAGCGATACGGCAGTTGCCAGTTTAGGTGTTAACGGACTGACGGGAAGACACAGTATGAGGTTGATAAATACTGGTTATAGAACTGGCACTAATTTTTTCTGGAATGAAAGAGTAAACTCTTTAAGTGCTCAGGTTACTCAACCTATAAGAGATCATATAGAAATGGGATTTAGTGGTACAAATGGAGCACCTAGCTTTAATGATTTACTATTGAAACTATCAGCAATCGATTATTATCAAGTAATGTTTAATTACGTTTATGAAGATCAAGCTATAACCGAAGAACGACTGCAAGAGTGCTTATCTCAATTTGTGTTGAGCATACAATCATTTGACTCCAAGTATGATGAAGGACTTTCAATGACTGGAAATCCTGGACCACCATTTCCTAACTACAATATGTCGGAGAATAGAGGTAAATTTTTATTCACCACAGGTCCCCAAAATGGAGGCGCCGGTTGCGTGAGCTGTCATGCTCCACCAGAATTTGCAATTAAAGATGATATTCACAATAATGGAGTTATAGCAACTATTGCAGATCCTAATGTTTTTGATCACAACAACACCAGATCGCCTTCACTTAGAGACTTAGAAAATCCCGATGGCAATCTTAATGGACCTCTTATGCATAACGGCTCGTTTTCATCATTACTGGCTATGATCGATCATTACGATAATATTGATATTACAAATCAGCAGTTGCTTGATCCACTTTTATTTGATGGAAGAGGTTCAAACGGTCTAGTGGGACAAAATTTAAACCTGTCAGATAATGATAAACAAGCCCTGGCAAATTTCTTGAGAACACTAACAGGAAACGATGTTTATACTAATGTCAAATGGAGTAATCCATTTGTAAATCAATAATTAAGGAACAAACAGCTTGTTAAAATTAGCCTGAGAATCTTTATATACATTTCCATCGACTAGAGTCTGAATACCGTTAACTGGCATACGATCTGTAAATTGCCAAAAGCTCCAAGAGATCCTTGGAGATTTTACCTTATTATAATTTGCAATCCAGATTCGAGGATAATTTTTAAAGTATATATCTGGCATTAAAACATCTCTGTAAAAAGCTTCTCCACTATAAATAATGGGTTTTACATTATAATGTGCTTCTATAATTCGTATCCAGTTTTTAAGACCTTTTCTTAGCGACTTTTTGTTTTGTACATCTGAAATGTCTTCGATGTCAAGGACTGGCGGTAAATCACCTTTTTTAAGATCTACTTGTTTTATAAAAACTGCAGCTTGCTTTGCACTATTCACATTACTCCAGTAATAATGATATGCGCCTAGTTTAAAGTTCTGGTTTCTAGCTTTTTTCCAGTTTTCTTGATATTTGGTATCATTCTCAATTCCTACAGATGCTCGCATGAAGATAAAATCAATGGTTTTGGCAGGATTAGGATGAGATAAATCCTTCCACTCTATTTCTCCTTGGTGTTGAGAAATATCAATTCCTTGAACCTCAAATTTGGAAATACGATCATGAAGGTAAGAATTAGAAGGCTGTTTTCTCGATCTTTTAAACGAGTAACGTTCTACTAGAACTACAGCACAAATCATGACCAATGCCGATATGAATAGGCTAACGATTATCCATCTTTGCCTATTCATTTTTTCATCTTAGATTTACGTAAGAGCATTAATTCTTCCAGTGTTTCTATTAAAATCTCGTCATCTATATCATCTACAGTTTTAAAACGCAACGACCGGAGCATTTTTCTACCTTCACCTGCGACAAGAGCCTGATGTTTATTACTCAACTCAATAGCATGTGTCATTCCTAAGTCTACAAAAGTCTTGCGGTAATTTAAAAAGCAAAACATCGTTTTATCTCCTATATAATAAAAAGGCAACGACCATTTGTACTTCAACTGTAACTCTGGAAAATGCGCTTCTATAACTACTTGTAAATGAAGCATTATAGATCGATAGGGCTCAGGCGCATTATCAATATATTCTAGAGCTGGATTCATGAAGTAAAGCTATGTATTTTTTCCGCTTTCTATTTGCTAAAATAGAAGTTTATGCTGAATTTAATTCAGTACCTAAGCGTAACAAAAATAATTATGAAACGTCCTATCTTGTAACCTCAAAACCTCAAACTATGAAACACTTACTTATTATAACTGTTTTCCTATCTGGAATGATAGCCAGCAGTCAAGGAACTCAACTTTTGAGACAGCCTACTATTCACAAGGATCAAGTGGTTTTCTCTTATGCTAACGATTTATGGCAAGCCAGCACTAATGGTGGAAATGCCAAAAGACTTACGAGCAACATAGGTGGTGAAATGTCACCTCAATTCTCACCAGATGGAAAAATGATTGCTTTTACTGCAGAATACGATGGAAACTTTGACGTTTATGTTATTCCTGCTAGCGGTGGTGAACCAGAGCGTATGACTTTTCATCCTAGTGGAGACTTTGTCCAAGGATGGACTCCAGATAACAAGATTATTTTTAGATCTAATCGAGCCTCAAAACCTACTCAATCTAATCATTTATATACCATAGGTGTAAATGAACATTTTCCTAATCAAATAGAAATAGGTAGAGCTGCCTTTGGAAATATATCTCAAGATGGAAAGCACATAGCCTATACTCCTATTACGTCCTGGGATGCAGAGTGGCGCAACTACCGCGGTGGACAAGCCTTACCTATCTGGATTGTAAATTTAAAAACCAAAGAATTGCAAACGACTCCGCAATTAGATCAAGAGCGTCATCTCTCACCAGTATGGCATAATGATATGGTTTATTACATCTCAGAGCGAGATTACACCAGTAATATCTGGTCTTACAATCCTAAGACTAAAACCGAAAAACAAATAACATTTCATAAAATCTTTGATGTCAAAAATATTGACACAGACCATAATAATATCGTTTATGAACAAGGTGGTTATTTACATCTATTAAATCCTTCTACTGGTGCTACTAATAAAATCATCATCAACGTTCAAGCCGATTATAATTTTGCAAGAGAACGCTGGAACGAGGTGAGCGCTTGGAATCTTACTAATCCCAACGTGTCACCTAACGGTAAACGTGTCTTATTTGAGCATAGAGGAGAAATTTTTACTGTTCCTAAAGATAACGGCACCTGGCGCAATATTTCTAACTCCACTGCCGCTGCAGAGCGCAGTCCTATCTGGTCTCCTAAAGGTGATCAAATAGCATGGTTTTCTGATGAGAGCGGTGAATATCAAGTAATCATTACAGATCAATACGGAGAAAACAAAAAGAGCATCGCTATAGATAATCCTACATTTTTCTTCACTCCAGACTGGTCACCAGACGGGAAATACTTAAGTTTTACTGATACCGATTTTAATGCGTATGTGTTAGATATCGCTACAGGAAAAGCTCAAATCATAGCAACTGATAATTTTGCACATCCTAATAGAACTTTAAATCCGGTATGGTCACCAGACAGTAAATGGGTGGCCTACAGTAAACAGTTGAAAAGTCATTTCAAAGCCATATTTGTTTATAACGTAGAAACTAAAAAGACCATCCAAATCACCGATCCTATTGCAGACTCTATTAGTCCTGTATGGGATGAATCTGGTGATTATATTTATACACTTTCTAGTACCGATTATGGGCTCACCTCAGGATGGTTAGATATGAGTTCTATGGACAAAACAGTGAATAGATCGCTCTATGCTGTTGTTCTAGCCAGTGATGGAAAAGCTCCTCATTTACCAGAGACTGATGAAGAGGCTATTAAAAAAGAAGATGCCGATAAAAAGGAAGAAAAGAAAGATGATAAAAAAGACGCTGAAGATGCAGCCGTTACCATTGATGAAGAAGGAATTTTTGAAAGAATCATCCCGATGCAGTTGCCTACTAGAAATTATCCTGCACTTGCAAAAGGACCATCTGGAACTGTTTTTATCGCAGAAGCTATACCTAATGAGAACGGTTTAAAGGTTCATAAGTACAATGTAAAAGAACAAGAAGCTAAGGAATTTGCAAGTGGAGTCAACTCTATGGTTTCTTCTTACGATGGGAATCATTTACTATTATTTAAATCAGGAAGCTGGAGTTTGAACGATGCCAAAAAACCAACTGCAGGAAAAGAAACTCTAGATACTTCAATGAAAGTAAAGGTGAATCCGCAAGAGGAGTATGCTCAAATCTTCAAGGAAGGATGGCGCTACATGAGAGACTTTTTATATGTAGATAATACTCATGGCGCTCCTTGGGATCAAGTTTATGAATGGTATGCACCGTGGATAAAGCACGTACGTCATCGTGTAGACCTCAATTATGTAGTCGATATCATGAGCGGAGAAATCGCAATAGGTCACTCCTACGTTTCTGGTGGTGATTTTCCAGATACTAATCGTGTTCCTGTAGGATTGCTAGGTGCCGATTTATCTATTAACAAAGGAATGTATCAAATCGATAAAATATATACGGGAGAAACCTGGAATCCAGTGATTACTGGCCCGCTTTCCTTACCTGGAATAAATGTAAAAGAAGGAGATTATATTCACAGTATTAATGGTGCCGCTTTAAGCGAAAACGTAAATCCATACCAGCTTTTAGAGCAAACTGCAAATCGTACTATTAGACTTACTGTAAGTAGCACAGGCAAAGAAAAAGATGCTCATACGGTTATTATAAAACCAGTACGAAGTGAGCGCCGCTTGAGAAATGTAGAATGGATTGAAGATAACAGGCGTCGCGTGGATCAACTCTCTGGTGGCAAACTTGCCTATGTTTATGTCCCAAATACTGGTGGTGGTGGATTTGAATCATTCAATAGGTATTACTTTTCACAACAAGATAAAAAAGGTGTCATTATCGATGAGCGCAACAATGGAGGTGGCTCTGCTGCAGATTATATGATCGACATCATGAACAGAGAGCCTATGGGATACTTTAACAGCAAGGCAAATGATAATAGGCCATGGACTACTCCTATGGCAGGGATTTTTGGACCTAAAGTAATGATCATCAATGAGCGTGCAGGATCTGGTGGAGATTTACTACCCTACATGTTTAAGCAACAAGATATAGGTCCTATAGTAGGAACTAGAACTTGGGGTGGACTTGTAGGAACATGGGACACGCCTCCATTTGTAGATGGTGGTAGAATGGTAGCTCCTAGAGGTGGATTCTTTGATCTAGATGGAAATTGGGCTGTAGAAGGTGAAGGTGTCGCTCCAGATATAGAAGTAATTCAAGACCCTAAAAGTATCGTTGCTGGCAACGACCCACAATTAGAAACCGCTGTTCAAGAAGCGCTACGTTTATTACCGTCTCAAGAATTTGAAATGAAACCAGAACCTAAAGCTCCTGTAAGATGGAAAAAAGCTGACGGCTGGAATAAAAAGTAATCACAATTAAGGCAATTAGTTAGCCTACCAATTATTCAACCTATCAAGAATTAAGATCTATTAAATCTTTCTTGATAGGTTTTTTTGTGGTTCCGCTTTCGCGAAAGCGAGAACCTTATCATCACCTCTTCACTATAAAAATTATAGAGAAAATATTGTGGAATCCATAATTTTAGTTTTACTTTGTAATTCAAAGTACTTTAAATATGACTAACGATAAATATCTAGAAGACATAAAGGAGATTAAATCTCTTATGAATAAATCGACTCGATTTATTTCTTTATCTGGAATGAGTGGTATTATGGCTGGTGTTTATGCCTTAATAGGAAGTGTAATAGGTCATTTTATTATTCAAAATGCTTATGAAAAAGGTTATAGAGATACTGTAAACACCTTATTTGAAACTCCATGGGCACAAAATCCTTCCTTGCAAATAGTTGCTGTTGCCACTGGCGTAATGTTTATGGCAGTAATTACCGCATTTTTTCTAACGCGATCCAAAGCAAAAAAATACAAACAAAAAGTTTGGACCAAGCAATCCTTAAGATTGATCGCAAATTTTATGGCTCCTTTGAGCATAGGCGCAGTATTTACATTGGTTTTACTTCAGTATAATTTACTAGGTCTCGTTGCTCCAGCGATGTTAGTTTTTTACGGTTTGGCGTGTATGAATGCAGCACAGTTTACTTTAGGAACTGTAAAGTACCTAGGCTTGAGTTGTGCTATTCTAGGACTTATCAATACCCAATTTATAGGTTATGGTTTGTACTTTTGGGCAGCAGGTTTTGGATTGTGCCATATCATATATGGAGCTGTAATGTATTATAAATATGATAGGTAATTAGAAAGTTCCTCAATAAAATCACCTGATAAAAAATTAATGAGTCTCATCAACAAGTTAAATAAAGCATTTGATCACCGCATACGACTAGGCATTATGTCTGTGCTCGTGGTAAACGATCATGCCGATTTTAAAGAGCTCAAAGAATTACTAGATGTTACGGATGGTAATCTAGCCAGTCATGCCAAAGCTTTAGAAAAAGAGAATTACATACGAGTAGAAAAAAGCTTTATAGGTCGTAAACCTAATACGAAGTACATTGCTACCGATGTAGGTAAACTAGAATTTAAAAAACATATTGAAGCACTAGAAAAACTTATCGGTGGATGATGAAACTGAAATTGAAATGAATAATGAATAATGATTAATGATTAATGATTAATGATTAATGATTAATAATTAATAAAAAATGAAAAATGAAAAATGAAACACTCATACCACATACCTCATATCTCATACCTAAAACTATGAAAACATTTTTTTTACCTATTTACTTTGAAATACAAAGTACTTTAAAAACGTTAAGAGAGGTTTTTGTATACCACTCCTTTGAATTGGCTAGTAAGATTTATGTCAAATTTAAAACTGGACCGTCGTGGCAAGTAAATACGCAGCAACTATTGTCTTATCCTACAGAAAGTCTAGGATACCATCTTGGGTGTTTTTTACTCCAGCACAAATTTGAACCACAACCTCGATGCGAGGATCATGATGTATTTCATGTATTAACAGATTATAAAATTGATACTGCTCAAGAAATAGCCATGCAATACTGGTTATGGGGCAATGGCAAACGCAGTCCTTTTGTGCTACTTGCTATGCTGGTAGGTGTAATTTTTTATATAGATCAATACATACTTTTTATAGAAGCTTTCTCTAGTGGTTATAACTCCACAGGTATTCACCATCTAGACTTTAAGCAGCACCTCTACTCTCCTATTTCCATATTTAAATCAACTCTTATAACTTCAAATATTTAAAATATTTCAACATGTCACAAAAAGGAATCATCCACTGGATCAAATACTCTGTAACTGCTAGACTTATAACGATCAGCATTCTCACCTTGTTGTTGTTAATACCTCTATTATTTGTTCAATATTTAATATCAGAAAGAGCTGATCGTAAAGAACAAGTCATAAGGGAAATAAATAGTAAATGGGGTGAAGAAGTAATACTTCAAGGACCAATTCTTGAACTGCCTTACAAGGTTATCAAAACACATAAAAACATAGAAGAGAAAACTCAAAAAACCTATATTACAACTAGTGAAGAAGAGAGAGTTGCTTATTTTTTACCTAATGAATTGAATTATGATATCAGCGCCTCGGTAACTTCTAAAAGCTACAGTATTTATGAAAGTGCCGTTTATCAAAGTGATATCAAAACCAACGGTAATTTTAAACTTCCTGACTTTAAAAGTAAAGATATCGATCCGGAAAGTATTGTTTGGGAAAAAGCAAAATTCATTTTTAAAACGACTAATTTGAAAGGTATTAAAAACACTCTTCAATTTGAGTTTAATGATGCTGCTTATGTTATGTCACCAGCAACTGCCATTTCTACTACTAATAATTATAGAAGTAATTCATCTCAAAATTTTACTTTAAAGACTCCTTATTTAAATCTTACAAATCAATCGTTTAATGATGGCTCTTTAGACTTTTCTCTTTTCCTAAAAATAAATGGTAGTGAACAACTACAAGTTGTTCCCTTAGGAAGCATTACTAATCTAAAAATGAAATCAAATTGGGCAGACCCTAGTTTTTCAGGAGCGTTTTTACCTGAAGAAAATGGCACTAAGGAAATAACAGATTCTGGCTTTGAAGCAGAATGGCAAGTATTTAAAGTGAACAGACAGTTTGGACAATCTTTTACCGCTGGTTTTCCCAGTCTAAATCACCAAGCTATGGGCGTAGATTTTTTAATACCAGCCGATCAATATCAACAAACAGAGCGCACTGCTAAATATGGTTTTTTAGTCATAGCTCTAACTTTCATTATTTTCTTCTTCATTCAAACCATTACTAAAAAGCATATTCATTCTATTCAATATGTTATGATAGGCGTCGCATTAGTTATATTCTATACGCTGTTACTTTCCATATCTGAACATCTCAATTTTAATCTGGCATATTTAATCGGTGCAATAAGTGTAATAGGATTGATTAGTATTTACTCCTACTCCATACTCAAGAACAAGAAATTTTCCTTGCTCATATTAGGATCTCTTACCGCACTGTATTCATTCATTTATGCCACCACACAATTAGAAGACTTCGCTTTACTAGCTGGCAGTGTAGGCTTATTCATAATCCTTTCTATTATTATGATTGTATCTAATAAAATAGACTGGTCTAACTCTTAAAACTTATCACCATGAAAAAAACCATAATTATTATCACCGGAGGAATCGTTTTTTCCACTCTTTTTTACTCCCAAAATCTAGGAATAAACGCTTTACTATATAGTCTGTTCTTGATTATTACTCTTTTTATAAATCACAAAACATTACTTTTTGAGAAAACCATTATTCTGAGCGGTTTTGCAATGCTAGCAAGTGCTACAGCCATTTGTGCTCATGGATCGGACTGGAGTATTTTTATGTACTTTTTGAGTACATTTCTATTTCTAGGATACATAGCTAGCTCTCAAAGTAGTATTTACGTGAGCTGGCTCAACGGTATTTACACCAGTTTATTCGGTGTATTTCATTCCCTATTTTATCAGGTAGAAAAAGAAAAAAAGCCAGAAAATGCAGAAAAAATTGACATAGGTCAGGTAATTAAATTAGTGATTATTCCAGTGGTATTGATCGTTGTTTTTACACTTCTCTACAGTTCTTCAAACCCTATATTTAATGATGTCCTAGAAGCTATAGACTTTTCATTTATTGATGTTTTTTGGTTGTTTACTGCTGCAATAGGTTCTTTAATAATGGCAAATATTGAAAAACCACAACCTATTCAAGAGCTTACTAAAAAAGACCAAGAAACACCTAATGAACTACTACCCAAATCACTAAATGATTTACAACTTAAAACAGTTCAAAATGAATCTCAAATAGGCTTTATTTCCATTCTTTGTTTGAATTTGCTGCTCGTATTTGTTTTAATTACAGAGGTACTTTTCTTGACCAACTTAAATACCACTCAAGCCAGTGTGCTGTCTCAAGCGGTGCACCAAGGAGTTTATGCCTCTATTGCGAGTATCGTTATTGCTATAGGAATAATCGCCTTCATATATCGAGGCGATGTCAATTTTCTTAAAAACAATCAAAACTTAAGAGCGCTTACTTACATCTGGATCATTTTAAACGCATTACTAGTAGCGAGTATTTTTACTAAAAACTACCTCTATATTGATGAACACGGACTTACACATAAACGTATAGGCGTGATAGTTTACTTGTTCTTGACAATTGCAGGATTAATCACTACCTATCTCAAAGTAAATCACCGACTCAACTTTGTTTATTTGATACGACGCAATCTAGTAATAAGCTACACTACTCTTGCAGTTTATGGTTT
Organism: Nonlabens dokdonensis DSW-6; assembly: GCF_000332115.1. NCBI lineage: Bacteria > Pseudomonadati > Bacteroidota > Flavobacteriia > Flavobacteriales > Flavobacteriaceae > Nonlabens > Nonlabens dokdonensis. The sequence goes on from NC_020156.1 coordinate 361,438, forward strand.
GATCAACTGGTCTGCTATTATTACCGAGCATAATATCGTGGAAGAAAAAGTATCAAGAGTTTATTTAGAAAGCTTGCTACCACAAAATGCGCTGGTTTTAAAAGAGTATAACCTTTATGATGATTACAAACTACAAACCAAAAGCAATATCTACTACTACGATCACTATAACGAGCAAGAATTCATAAATCGCAATTGGCAAGAATTCAATTGGATCGCTCACCAACTAAAACAAACCAATGAAAACATTTCTAAAGAGACTGCAGCCGCAAAATAGAGTAGCTATTCAGCTTGCATTTATATTCTTTGCCGCAGGGTCAATTGCATGTTTATTGTTATTTATTACAGGAGAGAAAATATTTCAAGCTGGAAGCATAGGTGTATTTATAATAGCGTTAATCACTAATGCGATGATGTTTTTGATTGTCTTACTCAACTATGTTTTAGGGTTTGTATCACATAAAGAAGCTTTATTTACCCTTTATGTCATTGTACTCAGCGTTTCTCTTTCACTCTTGCTACTTTTTATATAAGCTATAATTTGACAATTCATAATTCAAAAAACATCATTAAAATCACCTTATGAAAACATTATTTTTACATCGATTCCACGAGTTAAAACAAGTCTCTGTCTTGACTCTTTTATGCATTTGCTTGCTTGGGCTACGAATGAAAATCACACATGATTTTTTCATGTTGTTTTTAATTTGGAATCTTTTCCTAGCATTTATTCCCTATGTGATGGTAGTTCGTTTACGCTTTCGCGAAAGCGTATCCAAAACCAACCTCATACTTACTTTTATAGTTTGGCTAGCCTTCCTACCCAATGCTCCTTATTTAGTTACAGATTTGATTCATATTAGGCATGCAAGTGCTAGCTGGATCGTTTATGAATCACTTCTTATTTTAAGCTTCAGTACGACCGGATTATTTTTAGGATTTTTAAGTCTCAGAGATATGACGCAACTATTAAGTGAAAAAGGATGGTTGTCCAGCATAAAACAGAAGGCTCTATTTCAAAATATCGTCTTAATTCTATGCGGTTATGGCATCTATTTAGGAAGAGTTTTAAGATGGAATACATGGGACATCATTCAGCACCCAGAAAAATTATTTAAGGATATGGTAGATCTTTTTTTACATCCTTTTTCAAATCAAGAAGCCTGGCTCATGATAAGCAGTATGAGCTTTTTCCTTATGGTCACTTTTAATCTATTTAAAAATTATAATGAACCTACCAAAATTACATCGCAAGCCTAAAAAAGTATATATAATCGCAGCCTTGACCTTGTTTGTGATTGAAGTGTTAATAGAACAATATGCTCACGATGATTTTATAAGACCTTATCTAGGAGATTTTTTTGTGGTTATTTTAATTTATTCAGTTGTAATGTCGGTTAGTAATTTCAAGGTTTTGAGCGTTGCAATAGCAACCTTGCTTTTTAGTTACGCCATTGAAATAGCTCAATATGCACAGGTAGTCTCTCTACTAGGATTAGAAGATTACAAAATAGCAAGAATAATTATAGGCACGAGTTTTTCCTGGTGGGATATGTTGATGTATACTTTGGGGATTTTATTTGTTTTAATTATAGAAAAAATGATTGCAAAATTAAATTTCTTTAAATAACAGTCCTGAGAGTCTATTCTTCCATTGTTAGTATTTGATTCATTGTTGAACCGTGAAAGCTATAACCTTTATTTCTAGTCTTTTATAAAACAATAGGTGAAAATGGTTTCATTATGCTTTGATTTTTAATTTCTACTATATTTGTTTGACATACAAAACTCTAAAAGTGTAATGCTTAATTTTTTTAATAAATATAAAGAGATAAGAAGTGTGATGACACTTACACTAATGAGCATTTTATTACTTATTGTGAGATTAGAAGTTTACTATACTTTCGCGTTAGTTTATCTTATTTGGAATTTATTCCTTGCTTTTATACCATATCTATTGGTTGCCCGGTTGCGCTTTAAAAAGGATATCACAAACTTTAATATCATACTTTCAGGGATTATCTGGATTACTTTTCTTCCCAATGCTCCTTATTTACTAACAGATTTAATACATATTAAAACAGCACTAAAGAGCTGGATCGTTCTTGAATCATTAATGATTTTAAGTTTCTCCATCACAGGAGTTTATTTAGGCTTTATCAGTATGTATGATATGGTAACCATTTTAATAAAAAAAGGCTGGTTGAAAAATAAATATTGGGTTGCTATATTTGAAAATGGTATCTGGATTTTGTGTGCATGTGGTGTTTATTTAGGTAGGCATTTAAGATGGAATAGCTGGGATCTACTTCACAGCCCAAATAAAATTTTTTTAGACCTATTTTACCTATTTAAAGACGTCCACAAAAATCAAAATGCTTGGATAATGGTTGTAAGTTTGAGTACATTTTTAATAGTGATTTACGCATTATTCAAATCGTTTTTCTCGCTTCCAATAGTGATTTATAAAAGAAAAGTATGATTAATGTTTAAATATCGTTTTTACAGAAGCATGCAAAACAGATTTACCTTTTCAGTGCGAAATGTCCTTTAAAGCTTCTTCCATCAGTTAATTCAACGAGGTACCAGTAATCGCTAGATGGCATTGGGTTACCATTGTAAGTTCCATCCCATCCTGGTCCTGTGGCACTTATTTGTTTTAGTAATTTACCATAGCGGTCAAAGATGTAGATGCTCGCATCTGGGATCTCACTTACAGCGATTACTTGCCATGTGTCGTGGTAACCATCTTGATTAGGTGTAAAATATGGTGGTCCGCCTATAATTACTGCATCCATAGAAACTGTTCCACAACCGTTTTTATCTCTTACGTAGATCGTGTAGAATCCTGGATAAAGATTTGTAAATCTCTGGCTGTCTTGATACACAAAATTATCAAGTGAAAATTCATAATCACCGCTTCCTGTTACAATCGCAGTAAGAGTATTAGTATTTACTTCAAACTGTCCTACGTCTATACGTTCTATTACCGCCACATCAGATTCTACTACTGTGATTGTTGCAGTACTATCACAACCATCGCTATTAGTAACGGTTACAGTATAATCATCACCTGAAGAAACATCTATAGTTTGTGTCATCTCTCCAGTGGACCATAGGTAGCTAGAATATCCTGGTCCAGCATCAATTGTTTCTGGTACTCCAGCACAAATGGTGTAAGGTCCTTGATTTGCAATCGTAGGTCTTGCAAAGACTTCTATTCTAAAGGTAGAGACATCATAACAATCTTGATTTGAAGCGTTTTCAATTCTTGCATAAATAGTTTGTGCTCTACTCACATTTGTGTATGGAAAACTTAATGCTCCGGTATCATTATCCGCATCTGTCTGGCTGGTGTGATAAGTCACATTGAAATCTGCTGTACTTTGACCATTGTAAATGGAAGCATCTTGTGATGTAAAGTCAAATTCTTCAAAACCATCGTTGCTGATATCGTCACATCCTACTAAGTCTATCGCTGTACCAGCAGTAGGTTGCTCGCTTACTGTTAATGTAAAGCTGGTAGTATCTGCACAAACTGGATTTGCAACAGCTTCTATTCTTACAAAAATAGTTTCTGGAGTAGTTGTGCTACTTGCATAAGCAGTATCGTTAGCTATTTGATCTGTACCCATTCCTGTTTGAGCACCATTCAAGCTAGTATGGTAAGTAATATTAAAGTCTGTAGGGTTTTGACTGTCTAACACTTCACTATTTGCCATAGTAAGATCAAATATTTCAGAACCGTCATTTCCAGGATCATCACAAGTAATCATATCTTGAACAGCATTTGCTGTAGGCGTAGGACTGATCACAAATCGGAATGTCGTTGTAGTGTAACAAGTATCGTTATCTGCATTATCAATTCTAGCAAAAATATTAGGCGTTGCGCTGGTTACCGTATAAGGGCTAGCAAGTGGCGATGCGTTGTTATCAGCATCAGTTTGAGTAGCGTGATAAGTTACATTAAAACTAGGATTAGTCTGCCCGTCTAGAATAGTCATGTCAAACTGAGATAAATCTACATTTTCTGTTCCATCATTAGAAGGATCATCACAAACGATAATATCAGTAGGAGTTCCTGCTCTAGGTAATGGATCTACAAAAATGTCAAACATCTCTGTATCATAACAACTGCTGTTGGAATTGGTTTCTATTCTTACAAAAAGAGTAGTGGAACCACTGTTGTAAATGGTAGGTAGTGGAGTTGCTCCTCCGGCACTTCCTAAGTCAGCATCTGCTTGTGAGGTGAAGTATTCAATGGTGAAGTTTGCAGGGTTTTGCCCAAATAAAACAGCTGCATTTCTCGTACTTAAGTCAAAATCTTCTAAACCATCATTAGTACTATCGTCACAAATTCTGTATTCAGCAACAGAATTTGCAACCGCTTGCTCGTTAAGAACAATGTTTATAGGAGTAGTGCTGGCACAAGTTTCATTATCACTGTTGTCTATTCTTGCAAAAATGGTAGTTGTACCTGTTGTAATAGTAAAAGGACTGGTCAATTCTGGAGTACCATTATCAGCATCAGTTTGATTTGCATGGTAAGAAACTACAAAATTAGGAGACGTCTGGCCGTTAAGCACGTCAGCATCAAATTGCGATAAGGTTATATCTTCAGTTCCATCGTTAGACATATCATCACAAATAACAAGATCAGCTGGAGCTGTGGCTAGCGGTAGATCGTCTACAATAATGTCGAAAAAGGTGGTGTCAAAACAATCTGTGTTAGCAATATTTTCAATACGCACATACATGGTTTGTCCACCACTACTGTACATATTGCTTACAGGTGTTGCTCCGCCTACGCTTCCTTGATCAGCTTCTGCTTGAGTTGTGAAATATTCAATATTAAAGTCGGCTGGAACTTGACCTAGCAATACTTCTGGAATTCTAGAAACCAAATCAAATACCTCTGAATTGTTATTTGAAATATCATCACATAAGCGGTAAGTCGCTACTGGGTTTGCTACTGGCTGAGTAGAGACACATAACTCAAAATCTGTAGTATTGTAACAACTAGAACTGGTCACAGACTCTATTCTAGAATAGATACGTTCACAAATTGCAGTGTTAGAAAAGTTTTGAGGTAAAGGATTTGTCGCAGCATCGGCATCGATCTGAGAAGCATAATAAGATACAGTAAATAAAGTGGGATCTTGAGTTCCTATAACTGCAGCGTCCAATTGCAAAAGGTCATAAGTTATGATACCATCATTAGAAGCATCATCACAAACATTAAAATCTGCAACAGTATTTGCCGTAGGCTGTGATCCTACGGAGATCGTAAAATCTTCTTGTATGACATCACCACAACTGTTAGTAATATCTATATTGTAAGTTGTTGTAGTCGATGGACTAAAGGTGGGATTAGGGATATTAGGATTGCTAACTCCTGTAGCTGGCGTCCATAAATAACTGGAGGCACCATTTATCGTGGCATCTACATTTGATACCGTGTCACCTATACAAATTGCTGTATCATCTATAACTCCCAAATCATTTGCAAACGATATATAATCAAAACAAACACGCTGAAGATTTGCAGCGCCACCAGTAGAACCGGTGAACCCAAAATAGGAAAAAGTACTTCCTCCAAAAACTTGATTGATTAAATCTCCCGTGTAAGTTAATCTTAAGTCGCAATCAAAATAGATACTCATAGTTTGTGCTGTACCATCCCATTCAATACGAACGGCATGCTCCACGCCATCTTCTACATTATTTGAAGTAGGAGATGCTACAATAGGGCCTGCAAGATTTTGACTCATACTATGATCATTTATACCTGCAGATACCATTGCGATATGATCAAAAAATGGATCTGAAAGATCAGTATTTTGCCATGTATCAAATTCAATAGCAAAAGAATTAGTAATACCTTCATAACCCATTCCACCACCTAAATTACCAATTACAGGATTGGGAGAATTTTTCATTACAAAGGTGAGTCCATCAGCACCGTTAGCATCATTTGTCCCTAGAAATATTCTAAATTCTATTATAAAATTAAGACGCATATTGATGCGATCGGGAGACCAAATCGCACCAGATTGTCCATTCAAATTTGGAGTAATTTGATAACAATCATTACCTACAGAAGATGCGTTTCCTATTAAACTAGGATTGAACTGCGCTTGTAAAAAAAAGCTACATAACATTATAAAGCTTAGGATGCTATAAAATCTAATACTGTTACAAAGTTGTGTAGTCATCATTTACTTATCTAGTTTTCTGACGATTCTTCTGAATAGACAAAGTCATTCAAGTAAGCAAATCTTTCAGTTAGCTTGCCTTCGCTTGTGGTCATTTTTGCTCTTTCTAATACTCCGTTTCTATCACCATTAAAAAAAGCAGGAATCACATGTTTTTCAAACATTTCTCCAAAACCTTCACTAGCATCTTTGGGTAATTCACAAGGCAAATTATCTACTGCCATAACCGTAATGGAGCCTGGAGTCTTGAAAGGGACCTCGTTTTCGCCTTGAGCGTCATAACCATATAAAGGATCTTTAATTGTACTAGGTCTCAAAGTAGATGCTATAGGTCCATCGATATCACAGCTTACATCTGCAACAAGGTCAATCTTAAAATCAGATTGTTTTGCATCTTCTCTGGTAAAAAGATAGGGTGCGCCATTCCCGTAAAAGTGACCTGTAATAAGCATGTCAGTAACCTGAGCATATTTCATAAAGTCACTAACTAGTAATTCTGGATTATTATAGCATTCGGTTTTTGTAGGTCGGTAACCGTCTTTACGTGTGTAATAATGTTGCACATCAAGAATCGTAAAGGTGGTTTGTTTATTTTGAAAGTGGCCTAGTTGCAAGTATTCTTTAGGCTTTAATTGTTTGATTTCTAGAGTATCAAGTATTTCTTTAATTCCACCAGCGACTTTGCCATTCCCTGTCATTACTATATGAATAGGTGGCAATTTATCTTTGATTTGCTTTAATTCCTGCTGTAATGCTTCATAATCTGGAAGACGCTCCACTTTAGGTAAATTAAAAATATCGTCCCTCAAACCTAGCGCTCTAAATCCATTGTAAGCACCTACAATACCAGCATACCTACCAAAACCTATTAATCGCGCACCATTTTTTCTAACTATGGTTTCATGATCATACAATTCAATTTTCTTGTCTAGAATCGCTCTAAGCAGTTCTTTATTATAAGGTTGTTTTTTTATAGTATGAGAAAAGAAAAAGTATTTCTTTTTTGGAATCAAAGCGTCTATAGGAACTTCTTTCACGCCTATCATCACGTCAGCACTTGAAACGTCATCTGTAACCGTTATCCCATGAGAAGTATATTGCTCGTCTGAAAAAATTCTGATAGGTGAAGATTCTGCTATGAATTCCGCTTTCGCGAAAGCGAGATTCAAACGGTTCAATTGCTCTGGAGTAAAAACCACTCTCCTATCTGGCGGATTCTTTCTCTCTCTAATAATGGCAAACTTCATAGTCGTATTTTAATCTAGCAATATAATAAAAATGAGGTGTTCTTAGAATATCAATACCTGCCGAATTATTATAAGTTGTCTTATATTTCATTTTGCTAGCAATAATTAAAAATTATTAAAACCATGATAAGATATTTAAGAGAATACAGTCAGATCGCAATTGGGATCTTTCTTGCGAGTATAGGCCTTAAAGCTTTTTTATTACCAAACAACTTTCTGGACGGTGGCGTCACTGGAATAGCCATATTATTAAGTTTAAAAACAGGATGGGATATTTCTATACTGTTAGTATTATTAAGTATTCCGTTTATTATCGTGGGAATATTTACGGTATCTAAGAGAATTGTAATCAAATCTATTGTGGCGATTGCATTACTCGCACTTTCTATAAGTATAGAAACCTTTCCTATTATTACTGAAGATAAATTACTGATTTCGATTTTTGGCGGTATGTTTCTGGGTGCAGGAATAGGCGTAACTATACGCAACGGAGCAGTACTAGATGGATCTGAGCTTTTAGGGCTTTTTGTTTTCAACAAATATGGAATAAGTATAGGGAAAACCATTATTGCCTTTAATGTGGTGCTATTTTGCATTACTGCCTACGTCGTTTCGGTAGAAATAGCCATGTACTCTATTCTTGCTTATCTAGTTACCGCAAAAGTGATTGATTTATTTATTCAAGGTCTAGAAAATTTTATAGGACTTACCATTGTTTCTCAAAAGTCTAAAGAAATTACAGACGCTATTGCATTTGAATTAGGTGTCGGGATGACGATTTACAAAGGCGCCAGCGGTTATGGAAGTAGTGGTGTAAATAAAGAAATCAATATTATACAAACTATTGTAAACCGTATAGACATTAATAAAACGCTAAATCTTGTTGAAGAGATAGATCCTAAAGCTTTTGTGATTGAATTTGATGTGAACAAAGTACGTGGTGGCGTTTTGAAAAGATATTTAACTAAAGGATCCAGTGCCTCTTTGCCTAAAGATTTAATAAAAAACAAGCTTTCCACAGAAGACAATTAATTTATGGGAATAATCGTAAATGAGTAGGGAATTGACATCATTTAAAAAGCTAGAAATATGCTATTGCTTTCTCTATAGTTAGAACTAGAATCTTTATTTATTTGAAATGTTTAGACTACTGTTTCCAGTTTAAAGAACTGGAAAATTTACTTTTAGAATTGGCATAGTTTTTACACTACCATCCTAGATAGATGATTATATTTGCTGTCCTTATTTAGATAGATAATCTGATATAAGCAATTTTCAGTTTACTGAAGAAAAAATGGGGTCGACTGGTTTTGACAGCGAGACCGACTTGATTGTAAGCATGTAGAGCGCTGGGACATAGCTCTTAAATATCATGATTCACACTTTTTTAAACGGCGAGAATAACTACGCCCTAGCAGCATAATCTGAATTATAGTAAGATGTGCCTCGGCTCGTAAGACGAGCATGCAGGAAGTTCCTCAAAGGCCTTGGTTTACGGCACTTGATTTAGGGACTTCGTAAAAGTAAACCTATCCTCAATAGGGCTTTGATGTTGAGGAGAAACTTAATTGAAGACAAGCGTTGCTTTGGTAGTTTCTAACCGGTGTAACGACTGAAACTAAATGGAAACTAAACATGTAGAAAGCGATGAATTCGCTCGTTTGGACGAGAGTTCGATTCTCTCCGACTCCACCACTTAATTCAAACCTCTTTAGATCAATGATTTAAAGAGGTTTTTACTTTTCTTCAAAATTCATCAAAGAGTTATTATTCATTGAGTTATAGGTTCGAACTCTTATGGTTACGAAATTAAACACTTAAAGCTCAAATTCTTTGACCATAATGAAGCTTATTAAATAAAATTAAATGCTTTTAATATTGGAGTTACCTTGCTTTCGCGAAAGCGAAACTAAAAAGATATAACTTCTCACTAACAGTATTAAATGAAAAAAATAGAGTTTTTATTAGTACTTTGAGGCGTGTCTAGTACAATTTTCTACTTGATTAAGTACTCAAATGCACCTAACTAAAGTGTTTTACTTTATATCTTCATGACCTTAAACTCACCCATGAAAAAAACATTCTTAATCATTTTTACTTTAGCGATATTTGGTTGTAATAACCAAAATGAAACAGATTCGTTATTGGTCTCAAACATAAATGAATTGCAAGAGGCTATTACTAACTCAGAACCTGGAGACGTAATCACAATGAAGAATGGTGTATGGAATAATTCTCAAATAAAATTCCATGCTACAGGTACTCAAAATCGACCTATAACTTTAAGAGCAGAAACGCCAGGCGAGGTAACCATCGAAGGTGAGTCGGTTTTAAAAATAAGTGGAGAACACTTAATTGTTAAAGATCTTTATTTCAAAAACGGTTATACTCCAGATGAAGCTGTAATTATTTTTAGAAACAGTCCTGATTCTATTGCCTACAATTGCCGTGTTACAAGAACAGTAATAGAAGAATTCACGCAACTCGATAGACATAGAAAGGATCATTGGGTAGAATTTTATGGACGTAATAATGAGATGGATCATTGTTATATCGCTGGAAAATCCAACGAAGGCCCTACAATAAAGGTGTATTTAAATGACAACCGTCATATTAATAATTATCATAAGATTCATGATAATCACTTCGGTCCTCGACCTAGAAAAGGTGGCCCAAAAGCCGAAACGATGCAGCTAGGCGCCAGTACCACTTCCATGACTCCATCATATACGCAAGTAACCAATAACTTATTTGAAAAATGTAATGGTGAGGTGGAAGTTATTTCTAGTAAGTCAAATTTTAACAACTTTAGCAACAATGTGTTTCTAGAAAGTGAAGGATCTGTAGTGACACGACATGGAAATTATGCTAACATCAGCGGGAATATGTTTCTTGCAAATGATAATCCGTACGTAGGTGGAATACGTGTCATAAATACTGGTCATTGGGTTACCAACAATTATTTCTTTGGATTAAAAGGTCAAGAATTCCGTGCGGCACTTGCTGTGATGAATGGTATTCCTAAATCTCCCTTAAATAGATATAATCAAGTGACAGATGCAGTAATTGCGCACAATAGTTGGATCAATTGCGAGCAACCTATTCATTTCTCAGTAGGTGTCAACTTAGATCAAGCTGAAGTGTTGCCTCCGTCAGAAATAAGGTCTGCTCGTCCTAAAAGAGTGATTTTTGCTAACAACTTTGTGTATAATGACAAGTTCATGTCCTACCCTATAAAAGCCTATGATAAAATAGATGGAATCAAATTCAAGAGTAACTTGATGGTTAGTAATCAAACCATGGACTCTGATCGTAATGATTTTAAATTACAATCTGTTTCTGAATTCATAGGCGATGAAATGTTTTTTGCTCCAGAATATGACGGTGAACTTTACAAAGGCTTTGATTTTGAAACCATTGATCAAGACATATTTGGCCATGCTAGAAATGAAGATCAAAATCATGTAGGTGCTATTATTCCGCCGATAGACCCTACTGTGGCAAAAGTAGATTTTGCTAAATACGGCGCATCATGGTTTACTCCTTATCAAGGGAATCAAGATATTAAAACGCACAACGTTTCTAATTCTGGTGAGTTAATCGCTGCTATTGAAAAAGCAAACTCTGAGGATGTCATTACGCTTAATCCTGGTAATTACCTTATCGACAAAACTATAAATCTATCTAAAGAATTAACTGTAAATAGTGCAAGTGAGAAGGCTACTATTCAGTTTAATGCTTTAAAGTTAGGGTTTTTAATACACCCTAAAGGAATTCTACATTTAGAAAATTTGAATATAGTAGGAACACCAGAACAAGATTTATTCAATACTCTAGACGAGAACATGTCTATGGCTTATGGAATTCATATGAATGATGTGAGTGTTTCTAATTTTAAATCGGTTATCGATGCTTCAAAAAGCTCTTTTGCAGATGAAATTATAATCAGTAATTCTCAATTTGATAATTGTAAGAATGGTTTTTTACTAGATAAAGAAACAGACGATAAAGGAGATTATAATGTAGAATTCTTAACGATTACAAATTCAACTTTTGATAATATATCCAATGAAGTAATAGACTTTTACCGCGGTGGTTATGACGAATCTACCATAGGTGGAGTGCTTCATTTTGAAGAAAATATTGTTACAAATTGTGGCGCATTAGATACTGACGAAATCCTTATCAACACTCGTGGTATTATCAATGTCACCATGAAAGGCAATCAATTCAAGAACAACAAAACTAAACTCACAGCAGTACTTTGGGGTGCAAAAGGACAAGAACCTGTAAATAATACCATCGTGAATTCTGGAAAGATTAAAGTGGTAGAGAATCTGGAGTTGAAGTTGGTTTACTAACGAACAGGTTCAAGATCGTTTCACTGCAAGATTCAAGAGACAAGGGAGACAAGGGACAAGAGTCAAGAGACAAGAAATCTCACAGCACGCATTCCGACTTTAGTTATAGATTCCGCATCAAGTGTGGAAATTCATGCTACAAAACACCCTTTGCCTATCGGTGTTTCCCTCAAGGGAAAGCCAAAATAACAAGCTAGGGCAATAAAATAAAATTAGAGAGAAAAATATCATCTTCCCTTGAGGCCTGGCTGCCGAATGGCATGGGAAGACAGGAGATGCATGTTTTTTATTTCAAAGACGCACAAACGAAAAAATCCCTGATCTCACGATCAGGGATTTTAAGTAGTTTGTGAATAAGAATTAGATACCTAATGCTTGTCCACCACCTATCTGAATAGTCTCTGCAGTGATGAATGATGCATCTTTACTCGCGAGAAAAGAAACAACACCACTTACATCTTCTGGTTGACCTAGACGACCTAATAAGATATTATTTGCCCAAGAAGCAAACACTTCTGGCTTCGTATCTTTAATTTGCTGGTGAAAAGGAGTATCAATAGTTCCAGGAGAAACTGCGTTTACTCTTATTCCATATTCTGCAAGATCTTTTGCAAGAGCTCTTGTAATTGCATGTACTCCAGCTTTAGAAGTTCCATAAATACCAGCACCTGGTCCACCAGCATTCCATGCTGCGTTAGATGTATAGTTGATAATTGAAGGATGCTCTCCATTTTTAAGGAATGGAATCGCAGCTCTAGATGCAAAGAAAACAGAGTCTAAATTTAATGCCATTACTTTTCTATAAAAGTCTGTAGTCATCTCTTCAAAACGAGATCTTCCACCTAATCCACCAGCATTGTTAACTAGTGTATCGATTCTACCATATTTCTCACCAATGGCAGTGATATTTTTAGTGACAGCGTGCTCATCTGTCACGTCAAAGCCCATGTACTCAGCATCAACTCCAGCCTCTTTAAGCTCTGCAACTCTTGCCGCACCAGCCTCATTATCTATACCGTTAAGAACTACAGTATAACCATCGTGACCTAATCTTTTTGCTACTTCAAAGCCTATTCCACCGGTTGCACCAGTTACTACGGCTACTTTTCCTTTATTACTCATATTGTTGATTGTTTACTAATTATGATTTTATTTATCTTCTTTATCTCCAAAGTATGAAACGCCACTACCGTCTAGAAAATCTTCTCGCACAGGTGCAAAAACGTCTATTAACATTCCTTCTTCTAGGCAAACTGCGCTGTGCATTAAATTAGGCTCCATGTAAACACCATCGCCAGCTTTAACAATTTGCTTCACGCCATCTATTTCAAATTCAAATTTTCCTGCCGCTACATAAGTAGTTTGTGTATGGAAATGTTGATGTGGAGCACCTTCAGCACCTTTTTCAAACTTCACTTGTACCATCATGATCTGATTGTCGTATCCTAAAAATTTACGAGATACGCCACCTCCTAAATTCTCCCATTCCATATCGTCTGTTAAAATGTATTTTTCACTAAATCTTTTCATGATTATAATTTAATTAATTGATGCGGTCCTTCCCAACTATAAGAATTTCCGTTATAAGTTATTGTATGATTCTTTTGATTATCTCGCTTTCGCGAAAGCGTGTATAAATAAAGATCTTCTCCAGCTTTAAATGTCACGATATCACAACCATTTTGCTGCTCATGCTTTACGTCAGAGATCACAGATTTAGGCTGAGCAACCGTTTCTTGGATCGGATTAAAAAAACCGTGTGGCTCAATAATGTTCACAAAAGTATGAGTAGAATCACCTTTAGGTTGTCTTAACAAATATTGCCTTTGAATATTTAGATTAAATTCTGGATCATTTGCACCAGTTTGAGTAATGAATAACTCTGTATTAGAATCTGTGATACTCGTAATCGTATAAAAACGTTGCGCTTGTAAAAAAGTGAACTTAGTGTTTTCACTATTTGCATTTGGAGATCCTTTTGCAAGAACTTCAAGGTGATTATACCCATTATCTGTTCCTAAAACTGTCTTATTAACAGGTCGCGTATATTCAAATTGTGTATCAATGATATCTCCATAGAACGGAAAATTCATATCCATTTGATGTCCAGTTTTAGAATCAATATGATATAAATCGATAATGAAAGGACGATCAGAAATAGCTGGCTCGTTTACCATTGTGATGGAGCGTGACAAACTTGTATTGCTATATGCCATAGTATCCATGGCGATGGTAACTTGCAATCGCTCGCCGGCTACATCTGTTTTTACTAGTTGAGAAACATATTCTTCTGAATATTTCACATTTCCTTTGTACTGAGATTTTTCATCCAGAACGACCGCTGCATGTGAAATGGTGTGCTGGGCATAAGTTTTGTTCTCTGGCAAATACCTTCCTCCACGTTTTGCTTCTATGTTTAAAAATCGAGCCGCTCCATAATCTGGAATAATTTCATGACCATGATCATAAACTGATAAACTCAAACGATCAAAGTGTCCATGTCCCATGCCTTGAGTAGAAAATTTAAGTACGGCTTGTAGCTGTCCATCTGTATTTTGAGGACTACGTAATAAGGCAAGTCCACCACTATTACCTTCTACCCCATCGGCAATGAACATACTAGGTCTGTTATAAAAATCCTTAGTATCTTCTGTAATAGCATTTGCTGCCATGGCACCAGCATCAGTCAATGATATTTTACCCATCATTTTAATGACCGGTAAAAGACTCTCATCTTTATACTGTTTATAAGCAATATTTGTAGCAAAAACTACCTCATCACTTTCCCATGTTTTACTTTTTATCGCATCGTTAATAGGATAAAATCGACCTTGTTCATCGGTTAGTTGTAACAAAGTGGTTACTGCTTTCTTTAATATCCCATCTCTATGTTCAAAGATTTTAACTTCAGGATTATTCTTTTCTATCGCTTCGGCAAAAGCGATAAAAGGTAATATAGCATATCTATGATAGTAAGGTCCTTCACTATAAAAGCCATCACTTGAAAATAAATGATCTAGCTGAGCTATAAATCCTGTTTTACCATCTTTGTTAGACCCATAAATAGATGTTTGCACCATTTCATCATCACCTAGTACCATTCCAGTCATTCCCACAGCAGCTACTGACCAGGTTCCATGATTATGAATTTTATTAAAAACGTCATAACTATCTACGCTTAAGAAATGAGCCATCGGGCGCAATAAATCTTTTTCGATTTTACCTTGTTCCTGCTCGCTTAAAAATTCACGACTTAAATCATAAGACTGAATCATATAAAATAAAGTTACTGCTTCATTAAGACCTTGCCAATACAGTTTACCAGGCGGATGATTTTCTTTTGCTTTAGGATGCAATCCTAAGTTAGGATACATACTCGCATAGCTCTCAAACATTTCTTTAATAAAAGCCAGTTTATCATCTGCAGGATTGAGATTATGAGAAATAGCAACGCGATAAAGTTCTGCATAGTTTTTTTTGTGTTTCTCATGTGAGTAGCCGCCGCCAGCATCTATTGGTTGTGGCACTTTAAGAGGATTTTCAAGAATCTCTTTTACCTGAATCTCTAATTGACTAATAGCGTTCTCTACTAAGTCGCTTTTAGGATTCTGGAACAACTCCATACCAGTTGAAGTTAAGAGTAATTGAGCACTCGATTCCTTAACACTAGTGGTTTGTTTCTCTTGACAAGCCATAAAACTTATCGCAATAAAAAGTAATAGAAGTTTATTTATCATGAAGTTGATTTAATCTTAAAGGACAGATTTTCAAACGAAAACGATTTCGATTAAAATTGGTTAACCAATCTGGTTGCCCAAAATAAAGGTTTTCGCTGCTGAATTGCAAGCAACTTGTAGCTTTTATTTTCTAATTGATTAATTTGAAGGGATGTTTTTAAGAATAACGCTTTCGCGAAAGCGTAAACGTACTACTTTACTTACTAATTCTTGCTTTGTATAATATATTAAGCACAAGTCCTGTTATCACTAAAAGAATACCGACTACAGACCAAATCGTATATATTTCTAAAAACCAAACGACACCGATAATTACTGTAAAGATGACTTCCAAATATTTGAGAGGCGCTACTTGATTTGTTGATGCTATTTGAAATGATTTAGTCATAAATAATTGACCTATAAAACCTACTACACCCAAACCTAATAGTAGAAACCATTCATTGCCAACAGGTGTTTTCCAATCGTTGAGCGCTAACAATCCACCTAAAACAGTTCCTATAATCATGAAGTAATTAATTATTACCATAGGATGGTCTTGCTTACCAATTTTTGAAATCACAACAAAAACTAGTCCCATGCACAACGCCGATGTAAGTACCAAAAGCAAGCCTATAAGACTTGTCGTACCATCAAATCCCTGAAGTACAAACACTCCAGTCAGTGCCATAAAAAAGAATAACCATTGCAAAGGTTTAATGGTTTCTTTAAGCCAAATTACAGCAAATATTGCTGCAAAAATAGGCGACAGATATCTTAAAGTAACTGCAGTTCCTACTGGCAAATATTTTAATGAAAGAAAAAACAGAATAAGTGATATGGCGCCTATAACACCGCGTGCAATCAACAGCATACGCTTATTACCAAGTAACGGAATTTTCTTATAAATAAGATACGGCATTGTAAATATTAACGTTCCAAGTGACCTGAAAAACACTTTCTCATAGGCATTGAATCCATCTAAATATTTAACCACACCATTCATCACTGCAAAAGCCAAAGTGCTTAATAGCATAAATATGATGGCTTTTTTGAGGTCTGTCTTCATATAAGATTGCAAAGATGAGTTTTTCTCTTTTAGAAATAAAAAATCCTACGCAATAATACTTATGTAGGATCGTTTAAATCCGTTACTATTTCTAGTCAATAACAAGGTAGGTTCCTTTAAAGCTTTGATTCAATACCATTACTTCTAGTGGAGCTCCGCTACTGTCGCGCTGCACTACTATAGATGCTCTCCCATTTGCCATTTTTATAGATTCACTTCCTGTAGGTGTTCCTAGACTTTTCATAGTTGCACCACCAGACATCGCTTGAAAGTACACGCGATCTTCATAGTCTAAACATCGCAAACCATTACTATCTTTTGCAGTAGCAGTGATCAAATAATGACCATTATCTAGTTTTTTAGATCCTAGAGTAAGTTCTTTGGCTTTACTATTTTTAGTAAATCTATAGTTAACGTTTAGTTCATCGGTTACTTGCTCACCATTAGTTGTAGTTCCTATGGCTTTCATAGTATTTGCTCCTTCAATGAAATCTACGGTCCATGTTAATCCAGATGCTGGGAATTTGGTAATATCTTTTTTCTTGGTTCCAAGGGATTGGCCATTCATGAAAAACTCTACTTCTGGCGCATTGGAATAAACACTTATTTCTCTTTGTGTTCCCTCAGGACCTTGACGTTCTGTCCAGGTATGTGATTCTATCCATGCAAAGGGCTCATCGCTCCAGTAACTTTTGAAAACATAATAAGAATCTTTAGGATTATTATCTCGATCTACTAGTCCTTTCTGGTTGATATAAGGAATGTCATTTTCTGGTCGCAATGGCGTTCCAAAATCCTTAAATGCCCATTGTGCATTTCCTACAAAAGTGGAATCGGTTTCCGAGATTCTTAAATGCCAGTCAAATAAATCAACCATATAGTTTTCGCTCCAGTCGCCTATTTGAGCAATGTTTGCTACGTCAGTTTGTACAATGGCTTCTTCCCAGCCATCGGCTTGAATTTCTCCTTCACCAGTTATAGGGTTTTCTGTGTGACGGCCTAAATGACTGCTACCTCCATATTCTGTATGAATAAAATGCTTGTATTGAGCTTTATATTGATCGATTGCTTTTTGGTAGCTTTTATAGCTTCCAGAATACCATCCTGACCAAATAGATGGGGAAAATACATCTACTATATCTGCTCCTTCATAATATTTTCTGATTGCGGTTACTCGAGACGGATCCATTTCGTGAGCTAGATCATTGAGCAATTGTAAATACTCATTCATTTTTACCGTATTATCACCATCTTCAAAATCTGGCAACCAATACATCTCGTTTCCTAAGGACCAGAAAACGATACTGGGATGATTGTAATTTTGATTGATAATTTCTTTCATCATATTTGTGGTGTTTTCTTTCCACACATCATTTCCTAATCCTCCACGACACCATGGTAATTCATCCCATACTATTAATCCTAGTTCATTACAGGCTTTATAAACCTCAGGATCTTGCGGATAATGTGCTAGTCGCACAAAATTGGTTCCCATGCTTTTAATGAGTTCCATATCAGCACGATGTTGTTCATTGCTCATGGCTGCTCCTACTCCAGCATGCTCTTCATGTCTATGAGTTCCTCTCAATAATAATCGTTCTCCATTTAGATAAAAAGCACCGTGGTCCTTAAATTCAAACCAGCGTAATCCTACCTTTTCTTCAGTTTGATCGATGATCTCATCACCATCTTTTACCATGACTGTTAATGTGTAAAGATTTGGGGTTTTAGGGCTCCATAGTTCTGGATTTAATATTGGGTCTATAGTAACAGTGGCTACTCTATCCCTTATTTCCACTTTAGGACCAGCTATTATAGCACCATTAGGAGCTTTAAGTGTTGCATCGATTGTATTTCCTTCTAGAAATTGAGAAAAAGAAACCTCAGCAATAATAGTAGCGCTTTCTTTTGAAACCTCTGGCGTAGAAACTTTTACTTTATCAATATGTGTCGCCGGCAAAGTAACGAACCATACGTCTCTGGTAATCCCTCCAAAGATGAAGAAATCACTCTTCTGACTTGGAATTACTTCTGGGTCATAACTGTTATCTGCTCTAACTAAAACTTCGTTACTTCCTACTTTTACTACATCTGTAATATCGATGGTAAAACCTATGTAACCACCTATGTGACCACCAACTTTGGTTCCGTTTACATAAACTTCTGACACGATGTTTACTCCTTCAAAATAGAGTTCATAAACGGCATTTGAAGAAACCGTTTCAATATCCAACTCTTTTTTATACCAGCTAGCATTGCGTCTGTAACCTGGGTCAAGATCTGTCGCATCGAGCGCATTCCATGTGTGAGGAAGATCAATGTTTTCCCATCCTTCTATTTCTAAAGCTTGATTGGGTTGTAAAACTGATTCTTCAAGATACTGCCAGTCTTTATTAATATTTACTTTAGAACGAGTTACGGTTTTGTTACTAGTTGCCGTATCACAGCTTATGGTTACAATAAATAATAGGATAAAAAGTCTTAATAAATGTTTCATATAAGGATGATTGTAATTATTGGTTGAATTCTTCTAATCGTAGCATTAATTCTAGGAAATAATAATCTCCGTAGATGATAGGTTCGTCCATTTCTGAACGTTTAGACCAGTCACCTGAGCTATGAGCTAGAATAAAAGGGATGTCTAAATCTGCGGGAAGAATGTACTCTTCAGACTTTAAGCTATTCAATACTTGCTTACTGTAATTGATGTATTGTTCATCTTTTGTATAACCATACAACTCCACTAATGCCGATGCTACGATAGCAGCTGCAGATACATCTCTGGGCTCATTAGGAATATTAGGCGCATCAAAATCCCAATATGGGATACCGTCTTCTCTCATATTTTTATGATTGATAAAGAAGTTTGCGGTCGCTTCTGCTTGTTCTAAATAGCGCTTATCATTTGTGTAACGATATGCCATCGTGTATCCATAAATTGCCCATCCTTGACCACGTGCCCAAGCTGAATCATCGCTGTAGCCTTGATGCGTTACTCGATCTTTTACCTCACCAGAAATAGTATCATAAACGACTACATGAACCGTACTATCATCCTTTCTAAAATGATTTTTAAGGGTTGTATTTGCATGAGTAACTGCAAGCTTATGAAACGTAGAATCTCCAGAAAGCCTTGTCGCTTCAAAAAGCAATTCTAGGTTCATCATATTATCTATAATAACTGGGAATTCCCATTGGTCGCGTCTAAAATCCCAAGATCTTATAGATTGTACATTTGGATTAAATCGTGTCGCTAGAGTTTGTGCACTTTTTAATAAAATACTTTTGTACTCCTCATTTTTTGTACGATTGTAACCTAAACCAAAACTGTTGTAGACCTTGAAACCCATATCGTGAGTTCCATCGTTATACTTTTCCTTCTCTATAAAAGCAGTCCATTTTTGTGCGCTTTCGCGAAAGCGAGATTCACCAGTAACATCACTCAACATCCACAGGTTTCCTGCATAAAAACCACTCGTCCAATCTTTAGATGGGCGTTGAAGGATTTGTTTTGTATCAGGATTGTAACTTCGCGGAAAAGCTGCAGATTCTATAGGATAACGAAGCAGTTTCTCATAACGGGCTTTCAACAGCAGGTCTATATTGGTAGCACTTGAACTGTCAACTTCTTTCTCTTGAGGTTTACAAGAAGCCAGTAATATCATGCAGGTCAAAAGCCAACCGAAGTTGTAAATAGTTTTCATTGGAACAATAGATTTAAAATGAAGTGTTTTACTTCGTTCATTTTTAAAGGTAACGTAAAGGCAAGAACTACAAATTCAAATTTGGGTAAACAAAAATCCCAACGAAACAATATCGCTGGGATTAAAGCAGTTGGCTATTTCAACTTTTTAGTATCCGGGATTTTGTGGTAATAGATTTGGGTTTCTAGAAAGCTCATCTGCAGGAAGCGGAAATAAATAATCCTGTGAAGGATCAAATCCAGGAACAGCACCTTCATAACCAGAAGATCCAAACACTTCACTACCTATTCTTAATCTAACAATATCATACCATCTCTTGAATTCAAAAGCTAATTCTAATCTTCTTTCATCTATAATAACATCTCTCAATTGGTCTTGATTTAATCCAGACACGTTTGCTGGAAAAGCAGAACCATTACCAGCACGAGCCCTTGCTCGTACACGGTTTACATATCCCATAGCTTCATCACTACCACCGCTAACTTCATTAAGAGCTTCTGCTGCGATTAATAAAACCTCGGCATAACGCATAAAATGGTAGTTATGGTTAGAGTTTCTACCATTTCCATTACCTGTATTACCAGTAAACCTAGTATATTTTGCAATATGTGGTCTATTCACAGCTCGAGAATTGAAATTTGCAAAAACCGTAAAAGGGTTTTCCACATCATTTACAACGTTAGTATCATCAAAACTTACTTGTTTTCTATAATCATTATCATCCCAATCATTATATACAGCTAAGGTAGGAACTCCTACTGACCAGCCACCACCTACAACATTAGGTTCATATTGCTCATCACCTCTTATTCCTGTTAATGCTGCCATATAATCTCTACCATCATCACTTGGGCTAAAACCATTAAAATCTAGAGAAAATATAGGTTCTAGAGAGGCATCGACTACGTTTGCATTAAATAAGTTTTGAAAATCAGGATCTAAATCTAGGTTGTAAACACCTTCATTATCGATCACTTCTTTGGCATAATCGTATGCAAGTTGATGCTGGCCGCGAGTCAAATAAACAAGGGCAAGGTACGACTGCGCTGCAGACTTCGCAGGTAAAGATCTAGCAGGCTGTGTATCCGGCAGCCACTGCTCTGCAAATTCTAAATCAGCAATAATGTTTGCATAAACATCATCAACAGAGGTTTTACTAATGCTATTTGCCGCTACCACATCCGTGACTGGTGCACTTAAATAGGGAATATCACCAAATTGTCTTACCAAATGAAAGTATGTGAAAGCCCTAACAAAGTACGCTTGAGCTACAACTGGATTCTTATTTTCGTCAGTATCACCTACTAGTTCTGCTCCAGCTATAGCGTTATTAGCAGCTGCTATAATTTGATAAGTTCTATTCCAGTAACCTGAAATCATACCATTATCTGCAGGTACATTGAATTCATCATGCTCAATTCTACGGCCTGAAGTTGTTGGGTCACCTATAGCAACCATGTCACTACGTAACATTAAAGTCAAAGACATCTTACGCCCCCAAAAATCCTCATGTAACATATGTCCATAAGCTCCATTAACCGCAGTCTGTATATCTTGTGTTGACTGAAAAAACCCTTCTGGAGCAAGCAGGCCTACTGGTTCTTCTTCTAAATCTGAACAACCCATTATTGACAATCCTATAGCAAGGATTAAATATTTATAAGCTTTCATATATCTATTTATTTTTATATTATTTTATTAAAATTTAATGTTTGCACTAAAGTTAAACGATCTTAGTGTAGGATAGTTACCAAAGTCAAAACCTCTTGTCGTATTTGCATCTCTATCTGAAACTGCACCAGCACCAAAATAACTAGCCTCAGGATCAAGACCAGAATAGTTTGTAAACGTCAACAAATTTTGTGCGCTAATTGCTAATCTAAGGCTACTGATTCCCAGTTTTTCTACAAACGTATTAGGAAGAGTATAGCCGACAGAGATATTTTTAAGTCTTACATAACTACCGTCCTCTAAGAATTGAGAGGAAATTCTTTTTGCTCTTACAGCTACACTAGGAATATTTGTATCGGTATTTGTAGGAGTCCAAGCATTTAAGATTTCAGTTGTAGCATTAGAGTCACCACTAAAAAGTTGTAAAGCGGTTAGGTTCATAATATCTCCACCTACTGCACCTTGAAAGAAAATATTCATATCAAAATTCTTGTATGTAAAGTTATTACTAAATCCAAACGTGAAATCTGGATTAGGATCTCCTAGAATTTTTCGATCAGCTGTTGTTATTTCACCATCAAGCATTCCGTTTTCATCAGGTATATCGGTATATAAAGGATCTCCAGCTACAGCACCACTAAATACAGCTGTTCCAGAAGGAAGCGAACCTCCTTGATAAACACCTCTGTATTCATAACCAAAGAATGCTCCTGTCGCTTCTCCTTCTCTCAAAACATGAGTCTCATCTATGTTAAAGTATCCTGGTGATGCATCTAAGAAAATATCTTCTCCATCTAGAAGAGTAGTAACTTCATTACGATTTGTAGAAATATTAAAGTCTGTAGACCATGTAAAATTTTCTCCTACAATGTTTCTACTATTAATATTAAATTCAAAACCTCTATTATTGACTTCACCGATGTTACGCAAACTTGCTGTGGTTAGGAAACCTAAGTATTCTGCTTGGCTGTCATCGGCAATAATTAAATCCTCTGTGTCAATATTGTAGTAATCTGCAGATAAAGTGATGCGGTTATTAAATAAACCTACATCAAGACCAATATTTGTTTGATACGATGTCTCCCATTTTAGGTTTGGATTTGCTGGCTGATCTGGCACCACATTGTTAACAGGATTGCCGTTGATTACTGCATAAACACTGTTAAACCTCGCAAGTGATTGGTAAGCAGAAATACCTTGATTACCGGTAGCACCATAGCTGGCACGCAATTTAAGTTGAGAAACATTTTTCACATTATTAAAGAAAGGTTCATTTGAAATTTTCCACCCTATGGCTCCGGACGGGAAAACCGCATATTTTTCATTTGCTGCAAAATTTGATGCGCCATCACGACGGATTGTAGCTGTTAATAAATATCTATCGTCATAATCGTAATTCACGCGACCAAATTGTGATTGGATTTCAGATATAGTTCTTGCTGATGATGGTATTAACTGAACAGAACCACCGCCTAAATTGAAGTAAGAAAATGAATCAGAAATAAATTGTTGAGCACCTGCCGCATAAGTCTGATTTGTTAAATTTTGATAAGAATATCCACCCAATAAGGTTAAATCCCCTTTTCCTATTTCTTTCTTATACGTAAGGAAGTTCTCACTCAATAAATTTGATCTTTTGAAACTACTGATTGCCGCAACTCCACCTAAACCACCAGCAGTGATGGTTAAAGATGATGGTCTAAATAAACCTTCTGTTTCATTTTCTGATTCATAACCAAACGATGTTCTAAAAGTTAAGCCTTCAATAATTTCATAATTAAGAGAAAGATTAGCACGATATAGATCATTTTTAGTCTCATTTACACTTTGCGTTGCCACTGCAAATGGATTATCAATATCATCTCCTATGGAGTTAATGGTGAAATTTCCATTTGCATCAAACACTCCTAAATCTGGTGCAAATCTAAATGAAGAAGCAACAACGTCGTCTCCACCACCGTTAGCCAGAACACCGTCAGATTGAGTGGGAACTCCATTTTGAGATCCCCTACTCGCAAATAAATTTAATCCTAGTTTCAATTTATCATTTACCTGCGCATCAAGATTAGACAAGAATGTGAATCTTTCAAAATCAGAATTTATAACCACACCTTCTTGATTGAAGTAATTTGCAGAGGCATAAAAATTAATATCTTCAGTACCACCAGAAAATGAGAACTGATGTTGCTGGATGTTACCATTCTGGTATATTAAATCTTGCCAGTCTGTATTAGAATCTCCTTGAGTATATGCTGGATTAATTAATTGTTGATAAGTGGCAAATTGATTAGCATTTAATAAATCTAGCTCATTTGCATTTGTTTGGGTAGAATAATTAAAGTTGTACTCTACACTTATTTTCCCCTCTTTACCTCTTTTAGTTGTTACGAGAACAACTCCGTTGGAACCACGTGAGCCATAAATAGCGGTCGCAGATGCGTCTTTCAACACTTCGATGGAAGCTATATCTGCAGGCTGAGGGAAATTAGCTCCTACAAAACCATCAACAACTATTAATGGACTACTACTAGCATTAATCGATGTGTTACCTCTTATACGAATGTTTATAGGTGCGCCGGGCTCGCCACCATTATTTGTCTGTACTTCGACTCCTGCTGCACGTCCTTGAAGTGCTTGAGCAGCGTCCAATACTGGAAAAGCATTTAATTCTTCTGACTTTACTGTACTTACAGCACCAGTAACATCACTTTTTTTACGAGTACCGTAACCTACAACCACTATTTGATCAAGCAATGCTAGATCTTCTATCATAGTAACATTGATAGTAGTTTGATCACCTACTGGAATCTCTTGACTAGAATAACCTACATAACTAAATAATAAGGTAGACTCACCGCTAGGAACAGTTATGGAGTAATTCCCATCCATATCTGTTGATGTCCCTCCGGATTCACCTTTTACGGAGACCGTAACTCCTAATATAGGTTCAGCTAACTCGTCGATTACCTTACCAGTAACAGTAGTCTGCGCGTACGAATACATCGCAAAAAACATGCAACCTATAACAAGGCCGAGTTTTGAAAATTTGTTTAAGTTAGTTTTTTGCATAAGACTTTAAATTTGAATTGATTTTAGATTAGTTTAAAGTTTGAAATTATCGATAACGATATCGTAAAAAGGAAAAGAGATTCTTACGTTAATTATCGATGTTAAAATTAACTTAACACATGATTCTAAAAATTCAAAAGTAGGTATACAATTATCCCATTATCAGCAAATAATAGGCTCTAAAGCTGATAAATTGTTAATTATCGGATTATTCAGAAAATTTCTTTGCGTAAACTGATGGAGTTTCTCCATACGCTTTTTGGAAACATTTACTAAAATATTTAGGGTTTCTAAAGCCAACTTTATAACTCACTTCAGAGATATTTAAAGTGCCTAATTCTAAAAGTTGTGCAGCTCGTTTCATTCTAAAATGTTGAATAAAATCATTAGGAGTAAAATTAGTCCATGCTTTAATCTTTATAAAAAGCATGGTTCTACTAACTCCTAGTTCAGAGCAAAAAGTAGGAATATCAAATTGATCATTAGGAATATTATCTTCCACTATTTGAATAGCTTTCTTCATAAGCTCATCTTCTACAGAAGATACGCTTACCTCTTCAGGAGTGAATAGATCTTTAGCACTAAACTTCTCCTTCAATCGCTCCTTGTAAGAAAGTAAGTTTTTAACTCTAAGCTGCAGTTCATTCACGTCAAACGGCTTGCTCAAGTAGTCATCTGCACCACTTTCTAGACCTTCAAGCTTGTAAATTAATGAAGAACGAGAAGTAAGCAGTACTACAGGGATATGACTGGTACGGACATCTTCCTTTATTTTTGAGCACAATTCAGTTCCCACCATTTTAGGCATAACTACATCACTAACTATGATGTCAGGATGATTATTAACAGCTATTTTGAACGCTTCTTCACCGTTGTCTGCCTCTAATACATTATAATGCTGTTTTAATAATTGTGCCATGAAAGACCTTAAGGAGTGATTATCCTCTACAATTAAAACAGTAGACTTTTCATCATTATTTACAAAATCTAAATTATCTATTGCATTGTTTGAGATAGCTTGCTCCGTTAAGTTTGTATAATGAGATAAATCATCGCTAAATTTAAAGTCATCAATTATTTGATTGCTTTGCAAGTGCTCCTTTCCTAGTCTTAAAGCGACTTTGAAAGATGAACCCTTTTCTAGTTGACTATTAACTTCAATCGAACCATGATGAAGATCTACTATGTTTTTAACAATATTTAAGCCTATACCAGTACCTTGATTATATGCACTAGGCCTTTCTTGATTTGCATCTACTTCATAAAATCTATCAAAGACTTTATTTTGTTTGTCGGTTGCTATTCCGATTCCAGAATCCTTAACCTCAATGAATATGTGAGCATCATCTTTAGAAATTCTTACCTTTATATCACCACCTTTAGGCGTGAATTTAAAAGCATTTGATATGAGGTTAAAAAAAACTCTTTCTAACTTCTGACGGTCATAATAAACAAGAATCTCATCGTCAGTAGTTCTAAAATCATAACTATAGTCTCCTATTTTTGCATGCTCTTCAAAACTTAAATAAATTTCTTTGATAAATTTCACTAGGTTACCTTGAGCAGCTTGTATCTCGAACTGATTCTTTTCTAGTTTTCTGAAATCCATCAATCGATTGATGAGATTGAGCAACTGCTTACCATTACTTTCTATAACTAAAAGTTTTTTATACATGGTATTAGTGCCTTTATAATCAGAAAGAATTTGCTGCAAAGGGCCTAGAATAAGAGTAAGTGGTGTTCTAAACTCGTGGGATATGTTGGTAAAAAACTGCAGCTTAGCTTCATTCAATTCACTATTGCGTTGCTGTTGTATTTGTTCAAATTTAAGTTCTTCTTGCAATAGCGTCCTTGAATTTAAAATTCTGAGTAGAAAATAAGAGGTAATAATAAAAATAAGCCCATAAGCTAGAAAAGCCCACCAACTGTACCAAGGTGCTGGTGCTGCCATAATTGATAATGTGGTAATCTCGCTCTTAATCCCGTCGCCATTAACTCCTCTCACCTCAAATTCATAATTACCAGCATTTTGAATAGCATAGGAAGCCTTATTTTCAACCGTAGAATTCCAACCTGATTCTAGACCGTTTAATCTATATTCATAGGTTTTACTAGTCAAATTATGATAACTAGGCATGGTAAACTCAATGGTGAAATTGCGCTGGTTGTGATTGATTTTTACCGCTTTCGCGAAAGCGATATTCTCCACCTCATTATCTTCCTCATTATATTTGTCGAGTTCTTCACCACTGGTTTTAAAACTAGAGATCAAGACATCTGGAGCATAAGTATCAGTCCTTAATTTGGTTGTATTGAAAGCAGAAACTCCAGAAACTCCTCCAAAAACCAACTGATCTTGAGGTAATCTTAGCACTGCATTATCACTAAATTCGTTCCCCACTAAACCGTCTTTTTGTTGATTTAAAGACAAAATTTGTAAAGATTCTTTATCCAATTTTAAAATTCCTTGATTGCTACTCATCCATAACATTCCATTTGCATCTTCTATAATGGCATGTATGGTAGATATTTCTTTATTTGCCCAATTTAAAGGTACTTTTTCAAATTCACCGTTCACTCTTCTATAAACACCTTGAGATTTTGTACCAGCCCAAATGGTTTCTTGACTATCCTGAAAAAGGTGTAGAACATCGTAGCCTGCGTCCTGTTCTTTGTTGAAAAGAAAATTACGGACATTGTCGTCTTCAATACTATTTAATCCATTCTGAGTTCCTACCCATAAAATTCCTTCATTATCAATAATCAAGGATCGAACTAAATTACTGGTTAACCCTTTTTCCCTATTCCATTGAGATATTTCTTTTAGAGAATTCTGTGAGAGCACACCTTTACCAAAGGTCCCATAATATATATAGTTCCCTGTTTTAATAATCGAGTACACTCCTACATCACTTAATTGACTGTTGAGCGCGCTTCCTACAAAGCGTTCTTTTTCCAAATCATAAATAGAAACTCCATTACTGAAAGTACCTATATGCAATTGATTGTTATCTAAATAAAGTGATTTTATATTATCTTCTACAAGCGTGCTATTCTCAGTTGTGAGGTAATCAAAGTTTTTGGTTGTAAGGTCTAGAATATTAATTCCGCCTTGCTCTGTACCTATATATAGTTTATTTTGATTTGCCTGTAAAGAGCTTACTACAGGATAATTCAAACCTTTGTTTGTGCCGTTTTGAACATAATTTTGAAAATTACTATTGGCTTCGTTCCAGATGTTTGCTCCTCCATAATAAGTCCCTACCCAAATCGAACCACTCACATCTTCATAAAGTGCTTTGACAGAGTTTTTTGCAAGACTATATGGGTCGTTAATATTATTAGTTAAATGCGTTACTTGTCCTTTATCATAAATGTAAACACCGTCATAGCTACCTATCCAAAGCCTGTCATATTTATCTAATCTTAATTTGCGTATGTCCTTTATTATAAAAGTATCATTTACTTTAAAAGAATCTATAGAGTTAGAAACAGCGTCATAAACTAAGACCCCTGAAGCGGTAGTTCCCATAAAATAACGATCCTTTCCAGCAGGTACTATATCTAAGATAGAATCATTGTTATAAGTATCATATTGTTTCACTTCATAGGTCCCATCCGTTTGTTTTTTTGCCGACCATAATCCAAAATTAGTCCCTATCAAATAAAAGGTCTCCGAGAGCTCCATGACACTATACACCACAACATCATAGTTCATATCTTCAAAAATCCCGTTATAGAATGTTTCTTGCTCCGGATTATAAATCGATAAGCCTTTAGAAGTTCCTATCCACATATTACCATCGCTAGTTGCATAAACTTCTTGAACAATATTGCTGGCTAGGGAGTTTTTATCGCCAGTTTTTAAGTATCTCTTAAAAGTATTCGTCTTTGGGTTATAGGTGTTGAGCCCATTATAGGTCCCTATCCATAACTGACCGTTATTATCTTTTTCTAAAGATAAAATGTCACTACTACTAAGTGAGTTATCATTATCACCGTCAGATTTAAATACGGTAATTTTATGACCATCATAGACATTTAATCCATCTCTTGTTCCTATCCACATTTGACCTAGCTCATCTTGCTCTATTGCAATTGCGCTGCTTTGAGACAATCCATGAGCGGTTGACAAATGTTGAAATTGATAACTATTTACCTGAGCATAGCTCGTAATAGATATTAAACTAAGAAGTAAGAATAGAATTCTGTACATGAAACGATTGAATATTTGATCGTTAAATGTAGTTAATATGATTGATTTATAGGGCTCATTCGAGTGAGTGATACCATCAGATTATAGCTTCATTCTTCTATTTAACTGATAATCATATAATGAAGGTACATCTTCTAAAGAAATATTTGTCAAATTGATATAAGCGTTTGGTCCGTATTCAATTTTGATATGATGATTGCCATGAACACCTATAACTCTTGCAAAAGGACCATCTTCCATACCATTTAAAGTAAAGCTTTTTGGAAATTGCTCTGGATTTAAAAATTTTACATTAATATTCCAAAACGCACTATAAGCTCCATGCGACGGTTTCCAATAACCTGCGCCACCGCCTTTAAATAACGGATACGAATTTTCTCCTTGTGAATCCACATAAACTTTAGTGTTATCAAAAAGATTTTGATGATTTGCACCACTATGCTGATCTAAAACTGGATCAACAAACACCTCACAGTTCTTGTAAACATTTTTAGTTGAAAACGTGTTAAAACTCAAAGGATGTTCAGCTTTATTTTTTACTGTGATATTTTCGGCAAGCACATTATGCACTCCAGCCATAGCTACTGTATAATGGGCATAGTGTTCACCTTGTGTGGTGATGTCTTTAATGGTCACATTTGCTATTTCTTCTGTGAGAATTCCACTATCTGCATTTGTGATGACCACATCTTGTACCCAACTGTTGTACAATCTCGTTAAATTAATTGCATTGAAACCAGCTTCAACATGATGTGCTACTCGCGGAGTCATAGGAAAATCTATAGCTAAATGTTCTATTCCGACATTTTCTAGGTGTTTCCATTCTACAATTTGCGCTTTATAGGACGGATCAATACTTATGGTAAGCGGCGATTTAAAAGTGACTTGATTCCCGTCAATTGATGTTATTTCCAACTGTTGTCTCACAATAGGCAATTCAGGAAAATTAAAATGATGTGTTCCTACTTTAACCTCAGCATGTTTGTAAAGTTCTTGAACTATTTTGCCTTCTTTTCCGTCCTTATTGAATAGTTGCAATTCAATGACATCGCCACTTTTTAAAGAAGAACTATTGGTGACCGTAACAGTAAATTCTCCACGAGTACCAGATGTAACTTGAGCAAGGACATTTACTGGTCGTTCATATTTCTCGAGATAAGATTTTACTCGTTCGCCAGATACTTGCGTCCATATAAACCCACCAGACCAGGCATATTGTGAAAAGGCTAGATCGATGTTATTCTTTTTTTCTCTTTGCCTTTTGTCAAATTCTAGTAAATATTCTCTCAGTTCTTTTAAAGGTTCTGGATCAGGTACATACATCAATGGTCGAGGAAAATAAAGTTGTGTTCCGTTTTCTCCAGAACCAGCGCCACGAAGTATGAAATCGCTACGCTCTATATATATAATGTTACTTAAAATTAGTTGACCAGCTGGTAATTTTAATATTACAGTTCCTTTGACCGATTTTAATTCTGTAATAGCTTTAATAAGCGCTTTAGAATCATCCAGGCCATCATTTGCTACCACTCCATAATCTGTAGCTGAATAAATCTTACCATCGGTAGGTATTTCTTGTTCTCCATTTTTAAAACCTGCATAACTGAAGTCGGGCAAATAGTTATTCTCAATTACTTCTTTATTAACAAGAATTTCTGGAAGGTCTTGAGCGCTACAAGAATTCAATTTTAAGGAGATAAAAATTACAATAGCGCATTTGATAAAAACAGAACGATGTAAAAACTTCATAAGAATTTTGATTATAAAACTACTTAGTAAATATATCTATTGTATTACTCAGTTGTGTACACTTATAGGGTAACGATTATTCAAAACAATCCTAAAAACCAAATAAATACTATTTTATAAACATTGTGATTTCTTGGATTTTACATAGTCTCACCCTTTCACAAGCGTACAATGAGTATGATTTTAGTCTACTTTGTACTCATTTCTCCCTATTCTGAATAATTCAGTTGTCATATATATATAGTAATAGAAGATAATTCCTCATATTTGGTCAACCAATTTTAAGAATCACACAATTAACTCAATCGTTATATGTCTAAAACAATAGTTTTAACAGGCGCTGGCGGCGTTTTATGTAGCACGATGGCTGTTGCCTTAGCAAAACAAGGAAACAATATCGCTGTTCTCGACTTAAGAAAAGAAGCGGCAGATGCTGTTGCTCAAGAAATAAATAATAATGGAGGCTCTGCTATAGGAGTTGCAGCAAATGTTTTGGAAAAAGATTCTCTTGAAGCAGCCAAAAAAGAAATCAATAACAAATTTGGTAAGGTAGATATCCTTATCAACGGCGCTGGTGGTAATCATCCTAAGGGAACAACAAGCAATCCGTTTTTTCAAATGGAAGATTTAGACAATCAAACTGAAGGTTTCAAAACCTTTTTTGACCTTGATCCTAAAGGAATTGAGTTCACCTTCAATCTTAACTTTTTAGGAACTTTGATCCCTACACAGGTATTTGCCGTGGACATGGTAGGTCGTGATGGTTGCAGCGTGCTGAACATTTCGTCCATGAACGCCTTTACACCGTTGACTAAAATACCTGCATACAGTGGCGCAAAAGCTGCTGTGTCTAATTTCACACAATGGCTTGCGGTTCACTTTTCAAAGGTAGGGATACGTGTCAATGCGATCGCACCAGGCTTTTTCTTGACCGATCAGAACAGAGAGCTTTTGACAAATAGTGATGGTTCTGCAACGCCTCGTGGTGAGCAAATCATCGGCCAGACACCTATGGGACGTTATGGCACACCAGACGATCTCGTGAGTACCGTGAACTGGTTATGCGATGACGGCGCAGCTTTCATTACTGGAATTGTGGTTCCTATAGACGGCGGATTTAGCGCTTATAGTGGCGTGTAATTATTAATTCATAGTGAGGTTTTTAATCTCGCTTTCATTTTATTTCGCTTTCGCGAAAGCGTAACAATAACAACAAATGAGTTTAGAACAAACATGGAGATGGTACGGTCCTAATGATCCAGTCTCTCTTAACGATATCAAACAAGCTGGTGCCACTGGCATTGTAAATGCATTACACCATATACCTAACGGCGTGGAATGGTCTGTAGAAGAAATTACCAAACGCAAAAAGGAAATCGAAGCCGCTGGACTAACGTGGTCTGTCGTAGAAAGTGTGCCTATTCATGAGAATATCAAAACCAAGTCTGGAGATTATCAAACCTACATCCAGAATTATAAAAATACGCTCACAAACTTAGGACAGTGCGGTATTGACATAGTATGTTATAATTTCATGCCGGTGCTGGATTGGACACGTACTAATTTGGACTATGAAGTAACAGATGGCTCTACAGCGCTACGTTTTGAAGCAGCTGCATTTGCTTCATTTGAATTGTATCTGTTAAAAAGACCTGGAGCAGAAAATGATTACACAGCCGCTCAACAAGAAGCAGCAGCAGATTATCTAAAAAATTCTAGCACTGCCGACCAAGAAAAACTAATTCGCAATATTATCGCAGGATTACCAGGTGCTGAAGAAGGTTACACGCTAGAGGAGTTCAATAAGATACTCGCTACTTATGATGACATAGGTCCAGCAGAACTAAAAGCAAATCTTTTTCATTTCCTAGCTGAGATTATTCCAGCAGCAGAAAAAGCTGGAGTACTTATGTGCATCCATCCAGATGATCCACCATTTCCTATTCTAGGATTACCACGTGTGGTGAGTACAGAACAAGATATTGTAGATTTATATACGGCTGTAGATAGTCCTAATAATGGATTAACCTTTTGTACAGGATCCTTTGGCGTACGTGCAGATAATGATCTTGCAGGAATGGTAGAACGATTAGGTGATCGCATTCACTTTATCCATTTACGAGCTACTAAGAGAGATAATGCCGGAAACTTCCATGAAGCAGATCATTTAGAAGGCGATGTAGATATGTATGCGGTTATGAAAGCACTTGTGCTAGAACAAGAAAAACGTAAAAAAGCCGGTCGTGCAGATTTGCGCATGCCTTTCCGTCCAGATCATGGACATAAAATGCTGGATGATTTAAAAAAGAAAACTAATCCTGGCTATTCTGGAATAGGACGTTTACGCGGTCTTGCAGAATTAAGAGGTCTAGAACTAGGAATTAAAAGATCACTAGCTTAATACTTAAAAACTAATAGCTTGAACTTATACTCAAGCGTAAAACCAATATTATGTCAACTAATTTTGAAACACGATACGCAAACAGTCCCGAAGCTGTAAAAGCCTATAATACCACGCAATTAAGAGATGAATTTCTCATTGACAAGCCTATGGTAGCAGGCGAGATCAATCTTGTGTACACACACTATGATCGATACATCGCTGGTGGCGCAGTTCCTACTAAACCTTTAAAGCTTGAAACGATTGATCCATTAAAAGCAGAGAACTTTCTAGACCGTCGTGAGATGGGAATCATCAACGTAGGTGCTGCTGGAACAGTAGAAGTAGATGGAACGAAGTATGAACTAGCCCATAAAGATGCGTTGTACATAGGAATGGGCGCAAAAGACGTCGTTTTCCATAGTGCAGATGCTAGTGATCCAGCAAAGTTTTACATCAACTCTGCTCCAGCGCATCAATCATATCCTACCAAAAAAACAAGTCTTGCTGAAGCTAATAAAATAGAATTAGGTAGTCTAGAAACGGCAAATCACAGAACGGTTTCTCAAATGATCATAGGTGGAATTATAACCACTTGCCAGTTACAAATGGGAATGACCGAATTAAAAGTAGGAAGTGTATGGAACACTATGCCTGCTCACGTGCACGATCGTAGAATGGAAGTTTACTTTTATCTAGACGTACCACAAGATCAAGCGGTTTGTCACTTTATGGGACAACCACAAGAAACTAGACATTTATGGATGCACAATCACCAAGCGGTGATTTCGCCGCCGTGGTCTATTCATTCAGGTTCTGGAACTTCTAACTATACCTTTATTTGGGGAATGGCTGGAGAGAATCTAGATTATAATGATATGGACGTGGCAAAAATCACAGATCTTAAATAATCGATTATGAATCTATTTGATATTAAAGGTAAAGTAGCTTTGGTTACTGGTAGTACTCATGGTTTAGGAATGTCCATGGCTCATGGATTAGGACTGGCTGGTGCAACTATCGTGGTAAATGGGAATTCATCACAGCAAAAAATTGATGATGCCGTTGCTGAGTATAAAAAAGCTGGAATACATGCCGTAGGTTACAAATTTGATGTATCAAATGAAGCTGCTGTTAAAACTGCAATTCAAAAAATAGAAAGGGAAGTTGGTCCTATAGACATTCTGATCAATAACGCAGGAATCATAAAAAGAGTTCCGCTGGCAGATATGGATGTGGAAGAGTTCAAACAAGTCGTGAACATCGATTTAGTAAGTCCGTTTATAGTTTCTAAGCATGTCGTAAAAGGCATGATGGAACGTAAGGCTGGAAAGATCATTAATATTTGTAGTATGATGAGTCAGTTGGGTAGAAATACGGTAGGTGCTTATGCCGCTGCAAAAGGTGGACTGGTCATGCTAACTAAAAACATGGCAACCGAATGGGCAAAGCATAACATACAAGTGAATGGAATAGGTCCAGGATATTTTGCGACTTCACAAACAGCTCCTATACGTGTAGATGGACATCCGTTTAATGAATTTATCGTGAACCGCACACCAGCAGCAAAATGGGGCGATCCAGATGATCTTGCAGGCGCTGCTATATTCTTATCTTCACGAGCGAGTGATTTTGTAAACGGTCATATTTTATATGTTGATGGCGGTATTCTTGCCACAATTGGTAAACCTTCAAATGAAGATTAAATGAGAAATTTAGCCATTTTATTAGGAACGTTTTCGGTTCTTTTTATCAGTTGTGATGAGAAGAAGGAAGATGCTTTTTTTATGCTCCGTAACGAAATCGATATCGCGAGAACTGAAGTCGTAGTGCTTTCTAAAAAGCAAATTCTTGAAAAACTTCCGAACTTTGATGAAAGTCAAATTTTGATTTTTAAAGATTCTCTGGGAACTGAAATCCCTTATCAATTAGATGACTTAGATCAAGATGGCGTTTGGGATGAAGTAGCTCTCGTTGCAGACTTTAAAGCAAATGAGGAAAAAAAGGTTGTTGTTCACGCTTTCGCGAAAGCGGAATTACCACAATACAAAAAATTCACAGACGTACATTTTGGTGTAGGAAAAGCTAAACCGGTAGCTAGCGAAGTCCTAAAACACGTGCGGATAGCAGGACAAGACTGGCGAGAAATAGACACCTTATTCTATCAAATGGAAGGACCAGCATGGGAAAATGATAAAGTGGGATTCCGTTTGTATTTTGATCCTCGCAATGGTATTGATATTTTTGGTAAAACTACCTCAGAACCTACGCTACACAAACAAGGATTGACCACAAATTACCACGAGCAAGCAGATTGGGGAATGGACATTCTCAAGGTTGGAAATTCGCTAGGTGCTGGATCTATAGCTTTTAAAAAACAAGATTCTTTGTACCGACTTTCTGGGGTAAATGGTGCTCGTTTTGAAGCCATTACTGAAGGTCCTGCAAGAGCTATTTTTAGAATGACTTACCTCGATGAATTTATAGGCAATAAGTCATACCACATCGTTCATACCATTACTATTGAAAAAGGAGACTGGTTTTATAAGAGTGACGTAGAGATTCATGGAGTGATCGATGACATGGAGCTTGTGACAGGGATTGTGGATATGAAGGAGAATAGTTTTGATTTTTATCAAACGAGAGAAGGAAATCAAGTATTGAAATCCTTTGGTAAACAATCTGAAAATAATGATCATTTGGGAATGGCACTTATGACAACAGATACGAGCCCAAACATTAATAATAGTGAAGCACCAAAAGAAGGAAAAGGAATTACTAATACACATTTGATTGATCTAGGTAATGCTAAAAGTCATAGCTTTTACTTTTTAAGCGGTTGGGAAGCTAGTGATGAACTATTTAAATCAGAATTAGGTTTTGCAGAAGTTGTAGCAGTTGCGTCTGCTAGCATTTCAAATCCAATAACCATCCAATAAACACAACGATTATATGAAATTCAAATACATCATCTATCTCTTTTTACCAGCCTTGCTTTTAAACAGCTGTGTAGAGATACAATCTACTAAAACTTTAAGACTAGCACATAGCGTAGATTCTCAACATCCTGTACATAACGGAATGGTCGTTCTAGGAGAAAGTCTAGAGCGTATTTCTGAAGGAAAATTAAAAGTGCAAATCTATCCAAATGGTCAGTTAGGTGGCGAGCGTGAAAGCATAGAATTACTACAAATAGGTAGTTTAGATATCGCCAAAGTAAGTGCTGGAGTTCTAGAGAATTTTATCCCAGAATATAAAGTATTCAGTATCCCTTATTTATTTAGAGATAAGGATCATATGCATGATATATATGATGGTAACGTAGGTAAAGGGATTTTATCACAAGGTAATAAGTTCAATCTAGAAGGACTTACATTTTATGATGCTGGAAGCCGTAGTTTTTATACTAAAGAAACGCCTATCAATTCACCAGATGATATAAAGGATATGAAAATACGTGTGATGAAAAGCAATATGGCTATCTCAATGATCAATGAATTAGGTGGTGCTCCTACTCCTATTTCTTATGGCGAATTATACACAGCGTTACAACAAGGCGTAGTAAGTGGTGCAGAAAACAACATCCCAAGTTATTTCACTTCAAAACACTACGAAGTTTGCAAATTCTTGAGCTTAGACGAGCATACTTCTGTTCCAGACGTTTTAGTAATCGGTACAGAGACTTTAAAGAGACTTAGCGACCAAGAAAAAGAATGGCTCTATCAAGCCGTGGAAGAATCTAAAATTGCCCAACGCAAATTATGGGAAGCTTCAGAAAAAGAATCTTTAGAAAAGGCTATAGAGAGCGGTGTTCAAGTATTTTACCCAGAAAAGAAAGCATTTCAAGAAGCTACCAAAAATCTTGTCAACGAATTTAAAGAAGATCCTCTATTAGGTGGATTAATTCAATCCATTCAAAATAACTAATCATGAGAAAAACAATAGACTCTATATTGGGTAAAATTTGCCTAGCATTACTAACCATTATGCTTTTTGCTGTGGTATGGCAGGTAATAGCTCGATTTATTTTACAATCTCCAAGTACCATTACAGATGAGATTTCTAGTTATTCGCTTATTTGGGTAGGACTTTTAGGTGCTGCTTATGCCACCGGACAGCATTTACATCTTGCAATTGACTTGCTTCCAGAAAAGTTAGTGGAACAAAACAGTAAGTTGTTTGATGGCTTTGTTCACTTATGTGTGTTTGCATTTAGTTTTTTTGTGATGATATTCGGTGGTGTAAGATTGTGCCAACTGAGCTTTCAATTTGAGCAAAAATCTGCATCGTTAGGTATTCCTTTGGGATTTGTATACTTGGTAGTACCATTAGCTGGAGTTCTGATATGTTACTTTAGTATAGACTCTTTCTTCAAAACATTAAAATCTTCAAAAGCTTAAGACATGAATTATATAGAAATCTTAATATTAGTACTGAGCTTTTTAGTGTTTTTATCCCTGCGCGTTCCTATTGCCTATGCTATCGGACTTGCTGGTTTTATAACCCTAGTGTATTCTATGCCATTTTTACCATCAGTAACTACAATGGCTCAGCGTATGGCGACATCCCTAGATAGTTTTACACTTAGTGCCATACCGTTTTTCATTCTTGCCGGACAAATTATGAATCGCGGTGGGATCGCCGTGCGACTTATCAATTTTGCCAAAGCCATTGTAGGTCCATTACCGGGCGGATTGGCCTTTGTAAATATTATTTCTTGTATGCTTTTTGGAGCAATCTCAGGAAGTGCAGTTGCAGCAGCTAGTGCCATAGGTGGATTTATGAATCCGATGATGGAAAAAGATGGCTATAGTAAACCTTTTAGCGCCGCAGTAAACATTACTAGTGCTACTACAGGTCTGATTATCCCACCTAGTAATGTATTGATTGTTTATTCTCTTGCAAGTGGTGGAGTTTCAATTGCAGCTTTATTTATTGCCGGTTATGTCCCTGGTTTATTACTAGGATTAGCATTAATGATAGTAGCAGCGATCTATTCTATTATCAAAAAATATCCTACTGACAAGCTAGTGAGTGTAAAAGTATTCTTCAAAAGATTTCTAGATGCACTACCTAGTTTAATGCTTTTAGTAGTGGTAATAGGTGGAATTGTAGGTGGGATTTTCACAGCGACCGAAGCTAGTGGAGTAGCTGTCCTTTATACCTTAGTTCTTGGTTTTGCTTACAAAGAAATTAAATTTAAAGATCTTTCTCCTATTCTTTTAGAAACCATCAAGACTAGTTCCATCGTTCTCTTACTAATAGCAACATCTATCGCAATGAGTTGGGTGATGTCTTACGAGAACATTCCGCAAGAAATCAGTGATGCACTTTTAGGTATAAGTGATAACCCTATTGTTATCCTTATTCTTATTAACTTGATATTATTATTCGTAGGAATCTTTATGGACATGACACCAGCAGTATTGATCTTCACTCCTATCTTTTTACCTATCGTAACAGCCATGGGAATGGATCCAGTTCACTTTGGAGTTATCATGATCATGAATTTATGTATAGGACTATGTACGCCACCTGTGGGCTCGGTACTCTTCGTAGGTTGCTCCGTCGCAGATTTAAAGATTCAAAAGGTCATACGACCTATGTTACCGCTTTTCCTAGCGATGATTGCCGTGCTTGTTCTAGTGACTTATTTTGAAGATATCACCTTATGGTTGCCACGAGTATTTGATTTGATGGATTAATCTCCTACCAGCACTTTATAAAAACACCCCAAAAGTTTTAGAAATCTTTGGGGTGTTTTTAATATATAGAATTTTTATCTCGCTTTCGCGAAAGCGTACTATTTATCAAACTCAAAGTAATTAACGGCGTTGTGGTAACAAATATCACTTACAATTTTGCCTAACCACTGCTCATCTGCGGGAAGTTCTCCATTGACAACATCATTGCCTAATAGATTGCACAGGATGCGACGAAAATACTCATGACGTGGAAAGCTTAAAAAGCTGCGAGAATCTGTCAACATACCGACAAAAGTGCTTAAAACACCGAGACTAGAAAGTGTGTTGAGCTGCTTTTCCATGCCATCTTTTTGATCTAAAAACCACCAAGCAGCGCCGTATTGCACTTTACCTCTAATGGTTCCATCATTAAAGTTACCAACCATAGTGGCAATCATCTCATTATCTGATGGATTGAGGTTGTAAATAATGGTTTTGGCAAGTTGGTTTGTACTGTCTAGCTCATTCAAAAAACCACTTATGGTAACCGCATGAGAAAAGTCCCCTATGGAGTCAAAACCAGTATCAGGACCCAATTGAGTTAATAATCGTTTGTTATTATTACGTATCGCGCCTACATGAAATTGTTGTGCCCAGCCGCGTTTGTGATACATTTTACTCAACTCCAGCATCACCTTACCTGCAAAGTATTGTACTTGTGGAACTGATAATTGCTTGCCGTTTCTTACTTCTTGAAACAACGTATCAAGATTGAAATCTGCAGTTGTGCTGTGGTAGATTTGTTCCAGACCATAATCTGCAAGACGGCAACCATTCTGGTGGAAATAGTCTACTCGGTTTTCTAATGCGACTAATAGTGCATCGTAATCATTAATACTGTTACCAGTTACATTTTTTAGTTGAGACAGATAAGCATTATATGAAATAGCATTACCAACTCCGAAGGCTTTGTCAGGCCTAAAAGTAGGTAATACTTTAGGAGATAATCTTTGTTCTTTTATACTTTTATGATGCTCTAATGAATCTATGGGATCATCTGTCGTACAAAGTAACTCAACATTTTGCTGCTGTAATAATCCTAAGGTACTGTGAGAAGACTGGCTGAGTAAATCATTTGTTTTTTCATAAGTTGCTGCGGCATTTTTTTCTGTAAGCAACTCTGTTATTCCAAAATAGCGCTCTAATTCTAAATGAGTCCAATGATACAATGGGTTTCTCAACGTATATGGAACAGCTCCAGCCCATTTATGAAATTTTTCTTCATCACTTGCATCACCTGTAATAAATTTCTCATTTATTCCCAGTGCACGCATGGCACGCCATTTATAGTGATCACCAGCAAGCCATACTTGAGAACAATTATCAAATTGCCTATTTGTTGCAATATCTTCTGGAGACAGGTGATTATGATAATCTATAATAGGTAATTCTTTTGCAAAGTTGTGATAGAGACGTTTTGCAAAATCTGTTTGAAGTAGAAAATCCTCAGTAATAAATGAGTTCATAATTTCCATATTATACAACAAAGATGAGTCTTAAAAACAGCAATTCCAACCTGTACTAGGTTGGAATCGTCTATAATTCTTCTTTAAAAGTACTAGAATAGTATGCTAATGAGACACTTCTAGGCTGTACAATTTTACCTTTGAAAATCCAGCTGGGTCCACTGTCTGGATATAGTTTCCAGTTTTAAAGTAATTAATGAATGGCCATTTTGCTAGACTTACATCTTGAAAAACATGAGTCTGTCCATTTACAGTTATTTGCAATCTTCCTGTAGAGGCACGTATTTCCAAATCAAAAGGTTCGTAACCTACCTGACCAAAATTATGAGATATATCACCCCAAACATTACTATCTCTAGTGATAATATTATCTCCTGATAGGCTATCATCTTCCAGCGTCTTTTTATAAGCTACTAAATTTCCATCACGCCACTGCATCTTTAATAATGGTGGAGCAGAATCGCTGGATAAGTTCAATCTAGTAACATCTGATGGTTTAATAATACCATGGATTTGAGCCATAATAAAACGGTCTTTATTCAAACTACCAGTTCCCGTATTATCAGAAGCTTCTAAAACTTGCATGCGCACTTTTAAAATTCCTCCATCACTAAGACTCCAGTTATCCCTAGAATTGGAAGGATTTATTAGTTCTCTTAATTCTGTACGTGGATAAGAGCTGTTTGCGGTGGTAGCACCATTGGGATCAAATTGAGTATAAAAAATGATTCCTTCACCATCTTCATCATCATACATAAAACCGTCCAGCGCACTGATGTTACGGTAACCGCCGTTACTGATTTGGGACGGCATAAATTCATCTGGACTACCATCATTATTATTATCAAATGGCACGGTTACTTTCCAATTAGAAAAATCCATTGCCTCGGTGTCGTTTCCATCTCCTGGATTAATGACTTGAATACGTTCTGGAGCATCTGATTCTTCAGACTCACAAGAGAATATCAATAAGATCGCAAATAAAAAAATACACTTTTTCATATCTAAAAATAATTAAGTAAATATAAATCTGAGATGATTAATAAAAAACATATAAAACGTTAATATCCAGATACTTTTATATAATTAAACAGCCACTTTTTTCCTTTTTGTTTTACCTCGGGATACATCCAGTGTGCAGCATCATAAGCTACCTCAACTGTTTTTTCTGACTTCAACTCGTTCAGCATCGCTGTGATAGAACTTGCTGGACATACATTATCATTATATCCGTAGGCATAAAAACCAGGTGTTTTAAGTTTTCTGGCAAAGTTTACAACGTCATAATAACGTGTTACTTCAACTTTTTGAGGTGTAAAGTCAAAATCCTTTTCATAAATCCTA
The DNA here is from genome assembly GCF_000332115.1 of Nonlabens dokdonensis DSW-6. Classification (NCBI taxonomy): domain Bacteria; kingdom Pseudomonadati; phylum Bacteroidota; class Flavobacteriia; order Flavobacteriales; family Flavobacteriaceae; genus Nonlabens; species Nonlabens dokdonensis. Next base: position 403,389 of record NC_020156.1, read on the forward strand.
GGCCACCCACCAGCGCGACCGTTTTTAAATCCTTCTAGATCTGACAAAGCAGGATAAAACGCTGCGATTGCGTCAACACGATCGTCTAATGCAGCAGTTACTATGGTTAATGCACCACCTTGAGAGCCACCAGTTACAGCAAGATTTTCGCCGTCAAATTTATCTACGGTGTGAATAAAATCTATTGCTCTTACACAAGCGGTATAAACTCTTTTGTAATAATAAGCATCGCGGTCATCCATTCTATTCCAATAATATTTATAAAGAGCCCCTTGTTTTAGGTTCTCATAAATAGCACTATCATATAAATTTACTGGTATACCATGAATTCCTATTTGTAGAGAGATAACATCGTCACTTTTATCAGTTCCATAATAAGGTCGTACTCCAGCTCCAGGAACATGAAGAACAGCTGGAAAAGTTCCTTCTTTTTTAGGAACCATCAAAATGCCATAAATAAAAGCCTTTTTACCATGATTGAATCTAATGTGATATGCTAGATTTTTATCAGTGTCCTGTTCTGGTAACCGAGTCATTTGCGGATTGAGATCTATTTTACGAGCATCTCTTATCGCTTTGTTCCAAAAAGAGTCAAAGTCTTCAGGCATTTTTGTAAAAGTCTGAATTTGATCTACATCTATTCCTGCAGTTGCAGTATTAGAAAATGTTTTACCATTATCTTCAAAGTCTACAGTCAATCTTACAAAACCTGGTTCATTCAAGGCTATACCTTCAATTATTCCATAACCAGAAATCAATCCTTCAGTTTTACTGATTTCAGGTTCCATCTGTTCTTGAGCGATCGTGTATTTGATTTTGGCATTTTTTACAAGCTTACCGTATTTAAAAATAGACACCTCAAAATCTGCTCGTTCTCCTACTTGATATTGATATGACTCACTAACTGGCGCGACTAGAATACGTATCAATTCATCTCGTTGAGATTGCGATACGGCAGATACAGAGCAAATAAAAATTAGAAAAAACAGGTAACTTTTCATATTTATGGCTTCAATTCAGTAATACTAAAGTCGGCAAATTTCACCGATTCATCTCTCAATTGCTCTTTATGTTTCAAACTTCTATAAAGTCCCCATTTAGGTCGCATGAACTTTGCATTAGTCTTCCACATTCTTAAATCTCCTTTATAGGAAAGTAGATTTTTGTTGTCTCGCTTTCGCGAAAGCGTAACATCTATACTTCCTTCTTCTCCATAAACTATGGTTTCTTGTACTTCAATCCACTCACCTAAAAATGGTTCTAAGTTAGTCGTTGCAACATCTTCTTGAGTTAAAAAAGTGGAATGACGAATAGAAAAAGTCTTTTCATCTCTTTTATCTCTCAAAGTATAGGTTATGGTGGGCATTTTATCCTCTGGTCCACCTACAGCTTTTATTTGATGAATATGTGTGAATCCAGCACTTGCTTTAAAATTCTTGTCTAGTTTAAAAAGCCATTTATAAATATGAGTTTCTCCTTCAACTCCAAGAGTTTCTTCTGGCGACTGACCGTAAGTTTTGATCTCTGTGCGCTGTTTGTCAAATCTTTGACAGCGATCAGAATCCATATCTACATGTCCATGAAAAAGAAATACATCCTTATCTAATTCTTTATCAAACTCTTGAGTAATATGTTTTCCAAAGCTGGGATGACTACAGTCACTAACTTCTATAACGTCATAACCAGGAGCAAGAACGCTGTTTATTAACTCATAGGTATCTTTGGACGCGTCTGCATGTAGGACTATTGTAGTATCAACAGCCCTATCCTGCTTAAATAGCAATGATAGGGCTGCAATACATATAAATATTTGTTTCATATTATTTCATAAGAAACTGTATGGTTTCAGTTCCTTGAGCTGCATTTATTTTAACAAAATAGGTGCCAGTCTTCAATGAAGCTACATTTACTATTTCTGAAAACTGAGAGACGTTCATAACTTTCTGTCCAGTTACATTATAGATAGTAAGACTATCCCACTGACCATTATCCATAGTTATAGAAATTTCTCCTTGCGATGGATTAGGGAAAAGTTTGATTGTTCCTAATGTTTCAGATACAACACTCAAAGTATTTCTAGATCCTGGAGTACCTAATTGACTTGCACTTCCAAAAGTTGCAGTTGCCGCATTCCAAGCAGAAGAAAGATCATTTGCATTAGCGTCAAAAGTATTAGATTCAATACTACCACCACCTGAGAATCCCATCATAGGAAAACCTATAGGCATTGTACCATAGCCATAATCATATTCTACACGATCGATCTCAGTTCCTGTACCACTTACTAAAAAGACACCGTCTATTTCATTATCATTAGGCGTTCCATCATCAAAAGATGATTCATTGTTAAATCTTGGAAACTGACTTCCCATTCCTGGAGTAGGTGTTCCACCAGGAGGAGAATCAAATCCATAAGTATAAGCTACCGAAGGTATTCCACCATTTAATGTTGCATCACCATTAGCCGCAAGCACAGCGTATCCATTTGCTGGCACGATAGTACTTGTAGTGATTTCATGAGCACGCCCGCTAGAAGAAGAATCTCCTATGGTCCATCCCATCATATCGATAGGTGCGCTAGTTGTATTATAAACCTCAACGTATTCTCTCTCGTCTTCTGATCCATTAGGATCGATCATAATTTCAGTAATAACTATATCACCAGGTCCTAAAGCCGCGGTTCCACCTGAATTATTATTAGCCGTTCCTGGTGTACCTACTAACATGTCTGTTCCATACATAGCTGTACTTGGAGACCAGTTTGCGGCAATATCATTAGAAGCGCTGTCTAAAGTAGCTGCATCTAATTGATAAGTTACATCTTGTGCTGCACCCATTGCTGGCCAGTCGTTCAAAGTGCCACCATTACCATCTGAATATCCAAACCCATAAAGTATTTGATCTATAACAGTTCCTGTTCCTGTTTCTAAACGTATTCCATCATCATTTGTAGAACCATTTGCGTAGGTGCTTTCATTGTTCCAAGTAGGGTAATTTGTTCCCATACCTGGTGTTGCAGGTCCACCTATAGGGCTATCATAACCGTATTCATATATGGCATTTGTAATACCACCGTTAAGCGTTGCATCATCATTGGAAACTAGTACTGCATAATCATTTGCAGGAACTAATACTGGTGTGGTAGAAACTATTACATGTGCACGACCACTACTGGACTCGTCGTTGATGACCCAACCATTGATATCAATATCGGCACCAGTTGTATTATAAACTTCAAACCATTCTCTTTCTCTTTCGTTACCGTTAGGGTCAATGAATATTTCTGAGACAATAATATCTCCTGGATTCTGTGCAAAAGCAAATACTCCTAGAAGTAATGCTATGATGGGTAATTTTGTTTTCATAATATTATTTATAAAGGTTAATTAATCATTAATTTCAATGAGGTTGCATCATTTGCACTGCTTATCTTGACAATGTACATTCCAGATTTCCAGCCGCTAGTATCAAAACTATTTAGAGTAGTATTCAATTCTTTAATCATGATACGTTGTCCTAGTGCGTTAAATACCTGAATGGATAATTCTGGCACTGAAGCACTGATTAATACTTCTCCTCCTTTTGAAGGATTAGGAAACATCTTTACCTGATTAGCAAAATTTTCTTCTAGAGATAAAACTGCATTTTCAAATTCTAAGGAAAATCTTCCTTGTAGATCACTACCGTTTCCAGAGCTAACAGAAAATGTTACCTCGTTTATCGAAGATGTAGTTAAAGCAGTTGATGTATTTAAAAAATTATCGACCATATAAACGTTGTACCCAGCAAACCCAGTTACATCAATTTTAAAGGTATAGTTTTGATCTCCATAGTTTCTTATACCTAGTGGTATAATGGTTCCATCTTGTACTTGTGATATAGATTGAACTCCATACTCTCTTGAGTTAGTTCCGATTATAGCCAGTGTTTCATCTAGATTAGTAGGCTTTAAAAAGTCATTATCATCATTTAAATCTGAAAATGTAGGGTCTACTTTTAACATCACTGCATCAGTTGCAGAGCTATTGGCTAAATATGAAGGTGTATCAAAAAGTGTTATCACTACCTGATCTGTAAAATTATTATTCACGCTAAATACAGAGCTGGAACTTAAGTTTGAAGAGGTTCCTTTGTCGCTTTCGCGAAAGCGAATAATCATATCATTACCGGCACCATTTGCACCAGAATTGGCAACTAAAAATGCCGCTTGACCTGGTTGTATAAATTCTGAATTAGGACTAGATGGTAAGGAAGTAGCTGTTCCACCACTTGCAAAACCACTCACTGCGGTATATGCTCCTCTTCCGGACATTCCTCCTAAACTGGGATCCCAGTAATAAATGACATTGTTATTTACATTATCAGAATTTGCAAGTACAGACTCCATATCGACAGCAGCTTGAAATGGATTACCTATAAACACAAAGTCTCCTGACTCTACATCATAATTACTATCTGGCAAACTCCCTTGATTCAAGGTACCTGTTGTTGTCAATGTAGTCGCATTTGCTTGTAAAGCACTTGTCAGTCGAGCAGGATCTCTGTCACCTCTAACAAAAACACGATAAGCATTTAATGGAGATAATACATCTCCTGTTTGATTAGTGCTGGCGATAGCATTCCAAGTTTGACTGGTAGCATTTGAATACGTAAATGCCGAAGTCGCTCCAGATACTGTGCGGTCAAAACCTGTCGCCATATCTACTCCAGGAGCACCTGCGGTTCCTGTTATATGAATACCTTGACCTGCGACATTTGCACCTGAAGCTTGCCAATTGTTATAAATACTTGTAGTTGTTGTCACCGGTGATGATAAAAATCTATAAACTCTTCCATCTACTGATGTTGCTACTGGTATGTAGCGCTCTACGCTGTAATCTCCCGTAACATTTAAAGCGACAGGTAATTCATTTACTACGGCTGTTCCTGAAGACGTATTTTTAAATGTAAAAGTACCTGAGTTATTAAGATTACCATTGCTAAGGTTCAACTCATTAAATAAATTAAAGGTTGCGCTATTATTTACATCACTTGAGTTATCTATATCTAAAGTCCCAACATTTACAACTCCGGTACCAGATATCGTTTGTGCTGCGTTGCCATTTAATAAAAGTGTAGCACCGTTAGCTTCTATATTACCGTTTACAAGCATATTTTTCTTTACTGACATCACAATGCCAGCACTTATCGATAAGCTACCGTTAGATTCTACGGTTACACTTTGGGAAGCTGTAGTAGAGGAAACTGAAGCTACTCCGCTAAGTACAACAAGGTCTGCGGTATCGTTAGTGTTTCCATTTACATCATTAAAAGGTGCTAGCCAGCCGTTATTATAAGTATAAACTCTATTGAAATCATTTGCTGCTGCAGGAGTACCTTCATCATCTCCATAAGTACTTATTCCTGCACTCCATGCTTCAGCATTATCATTTGCCGTAGCATTAAAAAATGAGAAGCCTAATTCTTGACTAGCTCCACCACTAGTTCCTGCGGCAGGAAAACCTATACCGTCTGTTTCATAATCATATTCCACCCTATCGATTTCTAATCCAGCAGCAGTTTGTAATGCAACTCCATCTCTATCTGGCGAACCAAATGAAGACTCATTATTAAATCTAGGGAAACTCGTACCTACACCGTAGGAATATAAAACAGCTGGTAAACCTCCATTATCTGCAGTCACGGAGTTAGTAGCAAGTATGGCATAAGAATTTGCCGGGACAATTGCAGCACTAGCAATAACATGATTACGACCACTAGAAGATACATCTATGATGGTCCAATTTTGCATATTTATCGAAGATCCTGTAGTATTATAAACTTCAAACCATTCTGTATCTGCTTCACTACCGTCAGGATCAATCATTAATTCTGTGATAATTATATCGCCTACTAATACTGCTGTTGCCGAGTTAAAGTTTGCTGTTCCTGGAGTTCCTATCATTCCATCTGTACCATAAGTCGCAGTACTAGGAATCCAATTCATCGCATTATCATTAGAGACACTATCTAATACTGCGGCATCTAATTGATAAGAAACATCTGAAGCTGCACCCATTGCTGGCCATGCGTTCATAGTACCTCCGCTTCCATCAGAATATCCAAAACCATAAAGTATTTGATCGATTACAGTTCCCGAAGGGGTTTCTAAACGTATTCCATCATCATTTGTGGAGCCACCTGCATAAGTACTTTCATTGTTCCAAGTTGGGAAATTAGTACCTACTCCAGGAGTAGGAGTACCACCCACTGGACTATTGTATCCATAATCATAAATTGCATTTGTTATACCACCATTTGCCGCACTATCGCCATTTGAAACTAATACTGCATAACTATTTGCAGGTACTAAAACAGGTGTCATTGAGGAAATAACATGTGCGCGTCCGTTACTTGACTCGTCATTTATGGTCCAACCGTTTATGTCTATGTCAGAGCCCGTTGTATTATATACTTCAAACCATTCTTCATTTGTTTCAGTTCCATTTGGATCTATCATTATTTCTGTAATTACAATATCCCCAGCAGCGACAGCAGGAGTTCCACCACCTGCGATATTTGCTGTGCTAGGTGTGCCGAAATAATCTGATCCATTGAAAGAACCATATATAGAGGTACTAGGAATCCAGTTCGCGGCTACATCATTGGACGCACCATCTAAAGTGTTTGCATCTAACTGGTAACTAGTAGCTGAAGCCGCTCCTTGTGCAGGCCAAGCATTCAATCCAGAATACCCAAATCCATATTCAATCTCATCGATTAAAGTTCCCATTGTATCGAACAATTCTGGGCCGTCCGCAGTTGTGCTATTGGGTGGCATTCCTGAATAAGTACTTTCATTGTTCCATGTTGGAAATCCAGAATTAGAATTTCCAGTTCCCGCTCCATAAGCATATATGGCATTGGTAATTCCAGCATTCTCAGCAGTATCATCATTATAGACAAAAACAGCATATCCATTTGCAGGAACGATTACCGGAGACATTGAAGCGATCACATGGTCTCTAGAACTAGAACTGTTGTCTCCAATAGTCCATCCATTCATATCAATAGGTGAACTAGTAGTATTATAAACCTCAAACCATTCTCTATCCTGCTCACTACTACTGTTAGGATCTATCATAATCTCGGTAATAACAATATCTCCAGGATTTGCAGTTTGCGCTAAGCTTACAAAAGCAACTAGCAATACCATAAATGTTATAATATTTTTCATTCTTCTATTATTTTAATATTATTATTAAACTTATTTTTTATCAGCCTTATATAGGATCAAATTCATCGGTCATATCGATTGCTCCAAACTCGGTAAGCACGCGATCTGTAACTATAATCCAGTCCAAATTAATAATCTCTGGAACTGGAGAACTACTGCTTCCCGGAGTTAACCTTAAATCAAAGGCACCTGCGGTATTTTGTCCATTTGGTATAAAACCATTAAGTCTCACTGCATAGAGGTTCCATTCATTAATATTCAAGCCTGGAGCCGTATAAGTGTCGAGTTGACGGCGATCGCTACTACTACCACCACCTATGTAAATTTTAAACGTAGGATTAGTGCCTTCTGTATGCATCCAGAAGTGCATCACAGGATTATCTCCATAATTCCCACTATTCAACACATCAGCATATGCAGGGTTTGTAGAGGTGTCTGCAAATTTTGCTCTTGCCACAGTTGATCCAGTTGCAGTATTCATTGTCAATGCATAATATTGATTACCTGGAAATGGAGGTTGTACTACATTTCCATTAATGGAAGGCATCGCATTGGGATCTTTTGAATAATCCACTACAAAGACTGAGGCTGGATCTGAATCAAATTCATATAATTGCTCAAACTGTCCATTGATATATGGTGTTCCTGTTTGTGTAATAGTTCCTCCACCTTGAAAGTTTAGATTGATATCGACATAACCAGTCTGCACAGAAGATGGAACGTTAAATCTAATTTCAGTAGGTGACTGAGAATTAATTATAACGGGAAAACCATCTACATCACCATCAGTAATAAGATTCATATCTTGCCCCACGACAATTACTTCATTATCTCTAGTAAGCACTGCGGGAAAACCACCTATGGTAGGTTGTGGAAGAATTATTTCAAAATTTGTGGAAGCGGTCAAAACTGCTGGGCCATTAGAAGTTAGATAAGTTAAAACTACATCTACGATTCCCACATTATTTGGAACTCGAACAACAAGCGCTTGATCTTCTTGAAATTCTATTGTCCCTGCTGTACCGCCAAAAGTTACACCTGTAATACCTACTAAGTCAGTACCTATAATATTAATTAAAGAATTTACATCTCCATTTGCTGGAAGAGCTGTAGTAACAGTAGGTACTGGATAAGTCACCGTAAGAGATTCAGAGCTCACCGCTTCTTTTCCTTCGTCAGTTACCAATTTTATAACACCAGAGACAGCATTATTAGGAACTTGAATTTGTAATCTCTGGCCTGTAATTCTTGAAGTTATTTGAGCCTCTATATTACCTATATACGCCTCAGTTACAAAATTCAAAAATGTACCTTCAATATCTACCAAAGAATTAACCGGAGCTGTTCCTGGTGAAAAGCTAGAAATTGTAGGTTGCTCAGACTTTATCTCTGCTACCGTTTGATCTATTTCTAAGTCAGCTTCACATGCAATTAACACTACGGTTATAAAACCAAGTAGTAAGAGTACTTTATACCAATTTTTCATCATTTTACGATTTAATCCTTAATCTATTAATCCTATATTTTTATTATCTGTTCCAGCTCCTTTTAAATCAGAGCCTTCTTTAATTTTAAATGTGTCCGTGTTCTCCCATCTGGGATTAAAACGTTCTAGATTTATTTCTTGTGCATCACTGCTCAGCTTGACCTTTCCACTATTATAAATGACACTATTTTCTATTTTTTGTGTTGAGCCTTTAAGTTGAACTATACTCGTAGTAGCTCGTGAATTATCTATTACCGTATTCTTTATGTGAACATTCTTTAGACCGTTTACTTTAATGATTCTACCTTTATCAGAATCATCTACTCTATAGAAAACACAGTGATCTATTAGAAGGTTTCCACCTGTAGTGCCAGTCTCTTCTCCACTTCTTGTGTAATTAATTGCAAACTCAGAGATGTCAGCAAATGACGTATTGAAAAGAATTATGTGCTCTGCATTATATTTTCCTATTCCATCTTTCTCATAGGATAAATTGAATCCTCTATAAGAATCTTTAAAAGTTGAGTTCTTAATTGAGATAGTATCTGCTTTTGTACCTGCATAGGCTTTAAAGATAGCGCCACCATCAGTGTTATTGAAGTTGGTAAAAGCAACATTTTCTAAGTGTATATTGTACAATTGATTTGATGAACTGCTAGGTGAGGTTATTCCATATTTGATATCCTCACTTTCTGCTGCACCATCTATATGGACACCACTAACTTTTAATCGCTTAGCGCCATCCATTCTCAAAAAATACTGAGGAGTTTTATCAGACTTCTTACTAACTTTAATAAAAGTTTTATCCTTTCCTGCACCTATGATGGTCAAGTCTTGAGTCACTTTACTGGCTTTGGCTAAAAAGTATTCACCAGCAGACAGCTTGATAATGGTAGGTCCAGATAAACTTCTTATCGCTTTATCTAAATTACCATCTCCAGGAGGCAAATCAATTACAGCAGTCGGTAAGTCAGGAGTCATGCTTCTTAGCTCTTCTATTTTCAAATAGCTAACACCAGCTTGAGAGCTTAAAGCAAGGGCTGGTTTAAAATTACCAGGCACTATTGCACCTGCTCTTAATTTTGATCTTAAAGTACCTGTTGCATCGACTCTAACTTTAGGGCTGGTCTTTACACCTTCAAGAACCTCGTCGCTTTCTTTTGATGGAATATATATACCATTTGCTGCCTCTAACTTAATATTTACTGCATCAACTCCTTCATAGTCTTCAATGAGAGTGGTACTCACTTTATTTCCCGAAAAGCTGATACCACTTGTATCATCCTTTGCAAGTATCGCCAGACCTCTATTAGAATTGTAGATAAGGTTATTATCAAATTTTGTGTTAGCAGGCGTTACGGTAGCTTCTTTTTTAGAACCAACCGCTAGTGCTACTGGACTAGAATTTATGACCGTATTATTTTGAATAACACCATCAATGACTGGATCATACTCATTTAACTTAGCATTTGGGATACCATTCATAACAGATAGCGGTGCTCTCAATCCATCTCCTGCGATTCCTATCATGATATTATTACGAACAATATTTCCTTTGTTAATCATACGAATCCCTCCTGTTTTAGGCATATTGTTTCCTATGATCACATTTCCTTCTACAAGATTGTAATCTCCATGTCTTAAAGTTATAGTTCCCTCACTTTCTAAAATCAGATTGTTACGAACTATGTTATTGGCAGATTTTATTGAAATAATTTCCATTTCACCGCTACACCTTTCAAAGAAATTATTTTCAATAATCGTTCTAGACGATTGCTTAGAATAGGTAGATGTTCCTACTCTTATGGTTTCTCCACCGTTAAACCCCAATGGTAATCGTTCTCCAAAATAATTATGATCTATTCTATGATTATTATCAACACTATTTTTCAAACGAACTGCAATTGCAGGACCCTTATTTAACTTTCCTAAAAAGCTACAATGATCTACCCTATTATTTTGACCATGAAACGCGATATAATAATTTGTGATATCCCTACTATCTGGATTTACATTTATAATGGCACAATTAGTAACTCTAGAATTATTTGCAGGAGTTTCGCTATCTGCTTCAAATCGTATCACATTGTTCTTACCTGCATTCCCGTTTTCAAACCATAGCCCATGAACTTCAAGAAAGTCACCTCCTATTCTCAAGGTAGAAGTACCGGTTAACTTAACTTTTCCAGGTGTTTGTGATCGAAGTACGATAGGTTGCTCTGCGGTTCCTTTAGCTTTGAATTTAATGTTTACGTCGTCCCAATTTTGGTCTGCCATAACAATAGTATCACCTGGTTTGGAGTTTTTTATAGCAGTAAACAACTCTGTTGAGTTTTTAACTGGTATGGATTGCGCTTTCGCGAAAGCGAGACCCAACATGAACCATATTATTATGTAAATATTTTTTTTCATTAATAACCTACGTTTTGTGCTACAGAAGGGTTTAAATCAATTTCAAATTGCGGTATAGGTAATAATGTTTGAAACTGCTGTATAGGTGCCGTATTAAACTCTGGCGAGTTAGGATCGTTGTATTGAAAATCTGAGGTAAAATGGTTATTCATCACAGTGACGGCTCTATTAGTGCGTACTAGATCAAACCAGCGATGATTTTCAAAAGCAAACTCTCTGCGGCGTTCTTCTTCAATGGCAAGTTTAAAATCAAAATAGGTACTGGTTTGTGCTGTTGTTAAAGGCGATTGATTTGCTCTAAGCTTGACCTCATCAATATATCCTATCGCCTCAGCGGTAGGACCACCGTTATTTTCATTTATAGCTTCAGCAAGTAACATGATAACATCTGCATAGCGGCTGATTACCCAATCATTAGGTGCATCATCTACATTTGAGAAATTACTATTATACTTACTTACAAAACGTTCTAAATTTGTGTTACCGCTATTATCTACCCAAGAGGTTTCAAAATTGACTCTAGCTCTCGGATCATTTGTTGAATAAATTAGTTCCATTCCCTCTGTAGGTACATTTAATTCATCTCCACCACCGAAGATTACTGCATTTTCACTCTGTAAAGGGGAGAAAAGGTTTGCAAAAGGTGAACCCAACCCTAATAAGCCCGATTGATAACGTACTGCAAATAGAATTTCATCGTTAAATTCATTATTTGGACTAAAAACTTGTTCATAATCATTAAGTAAACGTTTACCGCTAGTAGTTGCTACATCCCTTAAAACAGTTTCTGCTCTTATTAAATTAGCTGGAGAACCTTCGGTAAGTAAGGCTTTACCTAACTCGGCGCCAGCAGCCCATTTAGTTGCTCTACCTATTTCACTATCGCCGTAACTTTCTGGCAAGTTGTTGTAGGCAAATTCTAAATCTTCAATTATGACCTCGTAAGCTTCTTCTATACTTCTACGTTCTTGATTTCTTGCTTGTTGAGCGTCTATGGTTTCGGTAACGATGAAAACACCTCCATATAGTCTTACCAAATTAAATAATGAGTGTGCTCTCAAATAACGAGCTTCTCCTTCATACTGTGCTGCTAAGGTTGGGTCATCAACCACTACTAGATTTTCTAATACGTGATTACTTAAACCTATGGTTTTATAACTAGCTCTCCAGTAACTTGCTGTGAACTCATTTAAAGGGTTTGACACAAATCGATCTAATTGTCTGTAAGGAACATTTGCGTTGACCGAATTATCAAAACTCATCTGTGTATTATCGCTACGTAGTTCTGTGACTATCCATTCATCAATTTGCTTAAGGTGTAATGAATTATAAATTCCGATAACTGCTAAATTCACTTCATTTGTGTTAGCATAAAATTCATCAGCTCCTATTTCTGATATGGGTTGTAAGTCTATAGGATCATCACAAGATTGAAAGCCTACTATAATTGCTAGTACCGCTGATATTTTAATTATATAATTTTTCATCAATGTCTTATTTAAAAAGTAATATCTATTCCTGCTGCAAATTGTCTCGCAAGAGGATCTGCACCACGCTGGTATCCAGAAATTAATGGAGATGAGTACTGACTAGAGGTACGCAAATCTTCTGGATTATTCCCATAATAATCGTCTGCAAAGAAGAATAATAAATTCTGTGCAGATGCAAATATTCTTACGGAGTCAAGACCTAAAGAACTAGCAGCTTTTTCATTAAAAGTATATCCTAATACAACTTCTCTTAAGGAAATATAACTGGCATCTTGAATTAAATAGTCTGTTGCAGTCCATTCACGGCCTAAGCGACCTGAAGGTAACGATGCAGGAATATCTGGATGAACCCATCTGTTTTCTAAGAAATCGCGTTGCAGTACTCTGTTTTCTAAATAGAATCCGTCACCGTAGTAAACTTCTGCTCCATGGCTACCTTGCCACAAAAAGTAAAGATCAAAACCTTTATACTTGAAAGTATTTGTAATACCCCAATTAAAATCTGGAAAAGGGCTACCTAAGGTAGTTCTATCTGCTGTGGTAATGACTCCATCACCATTAATATCAGCAACTCTTATTCCTCCAGGAGCATCCTCTGCAGAGCTAGGGTTTGCATCAATCTCAGCTTGACTTTGCCAAACACCTATAGATCTGTACCCATAAAATTGAATTGCTTCCTCACCTACTCTAGAGATATATTGATCTTCTCTTTCTCCATTATTGATAAACTGTTCTTCTCCACCTAGAGATATCAATCTATTTTGATTGGTACTGATATTACCTGAAGCAGACCAATTCAATTCTCCAAAATCAAAACTTGTACTCACCACAAATTCAACACCTTGATTTTGAATCTTTCCTACGTTATTAATAAAACTATCATGACCAGTCGCATAAGAAACGTTCTGATTAAGTAATAAATCCTGAGTAATAGCATAATAATAATCTGCTGTAAAGGAAACTCTTTTATCTAAGATAGAAGCGTCTATACCAAAATCATAAGAATTAGTTTGCTCCCAGCTTATCGCTCTATTTGCAAGTACGTTACCGTTTTCAGCAAGTCCAGAAACTATAGATCCAGGACCTGAACCTAAAGAATAATTTGTAGGAAACAGTAAATTTGTAAATGAATAGTTATTAATGTTATTATTTCCTACAACACCATAACTTGCTCTAAGCTTAAATTGGTTTAAGAAAGATATATTCTCATTGAAGAATTTTTCATTGTGTACATTCCATCCTGCACTAGCTGATGGGAAAAAACCATACTTATTTTTAGGCCCGAATAAGGAACTACCATCAACACGCGCCGCAACAGAAAGAAGATATTTATTGTCATACCCATAATTCACTCTTGCAAGACCAGAAAGTAAGCCTATCTCTTCTTTAAGCGTGAATGTATTATCTGCATCGATAATAGTTGCGGCATTAATAGTTGAGATAAAGTCTGTAGGGAAATTAGAACCTAAAATGGAAGCTGTTTTAAGAAATGTATACTCATATGTTCCTCCTATTAATGCATCTACGTCATGTTTACCTTTTGAATAATCATAGGATAAAGTATGCTCTGTAATTACCCTATTACGAGTAGAGTTCACATCTTCTGAAAAAGACTGCCCATCTCTGCGAGCTAAAGAATTTCTAAACTCCTCATCATTTCTAAAACGGATATAAGCTCCTAATCTTCCATTATATTTGAGATTCTTAGCTATTTTCCAATCTAATTTAGCGTCGGCGACAAAACGATATTCGTAACGAACCCTTTTTTCATTCTCAAGACGACCTAATGGGTTGTTATTGTTTGTTCCCCATATACTAGACTGAGTAAAGCTTTGTTGATCTCCATTTTCATCTAGATAAGTAAAATCTAAGTTTCTATAATGCCTAGCATGTGCTAGACTACCTACTGGTTGCCCTGTTAAATCGCTACTCCATTGATTATGGTAAGGCGCAAAGAAATTATAATTACGCGCAAAATCAGAAAACTGTTGAGCACTTCTTCTTTGCCTAGAATACGATGGCCTAAAATTGATTCCTAATTTTACATCGTCACTTAATTTTGTATTGAAACGAGCTTGAAGATTCAATGCTCTATACTCATTATCTTTAACTAGTCCCTCATCCTGAACAAACTGTCCAGAGAAATAGTATTTTGTTAATCTACTTCCACCGCCTACGTCAAATTGATAATTTTGAATGGTAACGTCGTCTCTTTTTGCTTCTTCTAACCAGTCGGTACCATTTCCACTTGCACTTGTATTTTGGGCAACAATACGTCTTGCAAGTTCTAGATTAGAAAAACCGATTGAAGCCGCATCCCTATTTTCATTTATAGCATTAGCATTTTCAGCAAGTTGTCTTTCCATTCTTGTAAAATCAGTAAATTCTGTTGTATTTAAAATATCTGGTAAGCGTAAAACTGACTTTACTCCTGAAAACGCTTTAAAGGTAAATTTAGGTTCGCCATCACCGTCTTTAGTTGTAATCAGTATCACACCATTTGCTCCTCTAGAGCCGTATAATGCGGCAGAACTTGCGTCCTTCAAAACTTCAATAGATTTTATGGAACTTGGATTGATAAATTCAAGAGCATCTTCGATAGGAAAGCCATCCACTACGATTAATGGACTACTACTAGCAGTAATAGAACTTAATCCCCTAATATTAATGGTAGGAGCTTCACCTACTTGACCTGAAGTGTTTGTAATTTGAACACCTGCAAGTTTACCTTTAAGGGCATCAGCCACTCCTGAATAAGTCAGGTCGTCTAAATTTTCATTTTTGAGCTGAGCTACAGAGTTTGTCAAATTACTACGGGAGGACTTACCATAAGCGACAACTACTACTTCGTCTAAGGCCTCCTGATCTTCTTGCATAATTATTTCAAAAAAAACCTTATCGCCTACAATTATATTTTGTGTTTTAAATCCTAAGGAACTTACTACTAAAACATCCTCTGGTTTTGCACGAATTGTAAATTTACCGTCCATGTCGGTCACGGCGGCAATATTTGTATTTAATATTTGAATGGTTGCTCCTAAAATGGATTCTAAATCAGAACCAGAAGTAACTGTTCCTGTTACTTCTTTTGCTTCTTGCGCAATCGATATCGCTGGTAAACAAAATAAACAAATGATAAAAATTATCTTTCTCATATGAACCTTTAAGTAATTTTGAGAAGAAAACTTTAACTAAAACACCGTGACTAGAGTAGGAATCTATTTTCTAGACTCCTACTTAATCAGTAATTTTGTAATTAAAGAGTTCTACTCTTTTAGTTGATTTTTATTTTACCAAAAAAGTACGAGTGGCAGCTCGTGCTTTTTTATTTTTTAATATATTCTCTTAATGCTATAAAATGAGTTTCTAGAGCTTGAGAAGCAATTTTTGAATCTCCGCTTTTAATTCCATTTAAGATATTTAAATGCTCTTCAATCAATTTATTTCCTTGAGTCCTATCGCATATATGTTCTTTATTGAAATGTCCTATAATATCTGGAACAATAATTTTCATTAATCCATATAATACAGTGTTCTCACTTCCTTTTACTATCGCTAGATGAAATTTGAGATCTTCAATTACAGATGGCTCTCCATTAGTGATTTTTTCTTGAAAATCAATATGCGCTTCTTCCAGTTCTAATAAATTCTCATCACTAATTCTAGTGGCAGCTAGAATTATGGCCTGAGTTTCAATAATTACTCTCGTTTCTACTAAGGATCTGAAATCTGGTTTTTCAAGGTCTAAAACATCGATCATCATACTATTGATAGATGGCATACCAATACCAGTTATAATCGATCCACTTTGTGGCATCGTTTTAATAATTCCGTAAAACTCTAATTTTTGGATAGCTGCACGTACTTGATTACGAGTGACACTTAGTTTAGTGGACAGCTTACGTTCTGAAGGTAATCGATCTCCAGCTTCTAATTGATGTTTTTCAATTAGAGCTTTGATTTTATTCATAACTTCGACTTCGCGACCGAAATCGTTATCGTTATCAACTACAGGTTTAATAAGTTTTAGACCGTGCTCTAACATTATTATTTACTTCTTAAAAATTGGTTTACCAATCTGGTTGCCCAAATTAAAGTATATAGTTACAGATATCCAAATAATATCTATTATTTATTTTAAGATTACGTAAAATTTGTATTGTAAAATGCGCTTTTGTTAATAAAACAGCATTATTTAAGAGAATTGATAATTGCAATTGCGTTAGAAATATCTTCTCTTAAACCAAAATAGTCGCCTTCAGCAATTTTTTCCTTATCAAATAGCTGGCTTCCCATACCTACGCAGTTAACTCCTGCATTCAACCACTCACTTAACGAGCTTTCACTAGGCTCAATACCACCAGTAGGCATTATTGCTATCGATGGCATGACTGACTTTACCGCTTTCGCGAAAGCGGAACCTATAACATTTGCTGGAAATATTTTTATCATTTCACACCCCAAATGCTTTGCGGTAATTACCTCTGTTATAGTTGCAACACCAGGAATATAAGCGACTCTATTATCGATACAATACTGACCTAATTCTATTACTAGACCTGGGGAAACTATGAATTGCGCTCCCAATTCAACAAACTCATTTGCTGTGGACGAATCATAAATGGTTCCTACACCAATAATTAAATCGGTTTGAGTAGAAAAGTGATTTGAAATAATTTTAAAAATTTCAAGCCCGTTTACTCCACGGTTTACAAATTCAAAAATTCTAACTCCGCCATCATAGGATGCTTGAATAGTTTTAATGACCACGTCGCTATTTTCATGATAAAAAACAGGAACTATTTTGTGTTCATCTGTAAGCGCTATAAATTGTTTAATATCCATTACCTTAAAAGTCTACCTACGTTATTGCCATTTACTAATTCCTGAACTTCTTCCTTGCTACTTAGGTTGACATCTCCTATCGTACTGTGTTTTAAAACTGATGCTGCAACAGCAAATTCTACAGCGTCCTGATGATTTAAATTAAGTAGCCCATAGATTAATCCTGCCATGAATGCATCGCCACCACCTATGCGATCTACGATGTTTTTCATCTCGTAGGTCTTTGAGGTGAAAAGCTTATTATCTACATATAAAACAGCAGTTAATTCATTTCTCGATGCCGTCATTGCATTGCGTATGGTTTTAGAAAAAGCTTTGATATGTGGATATTTCTTTTTAACCATATCACAATTCACTTCCCAATTTTCATCTTTAATACCTAGACAATTTTCTAAGTCCACTCTTCCTCCTATTACTATATCCGTAAGCTCTACTAAACTGGGCATGATGTCAAGCGGTTGCTTTCCATATTGCCATAAGTTTCTACGGTAATTAATATCTCCACTTGTAGTAATACCTCTTTTACGCGCTTCTTTAAGTGCGTATAGAGTAACATCTGCGGCGCTTTGCGAAATAGCTGGTGTGATACCACTATAGTGAAACCAGTTTGCGTCCTTAAATACAGCATCCCAATTTACATCAGCAACTTTTAGATCTCCAAAAGTTGTATTAAATCGGTCATAAACGATTCTAGAAGGTCTTTGCATTGCTCCGGCCTCAAGAAAGTAAATACCTAGTCTACCATCTTTGCGCACAATCCCTTTACTATTTACTCCGTTAAGCTTTAAGAATCGCGCTACTCGTTCTCCTATCTCGTTAGTAGGAAGCGCAGTGATATGACTGGATTTAAGTCCAAAATGCGCTAGTGAAACGCCTACATTTGCCTCCGAACCACCAAAAGTGACGTCAAAATTCACGGTCTGAAATAAGCGTTTATTATTAGGAACAGTGAGTCTCATTAAAACTTCACCTAGTGTTACAACTTTTTGTGCCATATTATTTTAGTTATTAAACAAACTTAAGGAAGTAAATGATAAATAGGCTTTAAACGAACAATAGTATACCAATCGAGGAATAATAATGTACCTCTGCCATGAAATATAGGCGTTTTCAAATTAGAGCTTGCAATAAAAGATTATCTCAGTGATGAACGTATGAATTTCTAAATACCTTACCCAGAAATAATCAAGTTGACATCTTCTTCTAAAAAGTTCGAACTCTTTTGCTCCGACTCCACTTTAAAAACCCAACCATCAACATTATTTGGTTGGGTTTTTGTATTTTATTTCAACATCATTTAAAAAATTAGAGAACTCTAACATTGAGCCGATTGCGCGCCTACTCACTGGATTTGTAACAAGGACTCAACGTTGGATAAATTCCATGACAACCACAAGGCCGATTCACTATTTAATCCGAGCAAAAATTACAATTATTATTTTCAAATTCTTAGATTATACGATCTTTGCTAGCAAATCGCGACGTGATGAATATCAAAATACAATGTAATTATTTCAGACTGTTTACATTAACTTGTTTATTACTAATGATTTCCAGCTGTGGAGAATCGACAGTAAAAAGTGAAGGAGTAAAAGAAAGCTTAGAAGAACCTATAATTATTGAAGACATTTCTACTGATTCTCAAGATAACAATACAAACACGAGCGAAAACGAAGATACAACCAATGATGTTGTAAATACAATGCCACCTCCAAGGACTGATCAAGATGAAACTTTAGAAAATTATGCCGTAAAGTTAGAAGCAAATAAGAGCCTAAAACAGCACGAACGAGGCGTATTAAAAGTTTGGATAGGAGCTGATACCAACATCAAATTCAAATCTGATCAAAATATAGTTCAGGATACTGCATCTATACCTAATCGAGGTAACTATGCTAGAATCACACCTTTTTCCGCTGGTTTTGATTTTAATCCCGTAAGTAGAGAGTGTGTTCTAATAGACCCTGCCGGATCAGAAGTTCAATTTACACTTATTCCTAAAGGATCAGGTGAACTCTCCGTAAGTGCAGATATCTATTTATTTAAAGAATCAGATTGCAGTGACAACCCTTTCCCAAGGGTTTCAGAAACCTTAAAGGTAATCGTTGAAGTAGATCATAAAAAAAATTTTATGGACAAATTAGGTGATTTATGGGAAGTTTTCTGGGAAAAATTCTTAACCTTTTGGGGTGGTTTGATCACCATAATTTTGAGCGCTATTTTGTTTATTGTGCGATCTAAGATCAATAAAAAAACAGGTTACTCTAAGGATTAATAATGATATTCAATCTCTATTTCGTAAATTGAACAGTGCTTTTTGTTTCATTCAAAACATTGTGATATTTAAAGCCTCTTCTCACCAATAGAAATATGAGCACGTCTTGTCTAGCCCAAAGGAAAGTTATCGACTGCTCTTGAATCTAACTTAAGAATTTCGACTGTTTTCGTACAGTTTTTACAAAAGAAAGTAGAATGTTAAGTTTTGCTCAACAGATAACAATCCAGATAGCTCCTGACAACAAATTACCGAGTGAGTCGTTTAAATACCACATCCTTTTTAACTGTAAACCAAGGACCTATGAAAAACACCTTCTTACTCCTATTTTTAATCATTGGATGCTTTACTAGTGTATGTGCTCAAGAATACCATGTAGAATTATCCATTACGCTTAAAAATTATACCGGTGGTTTTTATAAAAATCAAGAAATTAAATTAACGTCTAAAACAGATGGTAAAATATTCAAGGCATCAACAAATAAAGACGGAGTAGCCTCTTTTAAACTTCCTACTGACGATGTTTATACCGTTTACATTTCTAATTATTCACGTAAACGAGATGTCATCGTTCCTAATATACGAGGTGGCAGCATGAAAAATACGTTTAGTTATGCACCTGATATGGTAGAAATACAAAAGAAGTTTGAAATGTCGGCAAATGAAAAACTAGAGCTTAAAACCTTTATAACGACTTTACCAGATACTCTTAAGCTCAAATCATCTCAAAAGGCTCCTCCTACAGTAAATAAAAAATTCTATGCAAGAACTTCCATTCAACTCAAAGACTTGAAAAATGGCCCTTTAACAGATGAGATAATCACCATCACTGGTGAAAAAAGTAATAAGTCCATTCAAACGATTACGGACTATAAAGGAATGGCACTAGTGTATCTCCCTAAAGGCGATACTTATTCCATAAATTTTATTTATAACAAGAATTATGCAAAATACACGATAGACTATAGTAAAGCCAGTCCAGTTATTAAATTAAGATACAGTTATATAGGAACTGCTCAAATTAAAAAAAGAAAAGAGATTGAAAAATTACGCTTAGCAAGGCTGGAAGAAGAACTAAAAAAAGAGGAAGAAGCATTTAAATCAGAATGTGATCGACTAGGCCTCACATTAGAAGAATGTAGAAAACGCGAAATAGAGGAATTGATGGAATATAATACTGATGAAGAAAATCAGGTCATCACCAAAGTTATGGATCGCAATAACTGGAAAAATAAATTAGTCGTATGTGATCTTACAGGTAGCATGAGTCCTTATTCTGCCGAATTGTTTATATGGTACGCCTTAAATATGTCCAAAGAAAAAGATATACAGTTTACCTTTTTTAACGATGGTGACGACATGGAAGACGAGAATAAAATGATAGGGGAAACCGGTGGTATTTATTATTCCAGCGCGATTGGTACCGATCAACTTCTCAACTTAAGTGCAAAAGTCGCTGCTGCGGGCAGCGGTGGTGATGTTGAGGAAAATGATGTAGAAGCTATAATTAGAGCGTCTAGCGCAGCGCAGCCATTTAAAAATTTAATTCTTATCGCAGACAGCGATTCCCCAGTTCGAGATATGGAGCTCTTAGAAAATGTTAAGCATCCTATACATGTAATTCTATGTGGATTTGATGGAACGGTTTATACCGATTATTTAAACATGGCTTGGAAAACTAAAGGAAGTATCCACACTATTGAAGAAGATATTACTAGAATCGCCAGAATGTCTGAAGGTCAAAGCATTAAAATAGGCGATCATAATTACAGAATTATGGGAGGCAGTTTTATTCTTATTGATTAAATGCCAATAAAAAGTTCTTTAATGATTACCGTGTTGTTATTAGAA
Source organism: Nonlabens dokdonensis DSW-6 (assembly GCF_000332115.1). Taxonomy (NCBI): domain Bacteria; kingdom Pseudomonadati; phylum Bacteroidota; class Flavobacteriia; order Flavobacteriales; family Flavobacteriaceae; genus Nonlabens; species Nonlabens dokdonensis. Next base: position 424,964 of record NC_020156.1, read on the forward strand.
CATAAGTCGCTCTGTATATTTATATTATGAGAATACCGTGACGTTAATGTGTATTATAGTTCCGCTTTCGCGAAAGTAAGAAAACATTCTTTCACATCACCTTTATGAAACAGGAACGACTACACTTTCCATGTACTCTTTTAACACCTGGACTACGTAATCAAGCTCTTCTTTGGTATTGTAAATAGAGAAACTAAATCGCAAACTAGGTTTCTTTAAATCTTCTTTATTCAACACACTGGTCAATACGTGAGATCCTTTTTGAGAACCACTCTGGCAAGCACTACCTTTAGAACAAGCGATTCCCTTTAAATCCATGGTAAAAAGAAGCATCGCAGCTTTATCTGCTGGGCAAGGTAAACAGACGTTCAAAAGCGTGTAAGTACTATTTTCATGATCACTACAGTTGCCATTAAACTTCACTCCAGGAACATGTTTTTCTAGTTCTTCTTTAAAATAACTTTTAAGATCTACTACAAAAGCTCGATCTTCTTCTAAAGAATCATAGGCCATTTGAAGCGCTAGATCCATTCCTACGATATTATGTACACTTTCTGTTCCAGCTCTTATACCACGTTCTTGAGAACCTCCTAAAATAAGCGGCTTTAAACCAGTTCCTTTTCTTATAAAAGCAAAACCTACTCCTTTAGGTCCATGAAACTTATGAGCAGACACTGCGGTGAAGTCCACAGGCAGTTTTTGTAAATCCATTTCATAATGACCGATGGATTGCACGCAATCGCTGTGAAATAAAGCGCCGTACTTTTTGCATAACTCACATACACGATCGATATCTAGTTTATTACCTATCTCATTATTAATGTGCATTAAAGAAACCAGTGTTTTTTTATCGCTAGAGGAAAGCAATCGTTCTAAATCGATGTAATTAGGAGTTCCACAATCTTTCAATTTTACATGAGCGACTTCTGTACCGTACTTCTCGGCGCAATAATCTACGATATAAAGTACAGCGTGATGTTCTATGGTAGTTGTGATAATGCGCTCTACTCCTAGATCACGCACACAGCTGTGAATGGCAAGATTATCAGCTTCAGTACCACCAGAGGTAAAAATAATTTCGGCAGCAGTGACGTTTAATTGGGCTGCTATATTTTTACGAGCATTTTCAATTAGAGATTTTGCACTACGACCGTAACTGTGAGTAGAACTAGGGTTTCCATGCACTTCTGTCATTACCTCGGTCATTTTTTTGATAACCTCTGGTCTCATTTGTGTCGTTGCTGCGCTGTCTAGATAAACTTGTCTCATAAGTACAAAAGTAAATTATTTGCAATAAAAATTAAGCTTTAACGCTTTAATATGATTGACTACTTTTGTTATTATGAAAAAACTGCTTTACCTTATAATTCCTATAGTTTTAATAGGCTGTGATGATGGAGACATCATTACAAACGACTTTGATTTTGATGACAGCGCAGTAGAAGCTTGTGATCCTACTGATGGCGCTGGAGCTACCTCTAATTATGTGTTTTATCAAAATGAGGATTCTAATTTTGAAAGTCTTGTATTGCAGTTTAATACTGATGATGATATTCTTAATACAGTAGGCCGTTATGGCCCATATTCCATAAGTTCAACTAGTTTTAATTCCTTTGAATACAGAAAATTTGATGCCTCACCAGGTGATGATTACTATTGCAACAGTATTCCACCTAGCTCACCTCGTGTTATCGAGGTATTTACAGCCATAGGTGGTGAAATTAATGTGACTACTTCTATTCGCACATTAGATGATAATGATGGTATACCTGCTGATCAAGAAGGAGCCATTTTTGTAGATGGAGTAATTGATCATAGCGCTATTAATCATCAGGACACTGATGGCGACGGCATTCCTGACTATCTTGATATAGATGACGATGGAGATAATGTTTTAACAACACTAGAAGGTGTTGAGCTAGACAGTGATGGCAATATTAATTTAATGGAGAGTGATGATACTGATGGAGATGGGATTCTAGATTATCTTGATGAAGATGATGACGATGATGGAATTCTAACAAGAAATGAATCAATTGACGGCGATATAGACCCAATAAATGATTTTGCACTTAATGCAATTGTACCAAACTTTAGAAATCCTATGATTGCTAATGAAGCAAATCCATTGATAATGGAGTACATTCCTCATACTATTGAGCGCACCATAGAACTTAGTATTACTCTACAATTGCTCAATTTACAAAATGAGTCACAGGAAATCGTTTTTGATACAGTCTATGATTTTGGAGACTTTATTAAAGATGTAGAACTATTAACGTGCACACCAGCATTTAATCCGCCGCCAGGTTCTGACGGATGCGAATTTCAGTAGCACCACGACCATATTTCTGGTAATCTGCATCATAATATTCAATTTGTGCATATCGCTGAAACAAGAATTGCAGTTCTTCTTTGAGAACACCTTGCCCTATGCCGTGAATGAAAACTAGTTTAGGAATGCGATTTTCAATCGCCCATTCTATTTTATATCGAGCTGTTTCTATTTGTAGATTTAGCTTGTCATAGGCGTCCATTCCACGCTCAGATTTTACCAGTTGGTGAAGGTGCAAATCAATTTCTACGGCTGGTATAAATGCGGCTTTTTTGCGGGAAACAATGCGTTTTTTAGATTTTTTAGCAGCCGGTTCTTTTTTAACGATCACTTGGGAAACAGGAAAAGATTGATCGATAATCAACTGGCTTTTATGGTAGGTAATTTCTATGCCGTCGTCTGTGAGGATGGTTATTTGTTCCGCTTTCGCGAAAGCTACCACACCACCAAAATCATCATCTAAAACCAGTACTCGATCACCTTTCTTAAATCCTGACATCTACTCCTCTTCTTCTGATAGGTGGTCATCTTTATGAGCGGTCCAATGGCTACTCGCACGATAAGCTCCAAACATCATAAATACCAGCCCTACGATTTGAAACCAGAGGTTTGCATCACTATCCATCAAGGAATAAAGCAAGAATGCGGCACCTATCACGATAATTAAACCGTTGAAAAGCTGCTTAGTGTTGTTCTTAATCGGCATTATTTATAGTTCATCTAATTGTTGCTGCAAATCTATAAACTTTTACAAATGATTATAATAAATGGCTCCTTAAAATTATATTTTTGTATGATTAATGAATGAATTATGAAGAATTTTATTTACATAAGCTTATTGTTTCTCACTGCAAATGTGGCAAATGCGCAACTTAATGTGGTAGGAGATAATTTTGTTTTCTCTAAAGGAACTGACATTTTTGTTAAAGAAGAAGTCAATCTAGTAAATCCAGAATCTAGAATTTTCTTAAGAGGAGAAGCTCAACTTATACAAGAAAGCAATGTGCCTAACGAAGGCGAAGGTGTTCTTTCTATCTTTCAAGAAGGTACTTCAAATGAATACACCTATAACTATTGGTCGGCTCCTGTAAGTGATCAAACTACTGGAACAAATGGTAATGTGGGATTCAAAAATATACAATTAACATATCCTACAGTAGACTTGAGCCTTATGACTCCACCTACTACCACAGATTTTACTATTACAAATGGAGACGCTATCATTTTACCATTTAATATGAAAAATGGTATATCTGACGATGCTGATGTAGGTGGAAGTCAATTACAAATAGCAGGAAGATGGTTATATACTTATGATAGTGGTGGTAATCCAGCTACTGGATATGCTGGATGGTCTAATTTTAATAGCCCAACAGCAATAGCAAGATCAGGTTATGGCTTTACTATGAAAGGTACTAGAGAAGTAACTGGTGGATCACTAAACTATGATGGAGGACAGCGATATGACTTTAGAGGAAGACCTAACAATGGAACTATTCAAGTAGGTGTTGGAAATGATAATGGAACTCTTGCAGGTAACCCTTATCCAAGTGCTTTAGATCTTAAAAGATTTATAGAAGAAAACTCATTCGATTCTGGAGCTGGAACGGTATTGATGGATCCATGGGTAGAATTTTGGGAATCCCAAGAAGAAACAGATCACAATCTTGTTTCTTATTTAGGTGGATATGCTCGTTACGTGCCGTTAGGTTTTGCGCCAGGTTCAAATGATGGATATGCAAATGATGGAACTTACTTAGAGCCTGTTTTTAGAAGAACTAATAATGATGGAACTATAAACACCAGTTCAAGCACTACTTCTCTTTCAGGACCGCCAACACCGCCAGCAGATAACACTTCTTTTGTAGATAACGCTCTTATGGATGGTAAAAGAAGATATGCTGCTGTAGGGCAAGGTTTCTTTATCTCTAGAACAAATACCGATGTTCCTTATCGAAATAATGTTGCAGGGTTTCCAGATTCTTACGAACAAGATGCAACTCCAAATATTTCTGCTGGTGTTATTCTTCCAGGAGGACAAACTGGTGAATTAATAACTTTTAACAACTCAATGCGTGTTTTTCAAAGAGAAAATACCACTACTTCTATTTTTAAAGCAGCTCCAGGAGTAAGCGACCCACAAAGCGCCATAGTAGCAAATCAAATTCCTAAAATGATTATTAACGTAATACCTGAAAATCTATACGTGAGACCTTTAAAATTTATTTTTGATGACAGCACGACTCAAGGGTATGATTATTCTTGGGAAGGTACTTTATCTGGTAGAATAGATACAGACGCTTATATTAAAATAGGAACAGAAGGTGAATTTGGTTTGTCATCCCAACCATTTGATGAAAACATGACTATTCCTATAGGTGTAGAAGTTGCCTCTTCAAACACATCGCCTATTGATGTAGAGTTTGAATTAGCATTCTTGATTAATTTTAGTCCTAACGATGTATTCTTACACGATACACAATCTGGAACTTACCACGATTTAAAAGCTGGTAATAAAACTTTATTAATCGCTCCAGGTCACTATACCGACCGATTTGAAATTACTTTTAAGGACACCTCTGGTACCTTAAGTAATGACAGTGTAAATGAAGTGAACTTTGATATTTTCCAAAACAACAATAGAAGAGAACTTACTATCTTAAATCCTAATCAAGAAGATGTAGCAAGTATTGCGTTGTTTGATCTCGCAGGAAGAGAAGTTTTATCTAATAAACCTGCATCTACGCAATCAAGCTATACTTTTGATACGGCATCATTATCTAGCGCGATTTATATTGCAAAGGTTACAACAACAGATAATAAAGAGAAATCTGTTAAAGTGAGTATCTCTAATTAGTATGAACACCTTTCTCATAGATGATAGCTGGATGCTACCTTGTATGAGTAAACAACTAATGGGAATGGACTGTCCTGGATGTGGAATCCAGCGGTCCATTTCTTTTTTACTCCAAGGCAATATCGTAGATTCCTTTTTAATGTATCCTGGATTGTTTCCAGCGGTGTTTCTATTCTTCTTCTTGATAATAGATTGGTTCAAAGATTTCAAATATGGTGAACAAATAAAACTTTGGGCTACCATCATCACCATAGGAACCATTTTAACTAGTTACTTTATAAAAATGGCAATTCATTAAAAATTATTGTAACATTGTAAGGTAGAATATTACTAATTGTACAAATCAAACCCAACCTTATTATGCAAAAATTAAATACAACACTAGTTTACATTTTATCAGTAGTAGGCTTTTTATGTTGCTGTGCTTACGGTATAGGTACTGTTGCAGCTATTATTGCAATTGTAGTTGCAAGTAAAGAGCTTAAAAAGTACGAAGCAAATCCAGATCAATTTGTAAATGGAAAAGCAATGAAAACTGCTAAAACAGTTGCTATTGTTTCTCTAGTTATATCTCTAATAGGATTAGCAATATTTATTGCTTCCGCACTTAATGAATGTGCTTTTAATGAATGGATCTATAATTGGTCATTAGATAATGGCGCATCTGAGGAACAATTAGCCCCTATGCTAGAAGAGATGGAAAAAGCAGGATGTGTATAAACTAACTATTATTTAAAAAAAATATCATGCAAAAATTGAATACAACATTAGTTTACATTTTATCAGTAGTAGGATTATTATGCTGCTGTGTATACGGTTTAGGAACCGTTGCTGCCATTATAGCAATTGTAGTTGCTAGCAAAGAGCTTAAAAAATATGAAGCAAATCCAGATCAATTTGTAAATGGAAAAGCGATGAAATCTGCTAAAACAGTAGCTATTGTTTCTCTTATAATTTCTATAATAGGTTTAGCAATATTTATTTATATAGCTCTAAATCAATGTGAGTTTATGCAGAGTTGGTATGACATGGCTATAGAAAATGGAGCTTCTGAGTCAGACATGGAAGATCTCAGACAAGGTATGGAAGAAGCTGGATGCATTTAATAAGAAGATAAATTAACAATCTTCCTTAAATAGGGAAAGCTAGCGCTTTCCCTATTTTTTTATCCCGACTAATTTAAAACTTCACCATTAGATAGGATTGAGCATTATAATATTTGTCAGATTGCTGTCTATGTAAATTTTCAACAAGCAATAGCTTATAAATTTCTCCAAACAGTAAAAAGAATAACAATACTAAAAACCACCATGATTGTATAAAAGTTAATCAATAGTTTTCTGAAAGAATGATTTCTCAACGAAGGAATCCATTCAAAAACACCTACTAATAAACCATAAGGAACCAGAAAAAATAATAACGGATTATAATTAAACGCTTTACTCACTTCACCGTTAAATAAGGAATGTACTGCACGTTGAGAACCGCAACCTGGACAATCGTAACCAGTAACATACTTACTAGGACATTTAGGAAACAAATTACTCTCAACTGGGTTATACAAAGAATACACATAAAAAAAGCCACTTATTAAAGTGGCTCCTATAAGTATGAGTACAACTCGATTTGTAATTTTCACCTAGTTAAAGTTTTCAATACCTACGATAAGAAAAACAAACAACATATATAGTACTATAAAAACTGCTGCTCCGATAGCACTATAAATACACCATTGTTTAGCTTTTTCAGACGCTCTTTGTGCATCGGCATATAATCCTTGAGCGTGTAAGCGATCTACTTTTGCAGCGTTAACAATAGCTGGAATACCTAATGGCCAGCAGCAAATAATAGTTACAATAATTGATTCTGCTAAATAGGTTTTAGGTGGTGGACCTATAGGTCGTTGACCTTGACCTTGATTAAATTCGTTTTGCATAATTGATTGGATTTAAAAATCAAATATATAATAAAAATAATCGCCTATCTAACACTTGAAACAGCTCGTACTATTTATCTATTCAAACTCCTTTAAAGTTTTAATAATAATAGCTATACAATCATCTAATTGCTCTTTGTTCATAACTAACGGTGGAGCAAATCGTATGATATTACCATGAGTAGGTTTTGCAAGCAAACCGTTGTCGCGCAATCTCAAACATATATTCCAGGCAGTATCACTATCCTCAGTATCGTTAATCACAATAGCATTTAGTAAACCTCTACCTCTAACTAAAGTTACCGTGTCAGTAGTTTCAATATACTTTTGAATTTCAGATCTAAAGTAACTTCCTAATGCACGTGCGTTTTGAATTAAGCTTTCATCTTTAACAACCTCAAGAGCTGCCATTGCAACCGCTGCAGCTACCGGATTACCACCAAATGTAGAACCATGTTGTCCTGGTTTGATCACGTTCATTACTTCATTATCTGCTAGAACGGCGCTTACAGGATAAGCTCCTCCAGAAAGTGCTTTTCCTAAAATCAACATATCAGGTCTTGCATAAGTTTCTGGCTGGCGCTCACAATGAGCTTCACAAGAACAATTACCACAAACGGCAAGTAAACCACCAGTTCTGGCAATTCCAGTTTGAATCTCATCGGCAATGAATAATGCTTTGTGCTTTGTACATAAATCTCTAGAAATTCTCATGTAATCGTCGTTTGGAGTAAAAACTCCTGCTTCACCTTGAATAGGCTCAATTAGGAAACCAGCAACATTTTCCTCTTGCAATGCTTTTTCAAGAGCTTCTGTATCACTGTATGGTATTTTGATAAAACCTGGAGTGTACGGTCCAAAGTTTTTACGAGCACCTTCATCATTTGAAAACGAGATGATGGTAGTCGTACGACCGTGAAAGTTATTTTCAGCTACAATGATCTTTGCCTTATGCTCCTCTACTCCTTTTTTCTCATATGCCCATTTACGTGCAATTTTAATAGCAGTTTCTACAGCTTCTGCACCAGTATTCATAGGCAGTACTTTGTCAAAAGAAAAATACTCTGTCATGTATTTCTCGTATTGTCCTAATTTATCATTGTGAAATGCTCTAGAAGTAAGCGTTAATGTCTGTGCCTGATCATTCATCGCGTTTACGATTGCAGGATGACAGTGCCCTTGATTAACAGCACTATAAGCACTTAAAAAATCAAAATATCTTTTACCATCTACGTCCCAAACATAAACACCTTCACCTTTTTCCAGTACAACTGGTAATGGATGATAGTTATTTGCTCCATGCTTATCTTCTAAATCGATATAATGTTGTGCTTTGCTTTTAGTCTCTATGCTCATTTCTCTACTTTTATTCATTTGCCGCAATTTAATCATTTCGCTTGCAGGATTAAAATTAAAACCTTTAAGAATTTGCGAAAATCTTAATCACCACCTCATACAATAACCCAAGTAAAGTTCTATAAAAACGCGGATTTTAGTTAATTTTGGCACCTATGTCAAAACGAAGAAGAAGAGCTCAAAAATCCTTTGAAAACGTCCCAGTAGTAGACGCTGGAGCAAGAGGTAAAAGTGTTGCAAAAACTGAAGAAGGTGAAGTCATATTCCTCACTGATGCCGTTCCTGGCGATGTTGTAAATATTCAAACTTTTAAAAAGAAACGTTCCTTTTATGAAGGTCGCGTTACTAAATTTATAGAATTAAGTGAGCGACGTGCGGCGCCGGTTTGCAAACATTTCAATACTTGTGGTGGTTGTAAATGGCAGCATATGACTTATGAAAGCCAGCTGTATTTTAAACAGAAAGAAGTGGTCGAGAATTTGACACGTATAGGACATTTGGAACTTCCAGAAATTACTTCTATTGCAGGTTCATCACAACAATACCATTATCGCAACAAGATGGAATTTAGCTTCAGTGCAAACAGATGGTTGACTCTTGAAGAGATTCAAAGTGATGTAGAAATTGAAGATAAAAAAGCCTTGGGCTTTCACATTCCAGGCATGTGGGATAAAATTTTGCACCTAGATGAATGCCATCTTCATCCTCAAATAGGAGAAGATATTAGGTTGAGTGTACACGCTTTCGCGAAAGCGGAAAACATATCTTACTTCAATCCAAGAGAGAAATCTGGAACTTTAAGAACCTTAATGTTACGCATGTCTTCCACCGGTGAAAACATGGTCGTGATTCAATTCTTTCAAGACAACGAAGCGCAAAGAGTTGCCTTATTAGATCATTTAAAAGAATCTTTTCCACAAATAACATCGTTGCAATACATTATAAATGAAAAAGCAAATGACACCATTTATGATCAAGATGTGATTTGTTACCATGGTCGCGATCACATTTTTGAAGAAATGGAAGGTTTGCAATTTAAGATCAATGCCAAGTCTTTCTATCAAACCAATAGCCAGCAGGCTTATGAGCTGTACAAAATCACAAGAGATTTTGCTGGGTTAAGCGGTGAAGAACTGGTTTATGATTTATACACAGGTACTGGAACAATTGCTCAATTTGTAGCAAAAAAAGCCAAGCATGTAGTCGGTATAGAAGCCATTCCTGTAGCTATTGAAGACGCCAAAACAAATGCACAACATAATGGTATTGATAACACTACCTTTTTTGCAGGAGATATGAAAGAGGTATTTACTCAAGAATTTATCGACGAGCACGGCCAGCCTGATGTGGTTATTACAGATCCGCCGCGAGATGGAATGCATAAAGATGTGGTAGCACAACTGCTTCAATTGAGTGCAAAAAAAATCGTTTATGTAAGTTGTAACAGCGCAACACAAGCACGTGATCTTGCGTTATTGAACGAGAAATATGAAATTACTAAAGTGCAACCGGTAGATATGTTTCCACAAACTCATCATGTAGAAAACGTAGTATTACTGGAATTAAGAAAGTAAATATGAAAAACACAATTATTCTTTTAGTACTGGTTTTTGTTCTAGGCAGTTGCTCTGAAAATGAAATCCTAACTGCTAAGGAAACCTATATCAAAGGGAATGTACAGGTAACTGATTCTTTGGAACTAGATAAAATTACTTTATACGGTTATGATATTTTTGAAAAGCAAAGTATTCAAAAAGACATTCCTATTAATGAAAACGGAGACTTTGAAACCGTCATAGATTTAAAATACGCCTGTGAATTCACCTTGTATGGCATCAATAGTTTTTCAATTCTCGCCGTTCCTGGCGATACCATCACCGTAAATTTTATAGAAAGTAAAAAAGCGGCTGACTTTGAAGACAATTTACAGTTTACTGGAAGAACAGCGACCACACAAGAAAACCTACAAGACTATCTCAACAATAATCCTATTGATACCGATGAATTTTTCGTGAATGAAAGTGATAAAGATCATAAAGATCTTGAAGAATACTTGGGTAATCAAAAAGATGCGCTTAAAAAGCATTACAAAAAGTTTCAAGACGACACTACCATCAACAAATTCTTAAGAGATTACATCAATGCAGACGAGAAATATGCGCTTCACAATATTAAAATGGAGTATGCATCCTTTGCTAGATATTATGGTAAGAAAGTACCAGAAATGAATAGCGATTATTATAGTAGTATTGATAAATTACCAAGACTAGAAAAAGAAGATTTAGTAAATTCTAGTACCGTCAATGATTTACTATATCATCATCATACTTTTGCGTCTCAAGAAATAGAAAAGAAATCTCCTGAAGCTACTACCACTGAAATTGATCAAATAATCATTGAGAAAGCTATTGAGAAAGACACCTATTTGAACAGGCATACCATTGCCATGTTAGTTATGGGCGACCTTAAGAATCACTCGCTCCAACTGTATGAAAGCAATTCAGAAAAACTAAACCAATACTTTGAAAATACCACTTTGGGAATTTCTCTGCAAGAACGATATGAAGAAGAGAGAAAGCTTTTAGATAATCCAGATCTTCCTAAAGAAACTGAGCTACTCACTTTTAAAAATGATGATCCATCAAAATATCTTGAAGAGATTATTTCTAATGCAAATGGTAAAGTGATTTATATAGATAATTGGGCGACATGGTGCGGTCCTTGCAAAGCAGAGTTTAAAGAGGCCTCGCCAGCTTTACATGAGAAATTTAAAGAAGATGTCGAGTTTGTATATTTATGTCATGCAAGTGATAAAAAGGCATATCTACCTTCTATTTCTCAATTTCAAATTAAAGGAAAGCACTATTTTCTAGATGAAAAAGAAGGTGCTGTTGTACAAGATCAGATTAATTTAGAAGGTTTTCCTACTTATACGATTATCGACCAGCAAGGAAACCAAGTGCTATCTGACTATATTCACAGACCTAGCTATAAAAAAACTACTGAAATTCTTAACGACTTGATTCAAAACGACGAGATGACCTCAAACAATGAGAACAACTAGATAATGAAAGGATATTTAAAAATAGTTCTTCTCTTAGTTCTTGCACTGTTATCCGGCAGCTGTGAAAAAGATGATTTGTGTACACCAGATCAAGCGGTAACTCCTCGATTAGTTATAGAATTTAAAGATGCGCTTAATCCGCTAGAAGATAAAGCTGTAGATCGTATTCAAGTTCAAGAAATAGGAAGTACTGACTTTGCACCTATAGATAGCGATGACACACTCGTACTTACTAATGCAACCACCATTTCCATACCTTTAAGGACTAACAGTAGCACCACTAGTTACAATTTTATCCTCACTGAGGATAATGAGGTAAACTCAGATAATATTAACTTCAATTACACATTAAGTGAAGAGTATGTCAGTAGATCTTGCGGTTTTAGAATCGTTTACAATAACCTCATTGCGGTTCAAACTCCAGAAGCCGCTGTAACCAGATGGATCGATAGAGTATTGATTCTAGAAGATGATATAACTAATAATACAGACGTTCATGTACAAATACTTCATTAGCATTCTGTTTGTATTGTTTTCTGTTTTTAGTTTCGCTCAAGGCAAAAACGAGATCTCTACAGACAGTATTACCTATAAAAAATCATACGGTCTGAGAGCTGGAATAGATATCGCCAGTCTAATAAGAACAGGTATCGATCCAGAATATACTGGTTTTCAAATTTTGGCCGATTACCGTCTTACCGATAGATTATATATCGCAGGAGAATTAGGAAATGAATCCTTAGACAGAACTAGTGAAAGTGTAGATTATGAAAGTACAGGTCAGTTTTTAAAAGCTGGTGTAGATTATAATTTCTACCAAAATTGGTTAGAAATGGATAACATGATTTATGGTGGCGCGAGATTAGGGTTTGCAAATTTTTCTCAAACCTTGACTCGTTACGATTATAATGTAGATAACAACTACTTCCCTATTTTCACCAATGCTGTAGACAGAGAATTTTCAGGTCTTAACATGGTATGGATAGAAATCCAACTCGGTATAAAAGTAGAAGTATTGAACAACCTCTACGTCATGGCAAATTTCCAATTAAAACGCCGTCTAACCGAAAATGCACCGAGCAATTTTGCAAATCTCTACGCACCAGGCTTTGGTAGAACCTTTGATACCGGTAATATAGGAGTAGGTTATGCTTATGGAATTATGTATCGCATTCCGTTTTTTAAGAAGTAGCTTTTTTTTACCTATTGCATTTTGAAAACTTGACAAAGGGTGTAAGCGCGAGAAATAAAATTAAATAATTACCGTGAGTTCGATGTAAAAAAGTCTGCAATTATATATTAATCAATAAGATAATAAATAAGGAGTTGAGAGGTCAGTTTGAGCGCAGTCGAAAACGAGAAAATATGGTAAGTATGTAAACAGTCTCGACTGCGCTCGACTTGACAATTTTGTTAATGTTTGAGGGTCAGTAATTTATTTATGACCTTAGGTCGAACTCACGTTAACTAGCTTCCACAATTCCGCTTTCGCGAAAGCGATATAACGACCATTACAAAAGAAAAATGCCTCTCTAATGTAAGAAAGGCATTTTAAACAATATATTAAGTGAGTTATTCTTCCTCGTCTATTGCACTTAGGAGTCCATTAGATTCTAACAGATTGTACCACTGAATTACTTTTTTAATATCGCTAGCATAAACTCGCTCTTCATCATAATCTGGTAGTACCTCATTGAAATAAGCTTCTAACTCCTTCTTACCTACTTTATGATTGATTGTAGGACCGTTAGATTCTTTATCTGCTATTTTTTTAAATACCTCTTTTAAAGGCATTTCTTTTGAATAGGTATAGATAGAGATGTCATTTAAAACACTCACGTTGTGATTTATACCTACGATAGATGTTTTCTTATCAAGTAAGGATTCTACCACAAAACCACTTTTGGCTTTATTTTTTAATTGGTACAATCCTGGTTTTCCGGTAATGGATAAAATTTTATCTAAACTCATTTTCTTTTTTTTAGCGGTGGCAAATATATGTAATGAACTCATTTAAACTTTTTCTTTCACTAATAAATTTGACTTTTCGACTTTAATTTTAATCACTGCTAAAAATTATGTTCAAAAATGTATTCAAGTAAAATAACTCCGTACGATTAAAAACCCAAATTCATGAATGAAATAGTAAAATTCATGAGAAAGGTGTATTAGTCATAGTGCATTTGTAAAATGATTAAATTCAAAATCAGATTTTCTCAAATTTGTAGCTCTGATTTTTAACACCTACTATGTAAACCCCAGCATTGAGGCTTGATACGTCAATTGTTGTATCGGCACCATCTATCTGTGAGGTTAACACTAATCTGCCTGTGAGATCGTAGATCTTAAATTGCTCATTAACTTCAATAGGAGCAATCATAGAGATATTGAGAAAATCGCTTGTAGGGTTAGGATAAATCTTAATATTATTTAAAGGTTTAACGTTCTCTATACTTAAGGTTTGAGGAGTATAACGTGTAATGGCAATATCGTCACCTACATAGCCTATCAAAAGTATCTTATCATCTGACTGAATTTGTAAATCTCTAGCAACAGCATTGTCCGAAAAACTGGTTCTTATCAATCCGTTATTGCCGAAATTTGAATCAAATACATCACCTGTATTATCTAATTTTGCTACAAAAAACTCAAAAGATGGATTTACAGCATTATCATTTATTGCACCTCCGATAATCAAATTACCATTGCTATCTCTTCCCATTCCGAAAATATATTCATCAATGCTTTGAGAGATTTCCACGATTGTTTCAGAAAAGTTTGTTCCTCCACTAGAAGTTGAGCGGTGTAAATATCCTCTCCGATCAGTCGCACCAGTCATTGTAATATATCTAGAATATCCTGCAAACTCAAAACTGTCATCTGAATTCATATCCATTGCATAAGTATAATCGTATGCTGTAGTTATCAGGTCAAAATCATAACCGTTGTTTGAAAAAGTGGTATCAAATGTCCCATTTACATTAAGACGACATTCATAATGGCTTGAAGCACTTCCTGTCTGACCAGTATACTCGATCCATCCTACAGCGGTTATTCTTCCGTTTGCTTTAATTGCTAAATCCTCTATAGAGAGCTCTCGCAGTGTTCCACTAACTGGAGAAGGTAGGTTTTCTAACTTACCATCTGTATTAAAATTAGTATCGAGGTTACCACTAGGAAGATATCTAGCAAAAACAGCATTAGATCTAGTGGTAGAGCGATAAGATGTTCCTGCGGCAATGATATTCCCGGTAACTAAATGAACTTTTACTGTATTGTACTGGTCAGACTCTCCAAAGTCAGTAATGGCAAAACCTGAAGTACCAAAAGTGGTGTCTAATGTGCCATCAGAGTTTAAACGGATTACTGCTCCATCTCTATCTGTCCCATCATCGCTAAAGCCAGCAAGAATTACTTTACCGTCTAATTGAAGATCAATACTTAATGCTCTATCATCACTTCCTACCTGTAAATCAAATTGCGCCACACCGTTAGAACCAAAAGTACTGTCTAATGAACCATCTGTATTATATCTTAAACAGATAAAATCATAACCAAAAACTGCATCAAATGTATAACCAGCTACAAGTAATTTTCCATCCGACTGTACTACTCCTCCACGTGCAATATCTTCACCTGGATTAATTGAAGTAATCACTCTACCAGAGTTTCCGTAAGAAGTATCTAGTCCTAATGAGTTTTGACCATGAAGTAAAAAAGTGGAAACTGTAAATAAAGCAAATAAGAATATATCCCTCATTATATAAATTTTAAAAATTAATTAAAACGCTAATCTACAAGTATTTTTTTGTTAAAAAAATAACTAATTATAAATAAGTTTGGCAGCTTATAAATAGCTGACTTAAATGATTATTAACTAATTAGACGTTATAGTTGTCCGTACTAATCATTAATCTATTCTTATCTTGATTAGGGAAAAATAATTTTTTTTACCTTCTTCTGCCTTTTACCTCTGGAAATCTCATACGGTAACTTACATCTGTTTTTCCCTTAGAGATATTTGACAACCTTCCTTTAAGTAATCGTTTTTTAAGGCTCGATATCTTATCCGTAAATAAAGTTCCTTCTATATGATCATACTCATGCTGTATCACTCTTGCGATGATGCCATTATAAGTTTCAGTATGTTCTTTAAAGTCTTCGTCTAGATAACGTATTACAATTTCCTCTTTACGGAAAATGTCTTCTGTCACATTAGGTATACTCAAACATCCTTCGTTAAAAGCCCATTCCTCGCCACTTTCTTCTAGAATTTCGGCATTGATAAAAGCTTTTTTAAATTCACTTAACGTCTTTGCCTCTTCTTCGGTAAAATCTGGATCGTCACCAAAAGGTGATGTATCCACAAGAAACAATCTAATTGATAGACCTACCTGAGGCGCTGCAAGGCCAAGACCATTTGCGTTATACATGGTTTCCCACATATTCTCAAGAGTTTCTTTAAACTGTGGATAATCTGGTGTTATATCCTTAGCCTTCTTTTTTAAAACTGGATCGCCGTAAGCGACTATTGGTAAAATCATATTTTTAAATGATTAATATTTAATGTCTAACTATTTAATGTCTAGTGATAATTGTTTAATGATTAATGGCTAATCTTAAATGCTTATACCTACTTTTTATTGATTGGAAAAAAAGTAAACTCATTCACTATTTTTCATGTTTTTTTGTACAGTCTTGCGACTTGTAATAAAAATCGCTGTTAGCTCTTTGGATTCTTTTATCAATGCTTCAGACATATTCAAATTGATTAAACTTTCATCCACAGCAAATTGCATCCAAAACTCACACTCATCAACTTCTTCTATACTAATACTTAATTTTGCAACAAATGACTTTGTTGAAATCGCAACACATGCCGCTCTATAATTAGCTGCCGTAGATGTAGAACACCTAATCAACTGACCTTTGATATGGTTTCCAAGTGTATGATTGGGTAAAGACAAAGCTAACTTTACACAACGATGTGCAAATACTTTAGTTCTAGCTTTTAATTCTTTACTCATTTTACCTTTTTACTATCATCAACAACTATCACTTATATTGATTTATGTCTGATATTTATTCTTAATCCTTATTTTCAAGATTTAATAAAAATTAATCTTTAGACATTAATCATTTATTGCGCTCCATATAACTTTGTAATATAATAGTTGCGGCAATTTCATCAACTAGCGCTTTATTCTGTCGTTGTTTCTTTTTCATACCACTACTTAACATACTTGCATGTGCCATTTTTGAGGTAAAACGCTCATCTTCTCTTTCTATTTTCACATCAGGAAACAACTCTTTTAATTGCAACATATATTTATTGAGCCACGGCCCTAGCTCACTATCAGTATAATCCATTTGTTTAGGCTCTCCTAAAATAATGGTTTCCACCTCTTCTTTCTTGAGGTAATCGGTTAAAAAAGAGGTAAGATCTCTTGTAGCAACTGTAGTCAGTCCAGAGGCAATAATTTGCATAGGATCTGTAACAGCTATGCCTGTTCTTTTTTTACCATAATCTATTGCAAGAAGTCGCGCCATATTTTGCAAAAATAAATAAATGGTTAAGGATAAGCTAATCTAGCAGCTTCAAAGTGTCGATTACACTTGCAAGCTATTATATTTGTAAAAAACTACCTTATGGACCAGTTACAAAATGTAATAGAAAACGCATGGGATGATCGTTCCCAGCTTGAAAATAGAGTTACTAAAACCGCAATAAGAGAAGTAGTAGATATGTTAGATCGTGGGACCCTACGAGTAGCAGAGCCTACTGAAGATGGCTGGAAAGTAAATGAATGGGTAAAGAAAGCAGTCGTACTGTATTTCCCTATTCAGAAAATGGAAACCATAGAATGTGCTCCTTTTGAATACCATGATAAAATCCCTCTTAAAACTGGTTACCAAAGCAAAGGAATACGAGTTGTTCCTAATGCAGTTGCTAGGCATGGAGCTTATATCTCGAGCGGCGTGATCATGATGCCTTCTTATATCAACATAGGTGCTTATGTTGAAGAAGGCACGATGGTGGACACCTGGGCAACAGTAGGTAGCTGTGCTCAAATAGGTAAAAATGTTCACTTAAGTGGTGGCGTAGGAATAGGAGGCGTTTTAGAACCATTACAAGCCGCTCCAGTGATAATAGAAGACAACGCCTTTATAGGATCGCGTTGTATCGTGGTAGAAGGCGTGCGTGTAGAAAAAGAAGCCGTTTTAGGAGCAAATGTAGTTCTCACAGCCAGCACTAAAATTATAGATGTAACTGGTGATGAACCAGTAGAATATAAAGGTCGCGTGCCAGCTCGATCAGTAGTTATTCCTGGCAGCTATGCAAAAGAATTTCCAGCAGGAACGTACAATGTACCTTGTGCCATTATCATAGGAGAGCGTAAAGAAAGTACCAACAAGAAAACCTCACTCAACGACGCCTTACGTGAGTATAACGTGGCCGTATAGTGCGTATTTTACTCATTCAATATCAAATGCTAGGTGATGTGCTTACGAGCACAATCATCGCAGATCAGCTTAAGACCACCTATCCTGATGCACATCTCGATTACCTCATCGTTTCTCATGCAGAGGCGTTGGTGGCACATCACCCAGCTATAGATGGACTTATAAAAGTGTCCAAATTAGATTTTGAGAAAATGAGTTTTATAATCTCGCTTTCGCGAAAGCTGAAACAAAATAAGTACGACCTTCTCATAGATGCTTATGGGAAAAATAATAGTGCTCTACTCTCTTTTTTATCGGGAGCAAAACAAAGAATAGGTTATAAAAAGTGGTTCTCTACCTTTGCTTATACAACTGCTGTAAAGAACGAACCAGATAAGTCTATTTATAAAACTGGAGTCGCATTAGGCAGTAGAATGCTACTCACTCAACCACTTACTGAACAGGTAAACTGGCACCTTAAACCAAAAATATACCTTACTAAAACCGAAAAAGAGGAAGGTAAAAACTGGATTGAAAATTCTGGAATAGATTTAAACAAACCGCTTACTATGGTAAGTGTTTTGGGAAGTAGTGAGATAAAAACCTTGCCCTATAATACCATGGCAAAAATTCTAGATGAGTTTGTGGCTCAAACAAAGTCGCAGTTACTTTTTAATTATATACCTAATCAAAAAGAAGCAGCGCTCGCTATTTATAACGCCTGTTTACCTTCTACACAAAAATATATTTTTATTGATGCTTTTGCGCCTAGTATTAGAGATTTTCTCAAAGTACTATATCACTGCGACAGCATCATAGGTAATGAAGGCGGCGCCATAAATATGGGCAAAGCGCTGGACATTTCTACCTTCACTATTTTTAGCCCATGGATTAATAAGTCATCTTGGAACGTAGGAGAAGATGGTAAGAAGCACATATCTGTGCATCTTAAAGATTTTAAACCAAATCTTTATAAAGAAAAACCATTAAAAAAATTGAAGCCTAAAGCACTAGAACTATATCAAAAGTTTGAAGCAGAGATGGTTTTTACAGAGTTAGAAAAATTTACTATAGAGAATTATTAATTGTTCTTCTCTTCCTTAACTATCCCATAAGGGGTAAAGTCTTTCTTTTCACCTCTGGTTGCTTTTCTTATCGCTTTATTCTTATCGATAGATTCTTGATTTTTATAACCGCGAGCGTGATCTAGGTGCAAACATATCGCACTATAACGTATTTGTTTAGATTTTAATCCATAATTAAATAATCGCTCTCCTAATTCTCGATCTTGACCACCATATTGCATGCGCTCGTCAAAACCATTTACTGCAATCAAGTCTTTGAGCCAACCGCTAGAATTATGACCGTTCCAGCTGGCATTTGTAGGGGTAAGATTTTCCATAATTTTTGCCGTCACAAAACCAGATGTAAGTTTTTGATTCTTATATGAAGTAGGTAATCCGTTTTCTCTTAACCATTCTACATCAAAACATCGTTGAGTAGCAATATCTTCTTTTGAAATTTGTTCAGAAAGTTCCATAGGTAATTTGTAATAACCTCCAGAAAGAAAGTGTCCATGCTCTCTACGCTCGTAATGAATTTGTAAAAAATCCTCTCTAGCAATACAATCACCATCGGACATTACTACATACTCAGAATTACAAGCCATCAATGCTTTATTGAGAATAGTACTTTTTTGAAAACCATTATCTTCATGCCAAACGTGTATGATCTTCTTTGTACTTTGCTTTTTATAATCCTCTATAAAATCTTTAGTTTCTTGATCTGAGCCGTCATCTGCAATAACGATCTCAAACTGTCTGAAAACCTGATATTCATAACTCCACAGCGTTTTTTCTAGCCATGAAATAGAATTATAAGTACTTATTACGACCGAAATAGATGGATCTTTTATCATAGAAAATTAAGCAATAACAATAATCACAAATTTAATGATATAAACCGACATTGCTTTTTACTACTCCACCTAATATCGATAAGATTCAATAATTTGATTTTCAAATATTTATATAACAGCTATGAAATATAAAGCATAAACTCTCGGAAATCTTAGATTAAGAAATTGAAATGAATCAATAAAAAAACAAAGTTATCTTTAAATTAATTCATTAGATTTTAGGTTATTAGTAGAACAAAGTTATTTTTGCTGCTGGCTAAATTTAAAACTACAACTTAGTACCTAATATGTCAAAATATCCTATCACTGCTATAATTCCTGCTTATAATGAGTCTCACAATATTGTGGAAGTTCTCAAAAGTGTAGAATTTTGCGACGAGGTTATTCTTGTGGATAGTAATAGTACCGATAATACTGTTGAACTAGGACGACCTTATTTTGATAAATTACTTACCAGAGAATATGTACATAGCGCTTCTCAAAAAAACTGGGCGATTCCTCAAGCAACAAACGAGTGGATTCTACTTGTAGATGCAGATGAAAGAGTAACACCTGCCTTGAAAGAAGAAATAATAGAGCTTTATCCACATTTAGATACAAATGGCCATGTAGGTTACTGGATGGGAAGACGTAATTTTTTTATGGGTAAACAAGTACGCTATAGTGGCTGGAAGAATGATAAGGTCATACGGCTATTTCGTAAATCTAAGTGCCAGTACATAGATAAACACGTACATTCTGAAATTGAGGCTGATGGAACTTTAGGCTGGCTCAACCATAAACTACTTCATTATAAGTACGTAAACATGGATCATCACGTTAATAAGTTACAGCGTTATGCCAGTTTACAAGCTCGCGACTTTGATAAAAAAGTAGGTAAAATCACTTTATTCCACGTAGTTATCAAACCATTTTGGGGCTTTTTCAAGCACTATGTAATTCAGCTAGGTTTTCTAGATGGTTTTGTAGGTTTTTCAATCGCTTACTTAAGAAGCTACGGTATCTTTATGAGGTATGTAAAACTATGGCTCTTACGTAGAGGTATTGATTAAGAAAGTAAATGCTCTATCTTATCCTTAGTTAGGTCATAATGATCACATATTTGCTGCCATTGCACACGATTAAAATCTTGACCTTTATTTACCTTTTTTAGCGCAACAAACTGCGTCCCCATAATAGGAATAGGTATATCTGGCTGTGATGTATTTTGAAGAGATTTTGTATTATTTAGAATTGCCATCGCCTTGAACCACAGATCGTCTGCTTTAGGTGCAAGCTTCATGAATAGATCTACATCTTGAACATCGCTGTGCAAACTATGCGCTGGATACAAAACACAAAAAGCTCCTACTGGCATATTATGAGCTCCTTGTTGAGGATTTGCAACAAACGGCCACTTGCTATAGGAGTTTATCTTTCCGTTTTCGTATGTCATTTTACGACACCTGTTCCCTATTATTTCATTTGGGAACTTTAAGTGTTCTTCATAGATGATCTTTAAAGTATCTGACTGATAGATGACGTCATCGTCACAGGTTATGACAGTCTTATCTGGGAAAGCATCTAAACTATGAATTAATTTTCTATGTGAAAATCCGTAAGGAGAAAATCTAATTTCGAAGAGATCTCCTTGTAATTTGGATAACCTCTTAGGTATCTGATCTTTTAGATCGTCTTTGAGCCACAATACAATTTTCTCTGGTACATATTCCTGTTGCATCATGCTGCGTATAGTTATATGTAGGGTTCTTAATCGTGTAGGAATAGAAGTTAAAGAGACGATAACAGGAATCTTCTTTGTATACGCATTCCCTAATTTGGAATGAGGTACGAGCAGCATTTTAACGCTAGTACTTAATGATTTAGGAATTTCTGCTAATTTCATTTTCTTAAAATTCCTTTTAATTTTTTCTTTAAACGCTTCTTTTTATGAAAAGCTTCCTGAAAATCTTGAGTATGTTTCCACATGGTCTCAATCGTGTAGTTTTCATCCTGACCAGAAATTCGAGCATACTCTTTACCCATAATTTCATACATCCATTTTTTGGGCGATAAGCGCTCAAAATTCTTTAACCGGTCCTCGTAAGGAATATCGTAAAATTTCATTCTATTGAGGTCTACTAAAGAGAAATGATAAGTTTCACCTTCTTTTTTGATTAACGTATTACCAGGAGAGTGATCAAGAAAATATACTCCAGCCTCATGCATCTTAAACATGAACTGTGAAAACTGAACTAAAATGTTTTCTTTGTCTTCAAGGTTTTTATCATTGGTAACTTCTCTATATGTAAAATCGTGCTTTGCATACTCACTGACATAGTAACTCTTATATAAACCTACACCGCTAAATTGCTCTAAATATGCCACTGGCGACGGCGTACCAATGTTGTTTTTTTCTAAATATTTAGCGTTATAATAAGACCGAGCAGCTTTGGATTTCCTAAAAAATCGGTAAGCTATTTTGTTTATAAAATTTGGAGTTCTAAACGATTTTACTACTAGTTTTTTTCCTTCGTAGTCGATGACTTTGATCGTGTTGCGATCATCACCTAGCTGCCTAGAAGATTGATCAAATAATAGAAGTATTTCTTGAAACCGCTTTCGCGAAAGCGAATCACTAACAAAATTTTCTCTACTCATCTATCTCCTCTTATTTTAAAACAAAAATACATTAAATGCTTTCATCAAGTCTCATCTTATTTAGGCAATACTACTTGCTGTTGTTTTAACGAAAGGCTTAACGGTGCACCTTTGAGTAGTACAAGCCATAACTTCCAGTTTTTAGATTTTACTAGACTGGAAAAGAAATATTTCAATACATAGAAGACAAGCAACAATCGATGCGCAAGTAAACCATGATGTTTATGAATAAGATATAATAATGATATTTTCTGTTCAATTTTAATTAATATGCTTTTTGCAGTACTTCCACCTTTATAATGTATATAAGACTGCTGCGGATATAAATACGAACTTTGACCAAGCGTTTTTAAAAATCTCATAGACAGATCACTTTCCTCGTAGTACAAAAATAAATTGGTATCAAAACCTCCTACTTTTTCAAAACTAGAAGCTCTAGTAAACATAAAACTACCTTGGACATAATTTGCCTTAATAGGCTCGTTATAAAATTTCTTGCGATCAGGATATTTGCTAGGATTTATTTTTTCTAGAAAGCCACGTTTTAGCAGTTGTCTTGCAGGAGTCGCAAAATGATCGATCGTACCTCTAAAATTTTTATTTTCATCTAGCATTTGAGGACTGCAAATCCCAATACTATCATTGCTCTCCATGAAATTGAACAAGTCTAATAAGGTGTTATCCTGAACAAATAAAATATCATTATTTATAAAAGCATAGTATTTACAAGGCTGCGCTTTTTGAACTCCTAACATATTACCACCACCGAAACCAGTATTGATTCTACTTCTATGAATGTTCACAAAATCGGGCGCTTGATCTACAAAGTCTTTTAAATTGATGTAGTCTTCATATTTAGAAGCATTATCTAATACTACAATTTCATAATTCACGTCATCTTGAGTAAAATCCATGACAGACTGAATAGCTTCTTTAGTCAGTTGAGAAGTGTTGTAGTTAATTATTATACAGCTTACATCAATCATTTCTAATCTTTTAAAATGGCTTTCCAGTTTTTTGCAACCTGATTAATTTCATAATTTGCAGCTTTTTTGATGGCATTATCCATCATCTCTTGTGATGGCTTTTGATCTAAAAAACGAGAAAGGTTTTTTATAAAATTCTCTTCTTGAAACAAAAACCCATCATTTTGATCGCTTATTATTTCGTTGGGCCCTATATGAGCGGTTGCAATAGGAATACATCCAGCAGCCATGGCTTCTATAATTACCATTCCAAAAAGCTCTTGCCATTTTGCTGTCCTCTTAGAATTTAATACTAAATAATCAGAGGTATTAAAAAGGCTGTTCAACACCGATCTATCGTGAGTAGTAGGTAAATAATTTATATGATCATATTTATTCACAAAACTTTTCACTTCATTCTCTAACTTGCCATTACCTATAATTGTGAAAGTCACTTCATTCTTCCTTTTAAAAAACTCTAGTAATTCCATAACTCCTTTTTGCTCCACTAACCTACCTACGTAACAAAAACTTATAGCATCTGAAGGATTAGAGTTTCTAGCTTTGAAAAAGTTAGTATTATAAAAAGCATGTCCTACCACAGCCGGTTCTTGTTTTAAGTTATAATTAGACTCTAGATTTTCTTTGGCTGTCTTAGTTACCGTAAATACTAGTTTTACTCGTTCTTCTAAGAATGTTTTCCATTCCTTTTTAACTTTATGGTTGACACCTTTTTTCTTAGGAAAGTAAGAGCCGTCCCAAATAGGCCACGAAGTGTGATAATATATTTGATGACCGCTCAATACGTTAAGTAGTCTAAGCAAGGTTTTATCATAAGGAGCAATACCTAAGACAACTTTAGCATTAGTTGCAAATAGTAATTGCAACAAAGTAAATAGATTTTTCCACTGCTTTATAAATAGACGAGAGTCTAATTTTACAATCGATTTAAACATTCTGCTAAGAACAGAAAACTCTCTATAAGTAATCTTATAACCTACTTTACCTGCTAGTAATTCCAAAGCTTTATAGTGGGAATTTGCGCCAGACTTATGAAGGACTATAATGTTGTTTTTAAGCTTTGCCATGGAAGATGCAAAGCTATTATATTCTTATCACTTTATTATATTAGGATTATGTGTCAGTTATCGTAATAAAAAGTAATTTTGCAAACCATGGGAAGAAGTGAAAGAAGTAGAAATAGAAGAGATCAAGTAAGAGGCCGCAAACCTAGTAAAGACAAGCAAGTAACCGTAGAATTACCACGTGAGGCTATCAATCTAGCGGTAACCGCTTTGAAAAAAGGAGACACGATCCTTTATCCTACTGATACTGTATATGGTCTAGGATGCGATGCTTCAAATTATGAAGCTGTTCAAAAAATATATGACATTAAAGGTGCCGATAAATCAAAGTCTTTGATCGTTCTTGTCGATAGCTTCCAGATGCTAGAATATATTGTAGAAGATGTTCCAGAAATGGCTTGGGAAGTTCTTAAAGTGAATAAAAAACCACTCACCATCATCTATGATAGACCTAAAAACGTCGCAGAAAACGTCATTGCTAAAGACAATTCTATTGCCGTAAGAGTCACTAATGATCCACTTTGTAGATCAATCATTAAAAAACTACGCAAGCCTATAGTCTCTACCAGCGCAAACTTTCACGGAAAGGAAACACCAATTCATTTTGCTGACATAAGCGAGGAATTAAAATCAAAAGTTGACCATATCATGGATCTTCCCTTAGTTCACAAAAACATCAAACCTTCTTCCATAATGAAGATTTCCAGTAATGGAATTATAAAAATTATACGAGAGTAAACATGGATCAAAAAACACATTATCCTGAAGCGATTCAAGAAAACGTTTTTAGAACCTTGAGTCAGGCTGCAGAAGAGTTAGAATTGCCAGCTTATGTAATAGGCGGCTATGTGAGAGACTTTTTTTTAAAAAGAGGTCAGAAAAAAGACATTGATGTTGTTGCGGTAGGAAGCGGTATATCGCTTGCGCGAAAAGTAGAAGAGCTACTACCTCATAGTACAAAAGTATCTGTATTCAAGAACTTTGGAACTGCAATGGTAAAAACAGACGATCTAGAACTAGAGTTTGTAGGTGCAAGAAAAGAAAGCTACGATCGCGGAAGTAGGAAACCTGTTGTAGAAGATGGTACTCTAGAAGACGATCAAAACAGAAGAGATTTTACGATTAACGCAATGGCCTTTTCTCTTAACAAAAATAGTTTTGGAGCGCTACTTGACCCATTCAATGGTATGGAAGACCTGCGTAACAAAATCATACGCACACCTCTTGATCCTGATGTCACTTTTAGCGATGATCCGTTGAGAATGCTAAGAGCCATAAGGTTTGCAGCACAGCTCAATTTTAGAATAGAATCAGAATCATTTCAAAGTATAAAACGTAATGCGCACCGTTTAAAAATTATTTCTAATGAACGTATTGTAACTGAACTTCATAAAATCATGCTTTGCGACGAGCCGTCATTTGGTTTTTTATTACTTGAAAAAACCGGTTTATTGAAATTAATCCTACCAGAGCTTATTGCATTAAAAGGAATAGAAGAAGTAGAAGGTCAAAAGCACAAAGATAATTTTTACCACACGCTTGAAGTAGTGGATAACATATCGCGCAATACAGAGGATTTATGGCTGCGATGGGCAGCACTTCTCCATGACATAGGAAAAGCACCTACAAAACGTTTCAGTAAAAAAGTAGGTTGGACATTTCATGGCCATGAGTTCAAAGGAGCAAAAATGGTTTACCATTTGTTCAAAAGACTCAAAATGCCTTTGAATGATAAGATGAAGTTCGTTCAATTGATGGTGCGCATGTCTTCAAGACCTATTGCAGTAATAGATGAAAGCGCAACAGATAGTGCAGTAAGAAGACTTGTACATGATGCTGGAGAACATATAGAGGACTTGATGACGCTATGCGAGGCAGACATTACTACTAAAAACCCACGTAGGTTCAAGCAATATCATAATAATTTTCAGAAAGTTAGAGATAAAATAGTCGAGGTAGAAGAACGTGATCATGTGCGCAATTTTCAGCCGCCAGTTACTGGAGAAGAGATTATGGAAGCTTTTGATTTGAAGCCATGTCGTGAAATAGGACAAATAAAAACAGCTATTAAAGATTCTATTCTAGACGGTGTAATTCCTAATGAACATGACGCCGCTTATAAATTCATGATTGAAAAGGGAAAAAGTCTAGGACTTACACTCAAATAATTTTTAGGCTTTTAACATTTCTAAGATGTTAAAATCCATATCTTTAGATAGATAAATTTAAGGTTATGAATTCTAAAAAAATATACGCACTAGTTTTTATTGCTTTTGTAGGCATAAGAGGCATAAGTCAAAATAATGCAACCACTCTACCTTTTATAGAGGAGTCGACATGTAAAATCAATTTTGAGCCTACAACAACAGTCGCAGACTTAGAGTTGTTTGCTAAATGTTTCGTGTATCAATCTCCAGAAGTAGCAGCACAATCTACCATAAAAAATGACCAGATCAACTTCAGAAAGTTGCCTCTATTAATAACAAATGGAGAATTTCCTACAGTTCAAAACTCCTTTAGACAGCCGTTAATTTTATTTGGTGAATACGAGCCAGAGTTTGTTAATACCAGAACAAATAATCTTGCATTTTTTGAAGCAAATCGCAATTCAGTTTTGAGTGCAGGATATAGCGTTTTCTTACCAGAACCTATCTTTTAAGTTAAATAGCTGGATTAAAATTCCGCTTTCGCGAAAGCGGAACCACTTCAAATTAAGTTGATAATACCAACCTAAAAATCACCATTCAGCAACGCAAACTGAGGTTGAGCAAGATTATACTGCTTAAAGCATATAAATTGTATTTTTATTTTTTAAATCAAAAAATTGATACAGCATCTCTTTTTATATCTTTTTTTGCTATCCAGTTTCAATGCTATAGCTCAAGAACCAGTTCGCATAAAAGTAACTGAGCAAAATGGGTTGCCTAGCAATGAGGTGTATTCTATAGAAGAAGATTCTAAAGGCTTTGTATGGATAGCTAGTAACAAAGGATTAGTGCGTTATGATGGAACAACTTCTAAAACCTATGACCATCCAGAGAAAGTAGGTCTTTCTGTCTTTGAACTATTTGTGGATGAAAAAGACCGTGTGTGGTGCATGAACCTTACCGGACAGATCTTTTATGCGCAAGGTGATGATTTAACGCTTTTTACAGATGTGAGCGAAGAATTTAAAGGTTCACTAGGCTCTATGGTTGTCGTAGGCGACACGATGATTGTTTCTATGTACCGTGTGCGATTGTCCATAGATATAAAGACAAAAGAAAAGACGGTTTACCCCATAAAAGAATTCTCTGTAGGAAGCGGTCTTAATTCAGTATACAAAAACCGTCCAACCTTTACAGAAAACGGTAAGGTCTTCCAAGTAATAGATGGAACACTTTCTACAATGGATGATTTACCAGACTTAATCAAAGCAGAAAATAGACGGCTGCCCGTGCGCTTGATTAATAAAAATGATAATGAGTTTTATCTCATACAGCAAAAATTAGGCGAGAACACGGTGATGTATCTTAGAAAAGATGATTACTGGATAAAGCTGGAAACGCCAGAACTATGTTCTGTAAGTAGAATTGACTCCGCACACGTTATAAATGATGCACTCTACCTGACTACTAAGAACGGACTTCTTGTGCTTAAAGAGGAAAAAAATCGCATGGTGCTACACCAGCATTTTCTCAAGGAATTTTATACCACAGATCTTTTTCAAGATGCAGACCTCAACATATGGGTGAGCACCTTGCGCAATGGCCTTATTATTATTCCTAATATCCATGTACGAAAGATCATGCTGCCAGAACCCTTACCTAAAAGGCTTGAAAAAACAGTGAACAACGAGCTCATGGTAGGTTATGAGAGTGGAAACATAAATATAATAAAAGCTGATGAACTCGTATTCAAGCAGATTGAGTTTCCTACAGCGAGTGCAATTTCGACACTTAAGCACGATGAAAAATCAAACACTACGTTGATTTTTCAAAAACTTAAGAACTATTTATACGATCATGATAGTGCTTCTTATGTAGTGATAGGTAAACCATTGGCTAGTGTTAAAGAAGTAGATTTTACTAATAAAGGTTTCATAATCGCTGCACTCTCCGGTACGACTATAGTTACAAAGATACATGAGCAAAAATTTCTTGCTAAGTCTGAGCTTTATTATGACCACAAGAAACGCGGTTATACCGTACTACATGATAAAAATTCAGGCCTCAATTATATCGCAGATGTTGATGGTTTGCGCACACTCAATAGCGGTTTACAAGAAAAACCTATCACTTATAAAGATCGTCCAGTGCTCACACGCAATCTATCTCAGGATAAGTATGGCAACATATGGGCTGGTAGTTTTAAAAATGGATTATTTAAGATTAAAGGAAATGAAGTCATAGAGCACATAGACGCCAGTAATGGTTTAGCTTCTCTTATAGTGAACTCGATCACTATAGATGATGAATATTTATGGATTTGTACTGACGTAGCATTGCAACGCTATCACATCCCTACGGGCGACATAAAAACACTCAAAGCACGCGATGGAATACCATCATTTTCTATCATAGACATGTGCGTGATAGGTGAAGATTTATTCATGAATACGCCGCAAGCGGTCTATCGCATTGATAAACATAAAGTATTTAAACCGCTTTTTATTCCCGATTACTATTTTACCACGGTACGCGTGGACGGTAAAGATCAACCCAGCGCCACATCTTATACTATTCCTGACCAGCGCACGCCTGCGAGTATAGGATTTAATGCAAACGGTTTACGTGGACTTGCCAGCGGTAAGTTTGAGTACCGTATAAAAAATAAAACAGACTGGATACCACAACCACAGGGAAATAACACCATTCAATTTGCGACGCTGCCCGTAGGTGAACTTATTTTTGAATTGCGTCAGGCAGGTAGCGACACCGTAAAAAGTTTGAAACTCGTTGTGGAACAACCTTTTTATACAACCTGGTGGTTCTGGACACTGCTGGCTATCAACACTATACTTGCTATTATCTTTTATTATAGAAGGAAATTACGCTTTCGCGAAAGCGAGAAAAACAAACAGTTACGTACCCTAGCACTAGATAATGAACTCATCACCTTGCGACTAGAAAACCTGCGCTCGCAAATGAACCCACATTTTATTTTTAACGCACTGAATTCTATCCAAGAATATATAGTAAGCAATGAGCGCAATCTCGCCAGTTCCTATCTAGTAAAGTTTTCACGCCTTATACGCATGTACCTGGATCAATCAAGGGAAAACCAGATTACTCTTAAAGAAGAATTACATGCGATGGAG
This sequence comes from Nonlabens dokdonensis DSW-6, assembly GCF_000332115.1. NCBI lineage: Bacteria > Pseudomonadati > Bacteroidota > Flavobacteriia > Flavobacteriales > Flavobacteriaceae > Nonlabens > Nonlabens dokdonensis. Next base: position 454,863 of record NC_020156.1, read on the forward strand.
CTCTATCTAGAACTGGAAAAGGTACGTTTTGAAGAGAAACTGATCTATCAGTTACAAATAGATCCAGCGCTAGAGCAAGAGCAGGTTTTCCTGCCGCCATTATTTGTACAGCCTTATGTAGAGAATGCGCTCAAACATGGCTTGCTACATAAAAAGGATAATCGTGAACTCAAGGTTGCTTTTGAATGGGATCCAGCTGATCAATCACTTCAAATATGCGTCGTGGATAACGGTATAGGTCGTGATGCCTCGCAAGTAATTAAGAAATCTCAAGAGCATTATCACAAGAGCTTTGCCACCTATGCAAATCAGGAACGAGTGAATTTACTGAACAGTAAACGTAACCGTAAAATCACGGTAGAAATAATCGATTTAAAAACAAGTACAGATCAAGCCTGTGGTACTCAGGTCTGTATTTCCATACCTCAATAACATGAAAGCAATACTTATAGACGATGAGCCCAAAGCACGCAAATTACTGCAATCCATCATTACAGAACACTGTCCAGATATTACGGCTTTGCACCAGGCAGAAGATCTTGGAAAAGGCACAGCACTCATAAAGCAAGAACAACCTGACCTAGTATTTCTAGACATAGAGATGCCGCAGTACTCTGGCTTACAGATCTTAGAATTCTTTGACACAGAAGAAGTAAATTTTCAGATCATTTTCATAACGGCCTATAATCAGTATGCTGTAGATGCCTTTAAACTAAGCGCCGTAGATTATTTACTCAAGCCAGTAGATGTAGAAGAATTAAAAGCAGCGGTAAAAAAGGCGATTGAGCTCAAAGCTGCTAACAATCTGACCGTGAACCTCGCAGAGCTCAAACGCAGCTTCCAGAAGCTATCACATAATAAAATTGCACTAGATGTTCCTCGTGGTATCATATTCATCAATCATCAAGATGTTATGTACCTAGAGGCAGATGGTATGTACACGACGTTTTATCTAAAAAATGGTGATAAGGAACTGATTTGTAAACCGCTGCGGCATTTTGTAGAACAAATGCATGCCAGTGGTTTATTTTATAAGCCACATCGCTCCTACTATATCAACTTGAATGCTATCAAGGAATTTAATAAAAAGGAAGGTGGACACCTTATTATGGAAAATGATAAGCTGGTTCCTATATCAAGAGATAAGCGTACAGAGTTTTTTGAGATGGTGAAGGAGATTTTTTAGATCTAGAAACCTGATTGCATGCAAATTTAAGCCATTGTAATAAGAGTGGCTTTTTCGTTGGCCGCATTTCAGCAAGCGGTAGTGCATTTCAGAAAGTAAAAAAGCAAACAGCCTGATAGAGAGGCACATTTGCACTTGTAAACCAATAATCAATTTTTATCATGAAAAAATCATTACTCTTACTCATATTGTTCCTTCCTGCTATTTTACTAGCACAAGGACCTACTGATTATGTAAAGTACTACAGTTTTGACAATGGCTCTATAATTAACGAAGCTAGCCCTGGAACAGGAGATTTAATTGCGAGTAATACTACTTACACATTTACCACAGGAGCAGAAGGTGCTGCTGGAAGTGCGTTAAAAACAAATACCGCTGTGCTAGATGCAGGAAACTTTCCTAGCATATCTCAAGAATACACCTACAGTTTTTGGGCAAAAAGACAAGCTGGAGGTAGTAGCATTCAAACAATGGTCACTCGATTTGACAACAATAATGGTACTGCATCAACCGTAGGTGGTGGAGTGGAGTTTTGGCAATTTTCTAGCGGTGTTGCCGGTCAGGTGAGACAAGGCACATGCCCTACTTGCACTGACGCTTTCACCACTGCGAGTAATACTACGACACCATTAAATACATGGCAACATCTTGCTTATGTCATTTCAGAAAGTACGGATAGCAATGGGTTTATCAGGTATACAATTGACATGTATGTGGATGGAAACTTAGAAGATTCAGATATAACTCAAGGATTGGGAGCTTCACAAAATCCTGGAACAACTAATATCAACACCAGTGTAATTTTAAATAATTCAGCTAATTTTTTAGGTGAAATTGATGAACTTAAAATTTACCAAAGAGCTCTTACAGCACTAGAGGTAAATGATCTAGCTACTATCTCTTCTTTACCTAGCGACGCGGTACGCAGTTACAGTTTTACTAACGGTAGTTTGATAAACATAGGAAACATGGCAGGTGGTGATCTTACTAGCTCTGGCACATCTTTTACGAGTGTTGCAGACTTTGACGGTAATGCAAACAATGCACTAGACATGAACGGCGATGTCTTTGACGGCGGTATTACACCTATAACTAGTCAGAATAGTAGTTATAGCTTTTGGCTCAAAGTAGAGCCAGCAACAAACGCAGCACGCATATTAAATCATTTCGGTAGTAACGGTGGTAATGTTGATATTTATGTTCAAGGAACAAACCTCATCGGAAGATTAGAGGATTCTGGAGGAAATTCACGAGCTCTTTTTATCAACAATATAAATGACGGTTTATGGCATCACATAACTTTGACAATAGAACAAGTAACCGTTAATAATGTAAACGGATATGAAGGTAAGTTTTATTTGGATGGCACCTTAATTGACACTGATATAACAAACGGTCCAAATAATTCTGTAAATCCCAATTGGATAACCTTTTACTCAAATCCTAGTTTCGGTTTAAATGATGGAATTTCAAATGCCCAATTCTATCAAGATGCGATTGATGAAGTTAAGGTCTTTGATCGTGTACTAACCACAGCAGAAATCACAGCTCTTGCAACAAACAATTCTAATCCACCACTGACACAAGTATTTGTGGATGCAGATGCAACAGGAAATAATGATGGTACTAGCTGGAATGATGCATTTACATCATTACAAACAGCTTTACAACTCAATCCAGGTGCAGAATTTTGGGTAGCAGATGGAACTTATAAACCTGGAACACAGCGTTCAGACACATTTGATCTCAACACAGATAATACAATTATCTACGGTGGCTTTGATGGCACCGAAACCATGTTATCTCAAAGAGATCCAGAAACTAATATAACAATTCTGTCAGGAGATATAGATAGTGACGATGCTTCAGTGTCCTATAACGATATAACCAGAAATGATAATAGTTTTCAAGTAGTAACTGTTAATGCAACGGATTGTATAATCGATGGTGTAACCATTACAAGTGGACACGCTGATGGTAGTTCAAACGACCTAAAAGAAGGTGCAGCAATTTCTGTAAATGATGGGAACTTTACATTAACACATTCTCGAGTAGAAAAATGTGTAACTACGCGCGGTGGTTCAATAAGAGCTATAGACCAGCAAGGTACTATGAATATCGAGAATACCATCTTTTCAGAAAACTTAGGGAACATCGGTCCTATTCTTTATGCACGCGCAGGCAATGCTAACTTTTTTATTAATATGACCAATTGTGTGTTTGAAAACAATACAAAAGAAAGCATAGGAACGGCAAATGGTATAGGCTTGGTCTGGATAAGACAAGATGGCGGCGGCGTTATAAGTTATAGTCTTATTAACTCTACTGTCGTAAATAATGAGGTAGATAATTCAAACACGAACACGCCTTTACTCACCATCTCACAGATTACTAGTGGTAATAGAGCTGCAAATGCTTATGTACACAATAGCATTTTCCATAACAACAGGAATATAACGAGCGGTGGTAGTGCTATGATGTTAGCTCTAGGTAACGGAACTAGCCAAAATGACGCCTCTTTACTAGTCGCTCAATACTCCATATCAGAAATGGGATTTGTAAATATATTCAATGATGGAATTACTGGCGTAAACACCAATAACTCAACAGCAGACCCTTTATTTACAAGCAGCACAGACTATACCTTACAAACTAGTTCACCAGCTAGAGACAATGGAAATAACTCGCTATTCACTTCTAGCTTAACTACAGATGTTGCAGGCAATACACGCATCGTTAATAATACCATAGATAGAGGTGCTTATGAATTTGGAGCAACAGCAGGAATTGAAGAAAGCAACAAACTAGAATTTGTACTCTACCCTAACCCAGCTAGTAATGTGCTACATGTAAGTGGCGATCTCGATTTCGCGAAAGCAGAAATCTACAACCTACAAGGGCAACAAGTAGCTATTTCAAAAGAACCAACTATTCAAGTAGCTGATTTGAGAGCAGGAATGTACCTCATCAAAGTAACTGATGAAGATGGTGCAATAGCCACACAACAATTTATAAAGAAATAAGTAGGTGAACTTAACTGTAGTTTATGGGAATTTTCTACGGTTATATAAAGAGAGAGTCTTGATGACTAATCAAGCAATTTAGCAAACGAGTCGTTTTTAGGGAAACGGCTCGTTTTTTTTGGTCTTTAAAAGGTGGGAAGCAAGTTTTAGCAATTACAGTAAATCAACGCTTTTTAAAATAGTAGCTTTACCATAAACTAACCGCCGTTTGAGAATATTCCTTTATATACTACTTTTTATTTGCTACGGCAGCATGGCTCAACAACCTGTTTCTGTTCCTATTACAGAAAAAGACGGGCTGCCCGATAAGGAGTTTTATAGCATTGCCGAAGATAGTAAAGGTTTTATCTGGCTGGCTGGAAACAGTGGGCTTACTCGATACGATGGTAAGAACTACACCACATTTAATCACCCAGAAAAAAGAGGCCTTTCTGTTTTTGAATTACAGGTAGATGCGCAAGATCGCGTGTGGTGTATCAACATTTCTGGGCAAGTGTATTATTTTGAAGATGGCAAACTTCATCTTTTTAAAGATTTACAAAACGATCTTAATGGCTCTTTACCTTCTATGAAGATTAGAGATAAACATTTAGTCATTTCTTCACATAGCAACACTTATATCTATAATGCCGACAGTACAGCAACACTCATTAAAACTTATAAAAATGATCAGGCATTTATAGATCCATTTGTATACAAAGAACAACTGCTATTTCCTATTAAAGGTGAATTCCTTGAAGCCAGCAAGCAACATAAGGCTGCAGTTCAAAGTCTTCCAGATTTCTTTAGCACAACCGTAATTCATCAAAAAGGAGAATCGCGATCTGTAAGCTGGCAGGATAGGATTGTACTCCTTACTCAAAATCAAGAATCGTTTAAAAGTCTTTATGTATCTACATCCCAAGGATGGCAGCGTATTAATATTCCCGAAGAACTCGATAACAAGCGATTTATTAAAATCAAAACTATCGATAATCAATTGTGGCTCGTCACCTCTGAAGGTGTTTATGTCTGCACTATTATTGACAATGAATTGATCATCAAAAATCGTTTTTTTGAAGGCACTTTTATTACCGATGTTATTAAAGATAGAGACGATAATTTCTGGTTTACCACATTGCAAAACGGAATACAGATTATTCCAAATCTCCACATTCATAAAATCGATTTACCAAATGATCTAGGTACGGTTACAAGAACTATTGCCACATCTTCCCATCAATTAATCATAGGATTTAATACAGGAAAACTATTAGAATACGATAAACAGAGTAATAAAACGCGCAACATGATTAGTCAGAGCAATCGAGCAGTAACTGTAATTGTCGAGGACACATTTAGAAATGAATACCTTGTGGTTCATAAACTTAAATCATCACGATACAAAGCAAAAAATCTTGAATTAGCAGATAAAGAGTTGATACTAACAGCCTCTAAAACAATAGAATTTGTAGATAGAGATTCCGTTCTATCCGTAAGTTCTAATACCGCTGGACTATTTCACTATCCTAATTATAAAAAAAACACAGCAGATGTTTCTTCTATTTTCATTGAAAAACGTGGTTACACTTGTCTTTTTGACCCAATAAAAGATATACGCTATTTAGGTATGGTAGATGAGCTGGTCGCCTATCGCTCAAATTCAGATAAAACGATACTCAAATTTAACGGCGAGAACATTTTAACAAGAACCATGTCTTTAGCAAATGATGGTGGCATTTGGGTAGCAACGTTTTCAGGTGGTTTGCTCCATATCAAAAATGATAAAGTCGTTCAGCACATCAGCACAAATGAAGGACTAATTTCTAATGTGGTGCAACAAGTCGCTGTGGATGGCGAGTTATTATGGGTGGCCACAAAAAAAGGCATCCAGAAAATACATCCTAAAAAACTCGTGTTTCAAAACCTAAGTAAGCGAGATGGTGTATTGAGCTATGATATCCATGATATTATAGTAGAAGAAAATGAAATCATATTCTCTAGTAATGAAGGAATTTTTACGGCAGATAAGCAAAAGGTGTTCAAAAAATTCAGACCGCTAGACGTTTATTTTACCGGTATAAAAATCAACAAACAGGACCGTGATATTGCAGATTCTTACACCATGGATGTGGAGGAAAGTACGATGTCGATCAGTTTTAATTCTGCTGGATATCGTGGCAAGTCCAGTGGTAATTATGAATACCGCATGTTAGGTATGGACAGTGACTGGATTAATGTTCCAGCTGGCAACGACCTTATTCAATATGGGAATTTACCAGAAGGAAATTATACGTTTCAATTACGAGCTACTGATGCCGCAGTTGGTTCTAATCCCTTAAAGGAAATTGATTTTGAGGTTACTAAGGCTTTTTATAAAAACCCATGGTTCTGGATGCTGCTTACTGCTGTTCTCGTACTGCTTATTGTGTTTTATTATAAGAGAAAATTACGCTTTCGCGAAAGCGAGAAAAACAAACAACTATCTCAACTGCAACAGGATAAGGAAATGATTAACTTGAAACTAGAGAACTTGCGCTCGCAGATGAACCCACATTTTGTTTTTAATGCGCTCAACTCCATTCAGGATTATATCGTGCGCAATCACAAAACATTGGCAAGTGATTATCTAGGAAAATTTGCAGACTTGATACGCACCTATTTGGAGCATAGTGTTAAATCTAGAATTACATTAGCCGAAGAAATGGAAACGCTAGAAATGTATCTGGAGCTGGAAAAATTACGCTTTGAAGATAAATTGACTTATCAAGTCATTTTTGATAATACAGCCATTGCAGACCATATCTCGATTCCTACCATGCTCGTACAGCCTTATGTAGAAAATTCTTTAAAACATGGATTGTTGCACAAAAAAAATGACCGTCAACTGCACATTATTTTTGAGTACTGTAAAAAAGAAGAGCTGCTCACTTGCAGCATTACAGATAATGGCGTAGGTAGAAAAAAGGCTTTGCAGATTAAAGAGAGTAATCCATTTAAGAAAGATTCCTTTGCAGTAAAGGCTACAGAAGACCGCCTTAAACTGCTCAACTTTGGTAAAAGTAAAAATATAGGAGTAAAAATTATTGATCTTATAGAAAACGGTAGTGCATCAGGCACTAAAGTTATAGTAACCATTCCTCATAAAATCACAAGCCATGAAAGCAATAATAATTGATGACGAGCCCAAAGCAAGACAGGTGCTACAGATACTACTAGAAGAAAACTGTCCAGAGATAGAATTACTTTCTACAGCAGAAGATTTGTTGAGCGGTATAGATCTCATTAAATCCCAGCAGCCAGATGTAGTATTTCTAGACATAGAAATGCCAGAACATTCTGGTCTTAAGATTATGGAATTGATGGACGGTTATCCTATCGATTTCCAAATAATATTTACCACCGCATACTCTGAATATGCGATTCAGGCTTTTGAGCTTAGTGCAATTGATTATTTATTAAAACCCTTGCGACCAGAAAAACTAAAACTTGCCGTTCAAAAAGCTATAGACTCACATGGCAACAACCAGATTAATGAACGACTAACAGAGCTTAGAAAAAGTCTAAAAGATTCCAACTTTAAAAAGATAGGACTGCCATATGCAAATGGGATAAAGTTTGTAGATTTTAGTGATATCATCACACTTAAAGCCAGCGGTATGTACACAGAAATCGAGACAGAGAATGACGGCAAAGTAGTGGTTTCAAAACCGCTCAAACACTTTGTAGAATTGCTGGAAAAGTTTCATACTTTTTATAGATCCCATCGATCCTATGTGGTTAATTTAAGCCATCTCAAGGAATACGTAAAAAAGAGCGGCGGCTTCATTATCATGGATAACGGTGCAGAAATCCCCATAGCAAATGATAAAAAAGAAGAGTTTCTAACTATCGTACAGAATATCTAGTGGTGATTAGGTGATTAGGTGATTAGGTGAAAATTAGTGAAGCAATAGACTAGTTACTAAGAAGAAATGTCAGTTCGAGCTCAGTCAAGAATGGTTTGTTTTTGTTTTTCATTTTAATTTTCACTTTAAAAAAGCCCTCAAAAGTCTGGAGTCATAAGTCATAACTATTTACACATAAGTAAGTTATCTGAATTTTTGTCTTTTTCATCTTAGAGCACAGCGATCTTTCTCTTGAACTCGTTCGTTTTTCTTGTCTCTTGTTTCTTGTTTCTTGTTTCTTGGCTCTTGCTTATTATTTTCAAAAAGCTTCAGAAATTAGAAACCTTGCTTTAGAAGTTTTACTCAAAAGCTAGATGTTTAAGTAAGCATTTTTGTAATCGTTAAACCAATTTAATTTTTACAAAATGAAAACAACGTTACAATTAATTCTCTTTCTTTTTACGATGAGTGTCTTCGCACAAGTTCCTAGTGGTGCAAAATTTGAATTCCTTTTTGCAAACGGCAGTCTTAATAATACAGCTGGTGGCGCAACAGCGGCGACTAACCTAACTGAATCAACAAGTGGAGCACTATCTATTCCTGATCGATCAGTCAATGCAGATAATGCATATCAAATGAACTCTGGTGTATTTATCAACACAAGAGCAGGTGAAAATACCGCAAGAAGAGAAATAGGCGTTAGTTTCTGGATCAAGACGACCGCGTCCCAACTGGCATCATCTGGCAATACACAAGTTATGCTTATAGACGGCCCAGAAGGTTTTTTGAATCCGCGATTTAATAACACCACTGCAAACGGTTTAAGATTTGGTTTTGGCGCTCAAGGTAGTGACTCTAATGGACAGCGCAGAACTGTAGGAGGTTTAACCGGAACTCCTAATATTGCTGACAATCAATGGCACAATGTGGTTATAACATCTTTCATTAACAACAATACGATCGAATTTAGAATGTATATCGATGGAGTGCAAGCAGGTATAGGAACGCCTACCATCACAAATGTAATATCAAGTGCGCCTCCTACTTTTTTGAGAGATCCTAGAGTCATCGTTTCACCTCAATCACAGTTTTCAGGAGAAATAGATGACATTAGATACTATCAACGTTCACTTTCTGCTACAGACGCAGCAAATCTAGCTGCGGAAAACCCACCAGCGCCTACAAGAACAATAGTATATGTAGACGCAAGCGCAACAGGTCTAAATGATGGTACTACATGGGCAGATGCATTTACCACGTTGCAGACAGCTTTATCTAGTACCTCATCAACAGATGATGTCTGGGTAGCCGCTGGTAATTATTCTCCAGGGACAGCAACGACGGACAGTTTTTTAATAAACAGCTCAAACATTAGAATCTACGGTGGTTTTAATGGTACAGAAACCGCTCTTGAACAACGTGACTTTTCAACTAATGTTACAACACTCAATGGTGATGTCTTAAATGACGATACAGGAGTTGCTTATTCTGGAGCTAATCGTGACGATAATAATACTAATGTTGTTACTATAAGCGGTAATAACGTTACTATAGATGGTTTTGTCATTGCAAACGGGCAAGCTGACGACACTACAAGCGGCGAAACTCAAGAAGGAAGCGCTATATCCATACAAGCCGGCAACATTACAATAAGCAACTGTATTATTGAAAACAATGTGGTTACAAGAGGTGGTGCAGTCCGAATGATTGATCGAGCAGGTTCACTAGATATAGAAAATTCAATTTTCAGAAATAACCTAGGTGTCTTTGGAGTTTGCCTATACACAAGAGCTTCAAATACAAATACTCTTGATGTCAATATTAGCAACAGCCTTTTTGAAAATAATACCTTGCAAACCCTTTCAGGAGGAACTGGAAATGCCGGAATTATCTGGTTTAGAAATGACTTTGGGACCCAAAATGTAGTTCTTACCAATAATACTTTTGCAAACAATAGGAACTTAAGAAAAGGAGTAGGTGCTACTTTAATCAACGCAAACCGAATTAACGGTACAGTCAACATTTCTGTACTCAATTCTATTATACATGGTAATAGAAACGCCGATGGACTCACTATGATTTCAGTAGGAAATGATGCAGGAAGTCAAAATCCAAATAGTATAATCGTAAGTAATTCAATAGGAGAAGATGCTGCATTTTCCAACATTATCGATAACGGCGGTAATCGCAGGAATATTAGCAACTCCAGTGCAGACCCATTATTTACCAGCATTAGTGATTTTACCCTTCAATCTGCATCGCCTGCAATAAATGCTGGTAATGATACCTTTGCGGTTGGAAATAGAGACCTTATTGGCAACCAGCGCATAAATGGCAGTGCTGTGGATATGGGCGCTTATGAATTCGGAGCAACAGCAGGAATTGAAGAAAACAGCAAACTCGAATTTGTCCTCTACCCTAATCCAGCAAGTAATGTGTTAAATGTTGTTAGTGATCTCGCTTTCGCGAAAGCAGAAATCTACAACCTACAAGGACAACGAGTGATTACATCAAATGAAGCAGCTATTCAAGTAGCTGATTTGAAAACTGGAATGTATATCATCAAAATAGTAACTGAAGATGGTGCAACGGCTACACAACAGTTCATTAAAAAATAATATTAAAGATAAAACTATAGTTTACAGGAATTTTCTATAGTTTGTTTTAGGGGAATCTAAATTAAAATTTAGATTTTAAATAGAAATCGAGTTGCCTTTAGGTAGCTCGATTTTTTGTTTTATTCACAAACAAATACTACCTTTAAAGCTATGAAAAAATGGGGCTTTATTCTTATTTCTATTTTGTGCTTACAAAGTTATGGTCAAGAGCTTGTAAGTGATGAACTTCAAGGTTTTAATCTTTTCCTAATGCCTGCTCCTCAAATTGAAGTTACTTTAAGTCTTGACAGCAATAATATCGTTAATCCTAATACCGGTTTTTCAGTAACGCCAGGTGTGAGCACTGTAGATATGGTTGCCGTTTATAATGAGTCACAACTTTTAAAGCCCAAACCTTTTATCCCTAATTCTAATACAGATTACGGCAGATTGAGATTTAAAAACGATCGTGGCACTACTGGGGTGAGATTCAATAACCGTAATAATTTTGCAAGACAATTCAGAGAGACAAACCCTGCTTTTTTTGAAGCCAATAGAAATACAGCATTTCAAAGATCCTACAATCCACTTTCTTGTTATAATAACGTGTGGTAACCTCATCTACTAGTCCTTTGAACCATCCTTTACTCCATTCATTTTTTGTTATTATTAAATTTCCGCTTTCGCGAAAGCGAGATCACCACTATCTTTACAGAACAAATTATTTTTCATGAATAAACAAGAAATTCTCGATAGGTTTATAAGTTATATCACCATAGACACAGAGTCTGATCCTAATAGCAACACGACTCCAAGTAGTGAAAAGCAATGGGATCTTGCACGCAAATTACATCAGGAATTAATAGATATGGGAATGAGCGACGTGAGCATTGACGATAATGCTTATATAATGGCTACTTTACCTTCTAACGTAGAACACGATGTTCCTACAATAGGTTTTATTTCTCACTTTGACAGCACGCCAGATTTTACTGGTAAAGACATCAAACCTCAAATAATTGAGGATTATGATGGAGGCAATATTCCATTAAAAGGAAGTGATTTAGTGCTTTCGCCAGATTATTTTGAGGATTTAAAACAATACAAAGGGCAAACTATTGTTACTACCAACGGTACTACCCTACTCGCTGCAGATGATAAAGCTGGAATCACAGAAATTATGACTGCGTTGAAGCACATGATTGAAAATCCGCAGATCAAACATGGAACGGTTAAAGTAGGTTTTACTCCAGATGAAGAAATAGGTCGTGGCGCACATAAATTTGATGTAGAGAAATTTGGTGCAGATTGGGCATACACCATGGATGGCAGTCAAATCGGCGAGCTGGAATATGAAAACTTTAATGCTGCAGGTGCAGTGGTTACTTTTCACGGTAAAATCGTGCATCCTGGTTATGCCAAAGGAAAGATGATCAACTCGATGTATGTTGCTCAGGAATTTATCGATTCCCTTCCTAGATTAGAAACTCCAGAGCATACTGAAGATTACCAAGGTTTCTTTCATTTACACAACATGAAAGGAGCTGTAGAAAAAACAGAGCTTCATTACATCATTCGTGATCACGATAAAGAACATTTTGAAGCACGTAAAGAAGTAATGCACAAGCTTGTTCAATCACTTAATGAGCAATACGATCGTGAAGCGGTAAGTATTGAAATCAACGACCAGTATTACAATATGCGTGAGAAAGTGGAACCAGTCATGCATATCGTAGATGTTGCAGAACAAGCGATGAAAGATTTAGGAATAGAACCGCTTATAAAACCTATACGTGGTGGAACTGATGGTTCTCAACTAAGTTATATGGGTTTACCTTGCCCTAACATTTTTGCTGGCGGTCATAACTTTCATGGTCCTTATGAATACGTCCCTGTAGAAAGCATGATAAAAGCGACTGAGGTGATCGTGCGCATCGCCGAATTAGTAGCTGCAAAAAAGTAATTATGCTTAAACAATTTTTGACTTTAGTATTGATCTTCTGTTTTACGATAATGAGCACTGCTCAAAATAAAGAATTTTTAGATAAAAAATTTGAAATGTCTAATTCTCAAATGGCATCGTACTACAGAATAAAGACAGAAAACCCTTCTATTGGACTTATTAAATACGAGACCTATTATGTAGAAAACGATTCTTTACAATCAAAAGGTTATGTGAATTCTAAGAATCCAGATCGTAAATCTGGAACATGGCAATGGTATTACCCTAATGGAAGTAAAAGAAGTACTAAATCATATTCTAGTGGTCGTATAGTAGGTAATCAGTTGTTTTATTTTGAAGATGGTAGTATTCAAGAATCTTACAGTTATAACAAAAACGTAAAAAGAGAAATGCCATACCAATACAATTATTTCAAATCAAATGACGGTAGAGTTTTGATTGAAAATGGTAATGGAACTTATAATGGTGTTTACCGAGGAAGATTAAGAAATGAAATCGATAGCATAAGCGGACTTGTCCAAAACAAGCTTGCAGAAGGCAAATGGAAATCTTTTAAAAATGGTGAATTAATTTTAGAAGAAAAATTTAAGCAAGGTGTCTTTATGTCTGGTATCCGGTATAAATCTGGAAAGAAATTAATTTATGATGATTTTTATACCAAGGCTGTTCCAGAAATGTCAATGGAGAAATTTAGACGCAAACTTAAAGCAAACATGAAGTATTATCATGAGAGAATTGATATTGATGAGCAAGATTATGTAGAGAAATTGATTTTATTGATTGATGTAAATACTGATGGGACTATCACAAACATAAGGGTACAAGACGGTATGGGAAAAGGCCCTGATGAAGTAGCGATAAGGGCGGTAAGGAGAATTAAAGGAAAATGGAAACCTGCCACATTACGCACGTTTCCAGTAAAAAGTACTTTTGCTTTTCCTTATACATTTGAAAGTAGAGGATTTTAGTCGATAATATTAAACGTCAATAACGTCTAAAATACGAGCTTTGGCTCGTATTTTTTTTACATTTATACCAGTAAATCGCTCCCATTGAAAAACAACAAAATTACAAACGCACAGGAATACATAGATAAATTTCCCAAATGGGAAGAACAGTTACGTACTGCTCGAGAAATTTTAAACAGTTTTCCTCTCGTGGAAACTATAAAATGGGGAGCACCTTGCTACACGTATAATGGCACCAATCTTATTGGACTAGCTGGTTTTAAAAACCATTGCGCCATATGGTTTCATAAAGGTTCTCTACTTCAAGATAAACAAGAGGTCTTTGAAAATGCCCAACCAGATAAAACAAAATTTTTACGACAGTTACGCTTTCGCGAAAGCGAGAACATCAATACTTCTTTACTAAAAGAATACATTGCCGAAGCTCTACAAATTGAAGAAACGGCAGTACCTCCTAATACAAAATCAAAATCAAAAACTAAAAAGGAATTTGAGTTAGCACCAGAGTTGAAAGATGTTTGTGAGACAGATGAGAAGCTGTTTCAAGCTTTTCAGAAATTATCTAATTACAACCAGCGTGAATATTCTGATTATATAAAAGAGGCCAAAAGAGAAAGTACTAAAGAGCGACGCATTATTAAAATCAAATCACTAATCATGGAAGGTAAAAGCTTGCACGATAAATATAAAAAGTAATATGCCGCAAATAAATCTTGAAACAATTATAAATGCGCCCATAGAGGTCGTATTTGATCTCGCACGTAGTATAGACCTGCATATTTTATCTCTCGAGCATACTAATGAACGAGCTGTAGCTGGTAGAACTTCAGGATTAGTTAAAAAAGGAGAAACAGTTACCTGGCGAGCAAAACATCTAGGAGTTACCCAAGAACTTACCAGTTTAATAACTGATGTGGAGCCTTATCATTATTTTGCTGATGAGTTAGTAAAAGGAGCTTTTAAGCACTTTAAACACGAGCATTTCTTTGAGACACAAAGGGATGGTTCTACACTTATGAAAGACATTTTTGATTATACCTCACCTTTAGGTATTTTAGGAAAACTAGCTGATGTGCTATTCTTAGAAAAATACATGACCAGATTACTAGAACAAAGAAATCATACTTTAAAACAAGTCGCAGAAGATGGTAGATGGAAGGAGCTACCTGAAATGCAACCATCTCGATAGTGATTCTCACCTCCATATTTTTCACAAAAAAACCCTTGATTTCTCAAGGGTTTTATAAATGAACATTGCTGTTCTTAATTTTCTTTAGTAATTACTTTCTCGTTTAATTTCTTAGAAAGCTCTGCAGAAATAGCACTTCTTTCAAAGGTCATTTTACCAGCTCCTGTTTCAATCATTACAGTACCTTTATCGGCATTGATTTGATTTACTTTACCGTGAATTCCACTTGTGGTAATTACTTTAGAACCGACTTTAAGTGAGTCTGCAAATTCTTTTTCTTCCTTACGCTTTTTGGCTTGTGGTCTCATTATTAAAAAATAAAAAACCGCAATGATTAAAAGGTAAGGAGCAAAATTTATAATTGTGTTAGTATCCATTAAGACTATACCTTATGCGTTAGGCGCAGAAGCCTTAGCTTTAGGAGTAACAATACCTTTGATACGGATAGACTCAGTACCAGACTCTGTATTTGCCTTAATTGTAACTGTTTTAGTTTGTGCGTTAGGCTTACCGTTAGTATTAAATTTTACTAACATAGTACCTTCACCACCTGGAGCGATAGGTTCTTTAGACCATGTAGGAACCGTACATCCACAAGATCCTTTTGCATTTACCACGATCAACGGAGCACTTCCTGTGTTCGTAAATTTATATTCGTGCTCTACAACTGTACCTTCATCTACAGTTCCAAAGTCAAATTCAGTTTCTTGAAAAGTCATTTCTGGAAAATTGCCAGCAACTTCTTTATTTGCAGCCGCAGCTGTTAAGTTTGCTTGATCAATCGTTGCAGATTCAGCTTTTTCATTACAGCTAGTAAGCGCCATTGTAGCTACTGCAGCTACCATTAAAACTAATTTTTTCATCTTTTTTTATTTTAAAATTACTTAAAAATTTGCGGCAAATATAATTAAAAACATTGTTAGAAACAACGCTATTAACAGCAGTCTACAGCAATCCTCTTCCTATTTTATTTAATTGGTCGTTATTTTCAAATTCTTTAAGTAAGTTATCTAGAATACCGTTAATGAAGTTAGCACTCTTGGGCGTGCTGTAATCCTTAGAAATCTCTAGGTATTCATTGAGTGTCACTTTCACTGGAATTTGAGGGAAATACAGAAATTCTGCTTGTGCCATCATTATAAGTACCAGATCTATTTGAGCAATACGATCTTTATCCCAATTAGGCGTTTTATGCTCGATTCTACCAGCTAGTTCGTCTATATTAAGAATAGTCTTCCTAAAAAGGCTTAAAGTAAATTTACCATCGTCATCATCCTTAAATAACGGTGGTAATGTAACGTCTTTACTAGGTTTTACTTTTCTTAAAAACTGAATAACCGTTGTATTGATCAATGGATAATCATCAGTCCAGGTGATATTGACGTCTTCTAGATAATCTAGTAATTCATCGCTAGGCGCAATTATATCTTCATAGATATAAGTAAGAAACTTTAAATCCTTTTTTAATGAAGGTTCTTCGTCCATGGCATAAACGACAAAGGTTTTACTTTCTTGAATCTTATGATACAAATTCTCTACATACTTAGAATCTAAGTGCCATGGGTTGAGATTGCGCTGTTGTAATGCATCTTTAAGCGCTTGACTTTCTCTTAATTTTAAAAGAATCCTATTATCTATTAAATGTCTCGATGGATTATGCTCTACGCTACTAGAAATGCGCTGTTGTTTTTTGGTATGCTTATCAACAGCTACTTCATGAATTTTGACAAGTAATTGAACCATGTATAAAAACAAGGTATATGATTGCGTCATACTTGAATTGACAAACTTCTCTAGATCTTTAAGATCATCAGGGCGTTGTCGTTGAAAAGAAAAGACTGCCTGCATTACTTTGATGCGCAATTGTCTTCTGTTAAGCATAAGAACGATATTTTTTTACTTCAGCGATGCTTTTTTGTGATGTTAGCTTTCGCGAAAGCGGAATTATAATAACTTTAAACCTATTTTCTATTTCTAAAAAACAGGGCAAAAATACTCTTTAATACGGATTACTGACCTAAACTTTCATGTTTTCTGGCCATAATACGAGCTTGTGCAATTTCCAAAGCTGCTTGATGGGTTGTTACTCCAGACTCTTGAGCTCGATTTAAGATTTCTATAGTAGTAGTATAGATATTCTCTGTCTTTCTCATGATTTCTGTACGATCATAGCCTTCTAACTCTGCATAAACATTGATAATACCACCTGCGTTGATTAAAAAATCTGGTGCATAAACGATGTCCTTATTTTGCAAAATAGCCCCATGCTTGATCTCGTCTGCAAGCTGGTTGTTTGCAGCTCCAGCGATAATGGACGCCTGAATCTTATGTATCGTTTGATCATTAATGGTTGCTCCTAAAGCACAAGGTGCATAAATATCCATTCTTTCAGAATACAGATCGTTACCACCATAAATAGTGGCACCGTATTTATCTCTTACCTCTTCAAGTCTGTCTTGATTAATGTCGGCAATAATAACATCTGCTCCTTCTTGAGTAAGATATTCTACAAGAGTTTCTCCTACGTGACCTATTCCTTCAACATAAATTCTTTTATCTTCAAGTACATCGCTCCCATATTTAAATTGAGCTGCAGCTTTCATTCCCATAAAAACTCCGTAAGCAGTTATAGGTGATGGGTTTCCTGCTCCACCTTTATCGGTAGAAATTCCAGTAACGTAAGGAGTAACCTCTCTTACCGTATCCATGTCTTCTGTATCCATCCCTACATCTTCGGCAGTGATGTAACGGCCGCTTAAGGAATGCACAAATTCACCGAATTTACGCATTAACTCAGGTGTTTTTTGAGTTTTTGCATCTCCGATGATTACAGCTTTCCCTCCTCCTAAATTAAGACCGGTGATAGCACTTTTAAAAGTCATACCGCGAGACAAACGCAGTACATCGTTAAGTGCCGCCCATTCATTTTCATATTGCCACATTCTGGTACCGCCTAATGCCGGTCCTAATACCGTATTGTGAATTCCTATAATGGCTTTCAATCCTGTATCTTTGTCGTTGCAAAAAACAATTTGTTCATGATTATCAAAGGAAACCTGTCCAAATACTGGATCTTGATTGATAAGCTGTTCTAAGGAGTCAAATTCTTGAGACATAAAAAGAAAATTATGAGCTTTTGTTAGTTATTAAAAAGCGTGCAAAAATAACTTCATTTTAGGGATTTAACAATTTACCATGCTTAATTTCCCGCTTTGTTATTAAAATAATTTTTACTTGCAGTAAGATCATAAATGAAAGAACTAAAAAAGCTCAATAAACTCTTTGCCAAATACAAATGGCAACTTATAGGAGGCGTTATAGTTACCATTATTTCTAGAGTTCTATCTCTTGTTTTGCCTAAGTATGTAGGTGAGATTATAAATTTATTAAGTGATTATACTGATGCCAGTGAAGCACAGAAAGAAGTTATAGGAGATCAACTTACTATATACATACTTTATATTCTAGGTGCTACGTTATTAGCTGCTGGACTTACCTTTATCATGAGACAACTTATAATTGTTGTTTCTAGACATCTAGAATACGATCTCAAAAACATCGTTTATCAACAATACCAAAGACTTTCTCTAGGTTTTTATAAACAGAATCGTACTGGAGATTTAATGAATCGTATTAGTGAAGATGTTTCCAAAGTACGTATGTACATGGGACCAGCAATTATGTATAGTATAAACATGCTGACACTTTTTGCCGTAGTAATTCCTGCAATGATCAACACCGCTCCTACTCTTGCAGTTTATACTATTATCCCATTACCTATTTTATCTGTTGCCATATACGTAATAAGTCGTGAGATAAATAAAAGATCTACTTTAGTTCAAGAATACTTATCTAACTTAAATACGATATCGCAAGAATCTTTCAGCGGTATTTCTGTAATTAAAGCTTATAATCTTGCACCTCAAATGACGGAGCAATTTACAGATGTTGCTAACGATAGTAAAGATAAGAACATCGATCTAGCCCGTATTCAGGCATTATTTTTCCCATTAATGGTATTGCTTATAGGTTTAAGCAATATCATGGTTATTTATATAGGAGGAAAACAAGTCATTGACGGAGTTATAGACGTAGGTACGATTCCAGAATTTCTTATTTACGTCAATATGCTTACCTGGCCAGTAGCTATTGTAGGATGGGTTACTAACATGATTCAGCAAGCAGAGGCTTCCCAAAAAAGAATTAATGAGTTTCTAGATATTGAACCAGCAATTCAAAACTTAAATGAAGCATCAACAAAAGTTAAAGGTTCTATCGCATTTGATAAAGTGAACTTCATTTATGAAGACACTAACATACATGCTTTAAAAGATATCTCTTTTGAGATTGAGGCTGGGAAAACTCTTGCCATACTAGGTAAAACTGGTAGTGGAAAATCGACCATTCTTGAACTTATAGGCCGACTCTACGATATTGAAAATGGATCACTTACCATTGATAATAAAGAAATCAGATCTCTCAACCTTGATGATTTGAGAAGTTCTATAGGATATGTCCCTCAAGATGCTTTCTTATTTTCTGATACCATAGGAAACAATATCGCTTTTGGTAAAAAAGATGCTTCTCAAGAAGAGATAGAAACAGCCGCCAAAAACGCAGTCGTACATAAAAATATAACCAACTTCACAAAAGGTTATGAGACAGTATTAGGAGAACGAGGTATTACCTTAAGTGGTGGACAAAAACAGCGTGTTTCCATCGCAAGAGCCATAATTAAAAAACCGCAAATACTCTTATTTGACGATTGTTTAAGTGCCGTAGATACAGAAACAGAAGAAAAAATTCTTAATAATCTTAAAAAGGTAACACAAGATACGACTACCATAATCGTAAGCCATCGTGTGAGCAGTGCAAAAAATGCAGATCAAATTATTGTTCTAGACGATGGTAAAATAATAGAAAGAGGTAACCATGATTCTCTATTAAATGAAAACGGTTACTATGCAGAACTCTTTGCAAACCAGATGCTAGAGGAAGAATAGCTTTGATTTTTATTATATTTGAAGATGCCCAAATATGTTGACGACATAAACGATCTCGATTTAAGCAAAACCTACAGTTATGCAGATTATCTTTTGTGGCGATTTAAGGAAAGAGTAGAGCTTTTTAAAGGTAAAATATTTAAAATGAGTCCAGCGCCTAGCGCGTCGCACCAAAGAACAGTACTCTCATTTACAAGGTTTTTAGATAATTATTTTCAAAATGAGGAGTGTGAACTTTTTGTAGCTCCTTTTGACGTTTTTCTCCTTCCCAAGGAGAAGTCTAGCGTAGTACAACCAGATTTATGTGTCATTTGTGATGCAACAAAACTCGACGAGCGTGGCTGCCATGGCGCACCAGATTTAGTTATAGAAGTTCTATCCAAAGGAAACTCAAAAAAAGAAATCCAAAACAAATATGATCTTTATGAAGAAGCTGGCGTTAGAGAGTACTGGATTGTAGATTATATGAGACGTACCGTTCTTATCCATGTCTTGAATGAAAAAGGAACTTTTGTTCCACAAAGGCTGCGTACAGAAGGTGATCATATCACATCAACTATTTTTCCGAAATTATCAAGCCCAGTTGACGAACTATTTATAGGAGTAACTGATAGTTTAAATGAGCCCGAAGCAGAATATACTACTCAAAACAGAGTCAACAGACTATAAAACAACACCTTACCATTTAAAGCGATAATACACTCTTGTTTTTAGCTTTTTTTTCTATTTTTGATCGCAACTTAACTTTAAAGAAGAACATGGGCGATAGAGATTACCAAGAACAAGAAGAGATATTTTCAAAAGTAGTACGTGCAGGAAGACGCACCTATTTCTTTGATGTAAGAGCTACAAAAGCAGACGATTATTACCTAACTATTACAGAAAGTAAAAAATTTACTAATGACGACGGTAGCTTTCACTTTAAGAAGCACAAGATCTATTTATACAAAGAGGACTTTCAGGAATTTGGCGATACCTTAAAAGAGATCACTGATTTCATAATTAAAGAAAAAGGTGGCGAGGTCATTTCAGACCGTCATCAGTCTAACTACAAAAGAGAAGATCAAGCAACTCCAGCTGATAGTGATGCGGCAGAGCCTAATCATCCAGCAAGTTTTACCAATATTAATTTTGAAGACATATAAACGTCCAACACAAAATTTTCTTAAAGTCTTTCTAACCGAAAGGCTTTTTTTATTTTTAGAATTCAAGATAACAATCCATGAAAAAATCAATACTTCTATTAATTATTCTCGCTTTCGCGAAAGCGGTAACAGCACAAACTATCACACCACCTACATTAGGCTACTATTTACCAGATAACGTTACTTACAATCCTGAAATTTCTACACCTCAAGAAGTACTAGGATACGTTCCAGGAGAATGGCACGTAACTCATGACAAGCTAATCGAATACATGCGCACGCTGGCAAGAGAATCTGATAGAATAAGTATTGAAAATCGAGGATCCACTTACGAAGGAAGACCTCTCGTTTTGCTGACTATTACATCAGTAAAAAACCAAGAAAATCTAGATCAAATTCAAGCTGATCATGTTGCTTTAACTGAAGGTAGTACTGCTTCTACTGCAAATATGCCTATAGTCGTTTATCAAGGCTTTTCAATTCATGGAAATGAGCCTAGCGGCTCTAATGCTGCCTTGCTTCTTGCCTATCATCTAGCTGCTGGACAAGGACCAGAAGTAGAGCAATTACTTGACAACACGATTATATTATTTGACCCAAGTTTCAATCCAGATGGATTGCAACGATTTGCTGGTTGGGTGAATCAACATAAGAGTAAAAATGTAAATCCAGACTCCTACGATCGTGAGTACGATGAAGCATGGCCAGGTGGAAGAACAAATCATTATTGGTTTGATATGAATCGTGACTGGCTACCGGTTCAATTACCAGAATCCCAAGCTCGTATTGAGACTTTTCATAATTGGATGCCTAATATATTAACTGACCATCATGAAATGGGAACTAATGCTACGTTCTTTTTCCAGCCTGGGATACCATCAAGAACGCATCCTTTAACTCCTAAAATGAATCAGCAATTAACGAGAGAGATAGGTAATTATCACGCTGCAGAACTCGATAAAATAGGGTCCCTTTATTATACAGAAGAAAGCTATGACGACTTTTATTACGGGAAAGGATCTACTTTTCCTGATATCAATGGTTCTATAGGAATCTTATTTGAACAAGCAAGCTCTCGTGGTCATGCACAAAATTCTGACAATGGTGTGTTGACTTTTCCATTTACCATACGCAATCAGTTTACAGCAGGAATCAGCACGCTCAAAGCAGCTGCAGGAATGCGACAAGAGATTCTTGATTACCAAAGACAATTTTATAAAGACGCTAAAAAAGAAGCTACAAGTGGCGCAATTATCTTCGGCGATCATACCGATGCTGGAAGAACAGACGCGCTGGCTGACATTCTCTTAAGACATAAAATTGAAGTGCGTTCCCTGAAAAACGATGTTACTAAAAACGGTAAGACTTATAAAAAAGACTATGCCTACATCGTTCCAAAAAATCAAAAAAACTCGCGATTAATAAACGCTATGTTTGAAAAGCGCACCACTTTTCAAGACAGCTTATTTTATGATATAAGCGCATGGACATTCCCACTAGCTTTTGACATGGATTATGATGAAGATGCTAGCTTGAGTGATGCATCAGATAAAATTTCTGAAAAAACTGGAATTGGTAAAATCACAGTTTCTGACTATGCGTATTTAATGCCATGGAACGAGTACAAAACACCAATGATTTTAAACATCCTTCTAGAAGAAGGTGTCAGAGCCAAAGTTGCCATGGAACGATTTACAATTGAAGGAAAGAGTTACGACTATGGAACTATTTTAATTCCAGTGCAAAATCAAAAATGGGATGCTGGAGAATTTGCCGATCGGCTCGGAGATATTTCTATACACGAAGGTATCGATTTTCACGGCGTTCAATCTGGCCTCACCACAGGAATTGATCTTGGTTCTAGACAGTTTAGAGCTTTGAAACAACCTAAAATCGCCTTACTTATAGGTGATGGAATCAATCCTTATGACGCTGGTGAGATCTGGCACTTACTCGATCAGCGTTATGATATAACGGTTACTAAAATTGACTTAAGTGATATTAATCGTAAAGATTTATCTCGTTATAATACTATTATAGTACCTAACACTTACGGCAGTCCAGAAAACGAAGTTGTAGACCAATTAAAAGAATGGACCAGATCTGGTGGTACGTTAATAGGATATAGAAGTGCATTGAGATGGATGAGCAGTTCAAAATTACTGCCACTACAATTCAAAAAAACAGAAAATCCTGCAAAGGATATTTCTTTTGAGCAGCGTTCTGATTTTTATGGAGCTCAAAATATAGGTGGAGCCATTTTTGAGACAAAACTAGATCGCTCCCATCCTATCGCTTTTGGTTTTAAAGATGACCAATTGCCTATGTTTAGAAACACAAGATTATTTATTGAGCCTCATAAAGACTCTTTTAGAAACCCTATTACTTATACAAATGCGCCTTTAATGAGTGGTTACATTTCAGATATTAATCTAGAAGCATTGAAAAATACAGTTCCTTTTCAACATAACAATTATGGACGTGGCGATGTGATCGGTTTTACAGATAACACGCAGTTTAGAGCCTTTTGGTATGGAACCAATAAGTTATTAATGAATGCCATTTTCTTTGCTGAGGAAATGTAAGAATTAGGTGATTAGGTGATTAGGTGATTAGGTGATTAGGTGATTAGGTGATTAGGTGAAAATTAAAAAAAGATAGAAGTAAATACAGTTTTGAGTTTAAAATATGGAAGTCTTTTTTAAAATATTGATCGTTGTAGCAAATCTGGCTTTCGTCTTCTATTTGCTCTATGTTATAAGAGGTTTGATTAAAAATGGTAAAAACGTATTTGAACATCGTAATAAAACGGCAAGCATCATCATTCTTATTCTCACTTTAGTCCATTTGGGCAAAAAAGAAAGTGAAGCGGCAAATTCATTTGAAATTGTTTATACAAAAGATAATTCAGCATTTTTTGACACTAATTTATACGAAATAGAAAATATTGTTTTTGATCATGTCAATTTATTCGTGAAATCTAAAGAAATTGACGAAAATAGTGATCTTGTCGAAGTTGTTTTATCACAATCTGGATTAGTAATGGGAACAGAATTCAAATTGATTAAATCTGAAATGCAATGTCTAGAGAACAATTGTTTTTTGAGAACAAATTACTTGAAAACATGGAATATTTATGGCATACAACTGTACTCACAATTAAAAACTAAAAAAACTCCTTTAAACTAATTTTAAAGGAATTTTAAAGGAATTTTAATTTATTAAGAATTCTGACTCTATAGGTTGTTAACCTACGCGATCACCATTTTTCGCATTGGCGCCTGGTTGAAGTAATATTACATCGCTATCATCACCTACAATGCCTAGCACTAGACATTCACTCATCAAATTTGCTATTTGCTTTTTAGGAAAGTTGACAACAGCTATTACTTGTTTGCCTACTAATTGCTTTTTTTCATAACGCTTTGTGATTTGAGCACTGGATTTTTTAACTCCTAAAGGTCCAAAATCAATTTGCAATTGATAAGAAGGATTTCTAGCTGCAGGAAAATCGCCAACTGTCAAAATTGTACCGACACGCATTTCTACCTTCTCAAAATCACTCCATGATAACTCCATTAATGCATTCTAAGTTTTTCTATCATTTCTCTAGAAATTGCAACATCTGCACCATACGCGTCAAGCAATAGTCCTTTACTACCATCTTTACATTCTAACGCATAAAGAATCATGTTATCTCCAGGATTTGTCATTCCTTCAAATCGGTAAAACTCCACAACGTCTATCTCTCCTGCTTTCCATTCTTTTTTTAAATCTTTAGAATGAACACCATCTTCTACAAGGTCAAAATCGATCGTGTAACCTTTCTTCTGAAGGTCTTGAGTTGCTTCTGTTACTGTCTCGTATGCTGTTTTCATAATTTTTATTTTAAACTTATAAAACTTAAACCAATTTAAAGAAGGTTTAAAAAAAGTTTAGCAACTCTATCTTGATAAATGTTTACTGCTGCAATTAAAACAACTCAAGGTACTAAGTAAAAAGATGGTGTTGATCTCGCTTTCGCGAAAGCGGAATTATCCACAAAAACCGTAACTAAAACCCTATTTTTACTACCTATAAATAAAAATATATTATGTCATTGACTCCATCAACTATGCTACCGTTAGGTACAAAAGCTCCAGACTTTACTTTGTTAGATACGGTAAGCGGTAATATGATGCAGCTGGAGGAACTTAAAGGTCCTAAAGGAACTGTGGTGATGTTTATTTGTAATCACTGTCCATTTGTGCTTCATGTAAATGAAGAACTTGTGCGAGTTGCTAATGATTATCGAGTTACTGGTTTTCATTTTATTGCCATTTCTAGTAATGACGTCGTAAAATATCCACAAGATAGTCCCGAGAAAATGAAACAGCATGCAGACGAGCAAGACTATCCTTTTCCATACTTATATGACAAAACTCAAGAAGTAGCAAAGGCATATGATGCTGCTTGTACTCCAGATCTTTACCTTTTTGACACGTCACTGAAACTTGTGTATCGAGGGCAGCTAGATGACTCGCGACCTGGTAACGGCATTCCTTTAACAGGAAGGTCTTTAAGAGAAGCGATGGATGCTATTCTAGGAAATAAACAAGTTCCTGCTATACAGAAACCAAGTATAGGTTGTAATATCAAGTGGAAGTAATTGATGCTACTAGAACCTTTTTTTCTAAAGTAGAAATAGTAATTTAGCAACTTAATAAAAACGAGTATATGTTTTCACTTAAAGTGATCTGGAATCCGCTAGAAGGTCTTGATCTAGGTTTTTTTACCTTACATTTTTACAGTTTATCCTATGTAATTGCCTTTGTACTGGGCTGGTATATCATTAAACCTATTTTTAAGAGAGATAACGTAAGTGTGGAGAAAATAGATCCGCTTTTTATGTATACCGTTATAGGCTGTCTAGTAGGTGCTCGCATAGGACACTATCTTTTTTATGAAACTGCCATTCTTTTTAATGATCCTCTTCATGTACTACTACCATTTAAAACCGATCCATTTGAATGGACTGGTTTTGCTGGTATGGCAAGTCACGGAGCCGCAATAGGCATTATTATAGCGATGTTCTTTTACAGTCGTAAGCACTTACAAAAAAACATGTTATGGATCCTAGACCGTATCGTAATTCCTACTGCTATAGGAGGAACTTTTGTACGCTTAGGAAATTTAATGAATAGTGAGATCAACGGGAAAGCAACTGACTTTTTTGCTGGTTTTAAATTTGTAAGAGACTTGAGTGATGATGATGTTGCAGCCGCATTGAGTAAAGTAAAAGTTCAAGGAACTGATAATAAAATTGATGCTCTAGTGAACGATCCTCAATATGCAGATTTACTTGCTTCCATCCCATATAAACATCCTGCACAGTTGTATGAGGCAATTTGTTACGTAGGTCTTTTTATAATATTATATTTAACTTATTGGAAAACAGATAAGCGTAATAAACTAGGATACTTATTAGGTATGTTCTTTGTGCTATTATTTACAGTGCGTCTATTTATTGAAATTATTAAAGAACCGCAAACTGATACGGATGCATTTCAATTTGCAAGTATGCACTTCAACACGGGACAATTACTAAGTGTTCCCTTTATTCTCCTAGGTCTATTCCTAATGTTTAGACCAGAAGGAATGTTTGAAAAGAAAACCAATGCGTAATTTGATTACAGGTCTTTTTGTAGCCACTATAATTGCGAGCAGTTGTAAGCCTAATTTCGAAGAAGAAATGAAGTCTAAGGATTTCAGCTTTCAAAATGAGGCTACAGGTTATTTTATTACTAAAGAAAAAGACACTTTAAAAAAGTTACAGCTAGAATTAGCAGATACGGATTACAAAGTCCAGCTAGGCATGACTTACAAAGAAGAACTTACCGAAGATCAGGGATTGCTATTCGTTTTTGATAGGTCTGATCCTCGTCAGTTTTATATGAAAAATACAAATGTACCCCTGGACATTATTTTTGTGGACGAAAACTACATTATAGATAGTTTTGTTTCTAATGCACAACCCAATGACACTACCATTTCAAAGAGTAAAAAGCCAGTACAATATGTACTTGATTTAAAAGCTGGAATGGCTACTAAATTGGGGCTTCAAGAAGGCGACACTTTTATATGGGAATGAGTTTTGTAAATTAGAATAATTCTTCCATAAAGAATTATATAACTCCCTTGAAAATACGCTTAACTTATTGAAGAAAGGATATGTTACTTCGCGTTACTTGCCGTTGTATCTGCTACTAAATGTAAAGTTCAGCGTTATTAATTACTGTAAACGACCATTGTACCTGCGACTAGCATCTCATTGTACTCTTTCTTACCTATAAATCTAATAAAAGAAAATGCCACTATTTTTAAAGTGGCATTTATCTAAGTATATTTTAAAGTTATCGCTTTCGCGAAAGCGAGACTTACATCATTTAATAATTGATATACAACCAGCTAGCGATATCTTCTGTATCTGCATCATTGAACTTAATAACGTAGAAATAAGTTCCTACTGGTAAAAGTCCGTCTCCAGAATTTAATCCTGCGTTAGGAACTCCAGCAAACTCTACATAATTATTTGCTGTAGTTTCATAAACTACTGAACCTAACCTATTGAATACTTTCAATTCAAAATTTGCAAATTGATCTATTCCAGGTATAGAGAAAGTATCATTGATCATATCTCCGTTAGGAGAGAATCCTTCTGGTACTTCTACCTCACAAGTTTCTACTATGAAATTGAATGTAGATGTATTATAACAACCTGTAGTATTATCTACTAATCTCGCATAAATAGTACCACCTGAAACAATGGAAGTAGCTGAAAGCGCATTACTGCCACTGTCTGCATCTGATTGAGAAGTATGGTATGAAACAGAGTATCCAGCTGCTGGTAAACCATTCAAAATAACAGAGTCATTAACACTAAAGTCAAATGCTGTGGCCCCATCAATCGGTGATTCGTCACATTCAGTAACGTCTTGAGCAGTTCCTATTGCAGGTGGAGCATTAACTATCAAATCGAACGTACCAACGGTAAAACAATCAGGATCTTGAATATTTGATACTCTAACGAAGATTGTTTCTCCAGAGGAAGCATAAACATCTGGATTAAGTATGGCATTCATGTCGGTATCAGCATCTGCTTGAGAAGTAAAATAATCAACCCTAAACTCTGCAGAAGATTGAGAACCTAGAATAATTGCATCTTGAACAGTTAAATCAAAAACTGGAACAATTGTAGCATCGCTTGGATCTTCACATAATTCTAGATCTGGTGCAAAATTGTACTCTGCTGTGGAATACGTAATATTTAATTGTACCACGTTAAAACATCCTGTTGCGTTTTCCTCTACTCGTATAAAGACCGTTTCATCGGCGCTTACATCATAAGCTGCTGGAGTTGTTATTGCATTTGTTCCAGCATCTGCATTTGCAGCATCGTTGTAGGCTGTCACGTTATATTGAGTTGGATCCAGTCCATTTAATATCAAAGTGTTTTGAGATGTTAAATCTATCGTTGCAGCGCCAGAGGCTTGACAAATGATAAGATCATCTGGTGTTGCTGTTGCAACTTCAGGTGCTACATCAATACAAACTTGTTCTATATAAGTACATCCAAAACTATCTGTAAATTCAAAGTCATAACAATTTTGACCTGCTGTTGTAGGAGTCACTGTAATAACGTTCCCGTTTGTAGCAGTAATATCAGCGTTAGCTGCCCAGGCTTCTACTACTTCTCCAGGTTCATAACTTCCTGCTGTAGGAATAATTGCTGGGTTGAAGTTGATTCCCCATTCAAAAATATAACCGTTATCAATATTTAAGTTATCTACAATATCAAGACACCACAAACCATTTAACGGCGTACCTATAAAACTAGAAAAAGGATCTTCTGGAAGGTAATCACCTGCTGGCATTGGAGTACCAAAGTTCACAGCAGCTGTTGAATTATCTAGAGTTGCCGTTGCCGATCCACCTTCGGTAAAATTATACACAAAACCAACTCCTGGCGTAGTTGTTCCATCATCAAGAGCTTGGCCTAAAAACCTTCCACCACCAGAGTTTGGAAAAGTTAGAAATCTTACTTGCGTTCCATCTGGAGCTGTGAGTACAATGTCAAGATCTCCCATATAAGAGTGTTCCATATCGATAAAAACACTTACCAAATCTGAAGCGCTTTGGAATGTAGTTCCTACATTAAAACCAGAAACATCGATACACGTCTGATATGCTACACCACTTCCATCAGGAAGGAATGTTTGTCCTGTGATAGGTGGAGCTACATCGGCAAAAAACTCAACCGTTTCTACCATTCCTGTGATATCCGTAGATTCTCCAAAACATATAGAAGTATCTGCTGCCTGAGTTCCCGTAAAATCTGGAGTCGTAGACACTTGTATAAGAACATCACTCGATTCTCCGATTGATCGGTCTCGGCAACCTGTTGGATCCATTGCAATATAATCTACTCGATATATACCAGGTCCTGCATAAGTTTCTGAAGCGGTAGTTCCTGGAACGACTGTACCATCTGATAATAAAAACTCAAAAGTTGCGCCAGTAGCGTCATTACTAAAATTTGCACTACCAGTAAAGTTTACTGTTTCACCTTGACATATTCTGATTATTCCATCTACATCAGGTGCAGGTACAGAGACTACAGAGCTAGTAATAGTCTGACAGTTATCAATACAGGCAACCGTAGCTTCCCATCCAGTGCTCACGTTTGTAGAATCAGATCTGAATCTAAAAGTTAAACATCCAGAGGTGTTTCCAGCACTTGCAAGAATAATCCCTGGTGAATTAGAGCCTAAAAACACACCTGTTAAAGGGGCTGTTGTATCATCACCATCATAAACAAATAACAAATCTCCAGAAGCAAGATTGAAGGAGTTAAAAGAAATTTGCATATCATCTGTTGCAAATGGAGAACAAAATGTTATAACAGAATCTTCGCTATTAGTATAGTCGCCAGTCAAACCACCAGAATCTGTAAAACTTCCTGCACAGGTTGTTAATCGCCCATCTGCCATGGCAAATTCTTGGGCAGAGACAAATGCTGTAAAGAATAGTATGCTTAAACAGCTTAGTATTAGATTTTTCATAAGAGAATAATATTGCTTTTTGGATATAATTATTTGCAAAATAATGAATTCTATTAACTCATAATTAACTTTTCAAGTTTTCTATGAACGTTTTGTTCAACAAAGTCATTTTATCAGTTGAAATACATATTTACACGGTTAGTTGAAAATAAAAAAACCGCTTGACATAGCCAAGCGGTTTAATTTCTATTTGAGCTTTTAAAGCATTTATGCTTCTTTTTCCTCTTTTGGCTCTTTAGGTGTTAATTTTCCTTTTGATTTATTCATAGTGTCATACATTACTGGAGTAGCTATAAATACGGAAGAATATGTTCCTACAATTACACCTATAATTAAAGCAAGCATGAAACCTTTAATAGATTCTCCTCCAAAAATAAAGATAGCTAGTAATACGATTAAAGTAGTCAACGATGTATTTAAGGTACGAGAGATCGTACTACTTATTGCGCCGTTAACCGTTCTTGGGAAATCCCAGTTCGTTCTTTCATTAATAAATTCACGTATTCTATCAAATACTACCACGGTATCGTTAAGAGAGTAACCGATTACGGTTAATATAGCAGCAATAAACGCTTGGTCTATTTCCATATTAAATGGTAAGAATTTATATAATAATGAGAATGCTCCTAAAACAATTATAACATCATGGAAAACAGCAGCAACTGCACCAAGTGAGAATTGCCATTTACGGAAACGGACTAATATATATAAGAAGACAACGATCAATGAACCTAAAATAGCGTAAAGCGATCCAGTTAAAATATCATCTGCAATTGTTGCTCCTACTTGGAATGTTCGTCTAAGACCAAACTTCTTATTTTCATCGCTCACATCTATAAATTGAGTCTGAGTCATGTCAGCTGGTAAATAAGGCTTTAAAACTTTGTATAGTTTGTCTTCTATTTCTTGACTTACTTCACTATCATCTCTATTAATACCATATTTGGTACTGATTTTTAATTGATTGTCAGTACCATAAGTTTTAGCTTCAGCACTACCAAAGATATCATCAGCACTCAATTGCTTAGTAATCTCGGTTGCATTTACATCTTGAGCAAATCCTACTATTACAGTGCGTCCACCAGTAAAATCAATACCTAAGTTCAGTTTATTGATTGCAAGAGAGGCTAAACTACCAACAATCAAAACTGCTGATATCACATAAGCCATCTTTCTTTTACTCAAGAAATCGATATTCACATTTCTAAACCAATTTTTAGTTATCGCAGTAGAAAAAGCAATTGTCTTCCCATTACTTACATATCCATCTACAAACAACCTTGTGATAAAAATTGCTGTAAATAAAGAGGTAAGAATACCTATCATTAAAGTTGTTGCAAAACCTTGAATAGGTCCTGTTCCAAAAACGTAAAGTATAACTGCAGTTAAGAATGTGGTAACGTTTGCATCTATAATTGAGCTCAATGCATTATTGAAACCATCTTTAATACTATCAGCTTGTGATTTACCTTTTGCAATTTCTTCACGTATTCTTTCAAAAATAAGAACGTTTGCATCTACCGATATACCGATTGTTAAAACGATACCTGCAATACCAGGTAAGGTAAGAACCGCTTTTAAGGAAGCTAAGGCTCCAAAAATAAATAATATGTTAACTAGTAGGGCAACATCTGCATATAAACCAGCACGTCCATAATAAAAAATCATCCAGATTAAAACCAATAACAATGCAATACCAAATGACCATAATCCACTATCAATTGCTTCTTGTCCTAATGATGGTCCGATAACGTCGCTTTGAATGATCTCTGCTTTAGCAGGTAATTTACCAGCTCTTAATACAGTTGCAAGATCTTTTGCTTCATCGATAGTAAAGCTTCCTGAAATTTGTGTCTGTCCGCCAGAAATAGGTCCATTAGTTACTGTAGGTGCACTGTAAACCGTATTATCTAATACAACAGAAACTTGATTTTGGTTTTGATATGCTTCAGTAGTCATGTCTTCCCAGATCTTAGCGCCTTCACCATTCATAGACATGCTTACAACAGGAGCACCAGAATTACCGAACTGTTGACTTGCATCAGTAATTACTCCACCTGAAAGTGGTGCTTCATTTTGGGCATTTCCTTTTAAAGCATAAAGTTCAACAACTTCATATCCTAAAGTCTCTGCTAACACAGGTAAACCCCATGCAAACTTTACATTACGTAATTCTCCAGTTAACATTCCTCTTGTTTGAGGATCATTTAAATAAGAATCTATTAAATCTTTGTCACTTTCTTTAAAAGCCATGATACCACCTTGACCTTGAAAAGCTTGCACTCTGCCAAAAATTGGGTTATCATCAAAGTTTTCAACCGCATCTACATCTGTTGTTGCATCAGCTGTATCATCTTGATTCAATAAATCACCTAAGTCTGCTTCAGTAGAATCTTGTGCAACTTCAGCAAGTTCAGATACCTCATCACTTACAGTTTCTTCAGTCTCTTCAGCTGTATTTTCGGCAGCCAATTTATTTGCCCAATAAGTATTTGCTTGAGATAAATATGGAGAAACTTCCTGAGACTTATACACTTGCCAGAATTCTAACTGGGCCGCTTTTGTCAAGATATCCCTAATACGCTTCACATCAGTTTCTCCAGGTAATTCAATTAAAATACGTCCAGAAGTACCCAACTGTTGTAGGTTAGGTTGCGTAGTACCAAATTTATCAATACGCTTTCTCAGTACATCAAAAGCACTCGTCATATAATCTTTAAGCTCTTCTCTTAGAATTGCTTCCGTTTGCTCATTAGACATTTCAAATTCAATTCCTTTAGTTTGCATTTCTTGATTTGCAAAAATGTCTGGAGAAGCAAGCTCTGCACCTTCAATTTTATTGAATTCTTCAATAAAGTAGTTGAAATAGTCATCCTGTCCATCTTTGATACGCTCATCAGCAGCATCAAGCGCCGCGTTAAAAGCAGGATCATTAGAACCGTCTGCCATTCCAGTTAATAAGTCTCTTACAGAAACTTGAAGTATCACGTTGATACCACCTTTAAGGTCAAGTCCTTTTTTAAGTTCTTGACTTTTAGCGTCAGAATAGTTGGTAAAACCACCCCAAACATCTTGAGAGGCGATAGAGTCTAGGTAACGTTTTTCTGCAGCGCTTCTTAATGAAGCAGCGTTTTCTGCATCTTCATTTACCACGTTGCTTGCATAAGCACTTGCGTCGTCTTCTACTTTATTCGTTATGAATGTGTAGGTAAGCTGGTATATACTAGCTATTGCAAAAATGATCGCGAAAAAACGGATCAGTCCTTTATTTTGCATGATTTTGTTGTTTTTAAGTTAAATTTTAAAAGTCGGCAAATATGAGATTTACCATTGATATGGACAATCCATTTGTCCATAAATAATTAAGAATGTATTCTATTGTAGAACAGAACATAAGTTATCCACTTTAAAAAGAGCAGATAAAATATTTTTGAAGAATAAATTTAAGAAATGGGCCCAGCACGCACTTCTGGAATTTGAAAAGAAATTGCATTTAAACTAAGGTGAACCTCACTACTTACCCTACAAGTAGTTGCAAATAAGTAATCATGTTTATGTAAGGATGAAACCTGCAGAAATGAGAAATGAACTTGAGAACCTCGGCTAAAATCTTGTTTGATTTCAAAGTAAGATTTTCCGTCATCATCCATTCCAGAAGATAACTGCTCGTTTATCTCATAAATATCAATTTGATAATCTACCGCGTTCTCATCTGAAGGAATAGATTGATCTGATTCTTTGATTCTCAAATCATTGACTAGTTCTTCATCATCTGCAATGGTAAAAAGAGAGCTTTTTATATCATAAACAGGAAGTTCACTGTAATAGGTGATAATGAGTTGTTCATTCTCATTAATTACCACTACAATGTTCTCTGCTCCTAATTGCGTGAGCTGAGAAGTAATAAACGATTTGGTTTCTTGACTTTGGTGATCACTTAAAGAATCAAAAGAAACAACAATCTCTTGATTAGGTGCTTCTTTACTGTGCTGTTCAACAACAAATAAAGAAACTAATGCGATAAACGCACTTATGTACCATTTCATTTTCACGTGTCAAATATAAAGAATTAACCTTCTTTTATTCCTAACTGCTATGATTAATTACAGCAGGCTAATACACGATTTAAACAATTGGTTTTTAATCTTTTAATTTAAAATTGCTTTGATTCCGCTTTCGCGAAAGCGGAACATGTACAAACATCTCACATCGCAACTAGCTTATAAATGAAAAATAAAACATAAAAAAACCGCTCCAAAAAGAGCGGTCCTTACTATTATGAAAATTGATTTTAAATCAATTCATTAGTTTTCTTAACACCTTCAGCACTTTCTTTAAGAGCATCTTTCTCTGCATCACTGAGGTTAATTTCTACGATTTTCTCAATACCATTTCTACCCAAAACTACCGGTACACCTATGCAAAGATCAGAAAGTCCATACTCACCATCTAATAAAACACTACATGGGAAAATTTTCTTTTGGTCACAAGCTATCGCCTGCACTAAACCTGATACAGCAGCACCTGGCGCATACCATGCACTAGTTCCTAAAAGACCTGTAAGTGTTGCTCCACCTACTTTAGTATCTTGAAGTACTTGATCTAATCTTTCTTCAGATAAAAATTCACTTGCTGGTACAGAATTGCGAGTTGCAAGACGAGTTAATGGCACCATTCCTTTATCAGAATGTCCACCTATTACCATTCCATCAACGTCAGAAATAGGCGCTTCAAGAGCTTCAGCTAGACGGTATTTAAAACGAGCACTATCTAAAGCACCACCCATTCCTATAATACGATTTTTAGGAAGTCCGGTTACTTTATGAGCAAGGTAAGTCATCGTATCCATAGGATTTGAAACTACGATCAAAATCACATCTGGAGAGTGTTTTACAAGACTTTCTGAAACAGACTTTACGATACCTGCATTGATACCTATTAATTCTTCACGAGTCATTCCTGGCTTACGCGGTATTCCCGATGTAATAACAGCGATATCGCTACCAGCAGTTTTTGAGTAATCATTTGTTGCTCCAGTGATTTTAGTATCAAAACCATTTAATGATGCAGTTTGCATTAAATCCATTGCTTTACCTTCGGCAAAACCTTCTTTGATATCTAGCAATACGACTTCACTTGCAAAATCTTTAATTGCAATGTACTCTGCACAACTAGCGCCTACTGCGCCTGCTCCTACTACGGTAACTTTCATGTTATTATCTTTTTAAATTGAGTGTTAATTAGAGTCTTTTAAGACATCCCCAAAAATAAAGCAAAAGAGCTATTATTTAACATAAATTATACTTAAAACTAAGACGATGCTACTTAAAAATAAATTTATGTAATCAACGCTTTGTATCAATTAAACTAAGAGTGTTGAGCTTGTTACTTAAGGTAATTAATAATTAACCAGTTTATTATATCGAATCAATCACTACTAAAAAAGCCCTTGATTTCTCAAGGGCTTTTCTATGGAATATAACTTATTAATTATGCATCAATATTTGCATAAATAGCATTCTTCTCAATAAACTCTCTACGTGGCGGCACTTCATCACCCATTAACATAGAGAATACACGGTCTGCCTCAGCTGGGCTTTCTATACTAATTTGTCTCAAAGTCCTAAACTCTGGATTCATAGTAGTGTCCCATAATTGGTCTGCATTCATTTCACCAAGTCCTTTATATCGTTGTATAGCTGCTCCACCACCAAAGTTATCGGCAATCTCATCACGTTCTTTGTCAGACCAAGCGTAACGTTTTTTAGCACCTTTCTTTACTAGGTAAAGCGGCGGTGTGGCGATATAAATGTACCCAGCTTCTACAAGCTCCTTCATGTATCTAAAGAAGAAAGTAAGAATCAACGTAGCAATGTGCGAACCATCAATATCTGCATCACACATAATAACGATTTTATGGTAACGTAGTTTATCTAGGTTCAATGCTTTAGAATCTTCTTCTGTACCTATAGTTACACCTAGTGCCGTATAAATATTACGTATTTCTTCATTTTCAAAAACCTTGTGCTGCATAGCTTTTTCCACATTAAGAATTTTACCTCTTAATGGGAGAATAGCTTGAAACTCACGATCACGACCTTGCTTTGCCGTTCCACCTGCTGAATCTCCCTCAACTAGGAATACTTCGCACAATGTTGGGTCAGTTTCAGAACAGTCTGAGAGTTTCCCTGGTAATCCACCTCCGCTCATCACTGTCTTACGTTGTACCATTTCACGAGCTTTGCGAGCAGCGTGACGTGCTGTAGCAGCAAGTATTACTTTTTGAACTATCGTCTTAGCATCATTAGGATGCTCTTCAAGATAATCTTCTAGCATTTGAGAAACAGCTTGAGAAACAGCACTAGTTACCTCACGGTTTCCTAGTTTAGTTTTAGTCTGTCCTTCAAATTGTGGCTCTTGAACTTTTACAGAGATAATCGCAGTTAATCCTTCACGGAAATCATCTCCAGAAACATCGAATTTTAATTTATCTAATAATCCTGAACCGTCGGCATACTTCTTCAAAGTAGAAGTTAATCCACGACGGAAACCAGCCAGATGCGTTCCTCCTTCATGTGTATTAATGTTATTCACATAAGAATGTAGGTTTTCTGAATAACTGTCGTTATAAATCATCGCTACCTCAACTGGAATACCATTTTTCTCTCCTTCCATTGCGATAACATCCTCAATAATTGGGCTACGAGTATCGTCTAAAAAGCGTATAAATTCTTTTAAACCTTCTTCAGATTGAAATACTTCTGTAATATTATTTCCTTCTTCGTCTTGATGTCTAGCATCAGTTAAGATGATTTTAATTCCTTTGTTCAAGAAAGAAAGCTCACGCAATCTATTTGCTAGTGTCTCGTAATTGTATTCTATGGTTTGCTTAAAAATAGAACGGTCAGGAGTAAAAGTTACATCTGTACCTCTTTTATCAGTATCGCCTATGGCTCTTACTGGGTACATTGCCTTACCTCGTTCATATTCTTGCTCCCATATTTTGCCATCACGATAAACGGTTGCTTTTAAATGGTCTGATAGTGCATTTACACAACTTACACCTACACCATGAAGACCACCAGAAACTTTATAAGAATCCTTATCAAACTTTCCACCAGCACCGATCTTGGTCATTACTACTTGTAAAGCAGACACTCCTTCTTTCTTATGGATATCTACAGGAATACCACGACCATCGTCAGTTACCGTTATACTATTATCTTTATTAATAATAACAGTGATATTATCACAATGTCCTGCAAGGGCTTCGTCTATGGAATTATCTACAACCTCATATACTAAGTGGTGTAAACCTCTTATTCCTACATCACCGATATACATGGATGGACGCATGCGCACGTGCTCCATTCCTTCCAGCGCTTGTATTTGATCTGCGCCGTAATTTCCTTTATTTTCTTCGCTCATAAATGTGTATGATTTGTACTCTACTATAGGTAATACACAAAGATAAGAAACCACTAATGTTTATAGGCGTTTAGCTTAAAAATACGCCTTGAAGTTATTAACAAATTATTAATAGGCAGCTGGCATTAATATTGCTTATTTTAACTCTTAATCTCAAACATCACAATACCATGAAAAACATACTTTTAATTTTCCTTACATTTTTCTCATTTACTGCCGTTTTTGCCCAAGATGAAGACGCGCTTTCCTTTTCAGAATTAGATAAAAGCCCGCTAGATGTAGTCATGTATCGTGATGCAAATCAAACTGCTGTAGCTCGTGTTATTTACAGCCGCCCTTCTAAAAGAGATCGAGAAATCTTTGGCAAATTAGTACCCTACGATGAATTATGGAGAACTGGTGCTAATGAAGCTACTGAAATTGCATTTTACCGAGATGTTATTATTAACGATCAACTCATAAAAGCTGGCAGCTATTCCATTTATACTATTCCTGGTAGAGATCAGTGGAGTTTTATACTCAATACTGCGACTACTCAATCAGGTACTGAGCATGATCCTAAAAAAGATATCCTAACCTGTCCTATGGAAACTATTCCTTCACCACAAGAGATAGAATCTTTTTCTATCAGTTTCTTAGAGCAAAATAACGGTGCTATACTTTTTCTAGGTTGGGATGAAACTATCGCTAGCCTAGAATTTAAAATCGCAGGTTCTTAAGAATAGAATTTGTAAAGTAGTCTTTTCACTTTCGCGAAAGCGAGAATACAAAAATCATTGAGATATCATTTCAGCGATTACGCTTTTCAATAGAATTACCTATCGAATTTCATATACCAAAAACTCATTG
This sequence comes from Nonlabens dokdonensis DSW-6, assembly GCF_000332115.1. NCBI lineage: Bacteria > Pseudomonadati > Bacteroidota > Flavobacteriia > Flavobacteriales > Flavobacteriaceae > Nonlabens > Nonlabens dokdonensis. The sequence goes on from NC_020156.1 coordinate 493,181, forward strand.
CGCATGCGATGAACAGTTATGGAATATTTAAATATTTATGCGTTTGTAAAGACACCTGCCATTCTGGATTTTGCATTACAAACTCTGTGATTAGTGGAATCATCTTTTCTCTCACCGACCATTCTGGTTGTAAAAACAGCTTGCATTGTGAAGATACTTTTTCAGATTCCGCTTTCGCGAAAGCGAGATCATGACGATTATAAACGATTACTTTTAACTCGTGTGCTGCTTCATAAACCTCTTGCAGTGGCATTTTTGCCTTCTTAGGAGATAAACAAATCCAGTCCCACTGGCCAGTTAATGGATAGGCACCGCTGGTCTCAATATGCACGTCTAAGCCTGCATCTTTAAGTCCAGAAGTTAACGGCTCCATATTCCAAGTAAGCGGCTCGCCACCAGTAACCACTATCGTCTTGCTATATTTTGCAGCGTTAGAGACAATGTGATCTACACTTGTAGGTGGATGCTTTTCTGGCGCCCAGCTTTCCTTTACATCACACCAGTGGCAACCTACATCACAACCACCTACTCTAATAAAGTAAGCAGCACGACCTGTGTGAAAACCTTCACCTTGAATCGTGTAAAACTCTTCCATTAATGGTAACATCGTACCTTTTTCTACTTGTTGCTGTATCTTTTTCTCTAGCATGCCGCAAAGATACGTTTTAGCAATTGTTTTCATTATTCTAGAGTGTTTTAAATTGTTGAGGAGCCTTAAAACGATGTAGTTTTTCAAATACGTTTTCAATCACGTATTTTTGTCTCTAACAAAATCCCTACAATGTCTCAACAAGAAGATTTTTTCAAATACATTACAGAAGGTTACAACCCTAAAGGCGACTCCATAATCATGGGTGCTGCCATGCTTGATGGAGAAACATTAACAAACGCTCATGTAAAGATTCCTTTGAAAACTATGAATCGTCATGGCTTAATCGCTGGAGCAACTGGTACAGGGAAAACCAAAACGCTACAAATCATCGCAGAGCAACTTTCACAACAAGGTGTCCCAACTTTATTAATGGACATTAAAGGTGATCTATCTGGAATTGCAGCAGAAAGCCCTGGACATGAAAAAATAGATGAGCGTCATGAGAAGATAGGCCTAGAATTCAAGAAGAGAAAATCACCAGTAGAGATCATGACCATCTCTGAGCAAGATGGTATTAAAATGAGAGCTACTGTTAGCGAATTTGGACCAGTACTTCTTTCACGTATTCTAGATGTGACAGAAACTCAAGCTGGAATCATCTCTGTAGTATTTAAATATTGTGACGACAATAAATTACCTCTTTTGGATCTTGAAGATCTTAAAAAGGTATTGCATTATGCAACCGGAGTAGGAAAAGAAGAATTTCAAGCAGAATATGGTCGTATTTCCACCTCTTCTACTGGAGCGATTCTTAGAAAGTTGATCGAACTAGAACAACAAGGAGCGCAGCGCTTTTTTGGTGAGCGTAGTTTTGAGGTGCAAGATTTAGTACGCAAAGATAAAAATGGTCACGGTTACGTAAATGTGATACGTCTTACCGACATTCAAGATAGACCAAAATTATTTTCAACGTTTATGCTAAGCCTGCTTGCAGAGATCTATTCTACATTTCCTGAACAAGGTGATAGCGACAAGCCAGAACTAATTTTATTTATAGATGAAGCGCATTTAATATTTGATAATGCGAGTAAAGCATTATTAGATCAAATTGAAAGCATCGTAAAGTTGATACGCTCAAAAGGAATAGGATTGTATTTTGTCACTCAAAACCCTACCGATATACCAGATGGCGTGTTAAGCCAGCTAGGTTTAAAAGTACAACACGCATTAAGAGCTTTTACTGCTAAAGATAGAAAAGCGATTAAACTTACCGCTCAAAATTATCCTGAAACCGATTACTACAATACTGCCGAAGTACTGACTTCACTAGGAATAGGTGAAGCTTTAATAAGCGCGCTAGATGAAAAAGGAAGACCAAGCCCGCTAGCAGCAACATTATTAAGAGCTCCAGAAAGTAGAATGGATATTCTTACCGATCGAGAATTGAGTGACCTTATTGCTGACTCAGAACTGACTGATAAATACAATGAGGAAATCAATAGAGAAAGTGCAGAGGAAATGCTGCAAGAAAAAATTGAAAAAGCAAATGAAGAAGAAATAAAGGAAAAAGCCGCAAAAGAAAAGGCTAAAACAACACGATCTTCTAATTCAAGAACAAGTACGAGACAAAATCCAATCATAAAGGTTCTCACGAGCGCTTCTTTCATTAGAGGAGTTATGGGTATTTTAGGTAAGGCGTTTAAATAAACCTTTATTGAGACAAAAGATCGCTATCGCTCAAAGACAAAAGATGAAAGACTATTTCAACAATGTGCTCGTAAAGTTCCTATTAATGATATGTCTATCAATTTTAGTGAATTCTTGTGTCTCAAATTCTATTGTTGTTGGGTTGTACGGTAAATGTCCAGATGGATATTTCGCTTGCAATCAGATTGAATTGAAAAAAGATCAAACCTTTGAATACTATCAATTCATGGATGTTGGTGGTGCGTCTGTTATTAAGGGAACTTGGAAGAAATCTTCTGAAAATTTGGTCATTTTAAATTCTTATGATCAACCTGTTAATTCAAAAACTACATTAATTGGCAGACACAATCCAAATTTTAAGGAAAAGGAAATTCAAATTCAGATAAATGATAAAAGCGAACCTTTCAGTTTTGCATTTGTTTCTTTAAACAACGGAGAATACTATGGAAATGCTGATCAAGATGGAATAATTAACTTTGAAATTAAGGAAAGATTGCGCTCCATAACATTTCAGTTCTTAACCTACAAAGAAACCATTAATATTGAAAATTTAGATTTCAATGAATTTGTTATCAATCTAAAAGATGTGCCTGAGAGTAGTCGTAGAAATTATTTTATAAATGAAAAGGTGATAATCAAATCAAGAAAATTAACGATAGATTCACTTTATACATTGAAAAAAACAAAAGCGAAGAATAAACGCAGGGATTAAAATTATTTCCCAAAAACTAGTAATAGTTAGTAGAGCAATTGTAATTTTACACATTTAAACAAGAACATGAAAAAAGTAATCGCAGTAGTTGCATTAATAGTAGTTTTAGCAAGTTGTACCAAACAACAAGATCCGTTTGAATGGAATAAAGATCGTGTGGGCTACTTGACAAAAGGAATGCAAGTTCATCAGCTGGACAGTATTTATGCAAACGACAGTATTGTAAGATCAGTAAAAGGTGATGAATTCAGTAATGGAGCAAACCTAATCCAGATTTATGAAAAAGGTGGTGCTCACTTGTTAACTCTTACTCCTAGTGAAGCTTTAGATAGCACTGCCACTATAGAAAACATCATCATACGCGATGAGAGATATACTACTCTTGAAGGAATTACCAAGAACAGTACCTATAAAGAAATAAGCACGGCTTATAAAGTGAGTAGCGTAGATAACATGATTGATGATGCTGTGATCTGGGTTAATGATCAAAATTTTTATTTCTCTATTTCAAAGGACAATTTACCAACTGATGTAAAATTTGACATCAGTGCAAAAATCGAGAAAACCATGATTCCTGGAGATACAAAACCACAATATATGTTTGTATCCTGGTAAGAACCTATTACATGAAAAAATTATTACAAAAAGCCATACCTAAGATGTATGGCTTTTACTTTAACATACTTCACCTATTCTCAAAGGAGAAATCTGCAGATCTAGCTCTTAGGGTTTTTAGTGTTCCTAGAAAGGGCAACATCCTACCACATCAAAAGAGCTTTTTATCAACGGCTAGAACCCAAAAAATTGCCTTTGAAGATGGCCTATTCATGTTGTATCACTGGAAAGGGAATGGCCCAACAGTTTTACTTAATCATGGATGGGAATCAAACAGCTTCAGGTGGAAATATTTAATAGAGCCTTTACAAGAATTAGATTATAATATCATCAGCATAGACGCACCTGCGCATGGCGGTAGCGATGGTACTTTATTTACTGCAGTGAAGTATTCTAGAATTATTAAGGACACTATAGAATTATATCAACCTAAAATAGTCATCGCGCATAGCGTAGGTGCTATGGCAACTATATTTCAAGAATCTCAAAAACCGCATCCATTCATAGAGAAATTTGTTTTTCTGGGAAGTCCTAATCGGTTAGAGGTTATTATGCGAGGCTATCAAGAATTGACAAGTTTCAATAATTCTGTATACGAGAGCCTAAACAAATCTCTGAAAGCCAAATTCGGTTATCATATTGAAGAATTTAATGCAGCAAATTTTGCTAAGAAGATAAAAGTTCCTGCACTAATTGTTCATAATCCAGATGACTTAATTGTTCCATTTCAAGCCATGGAAGAAATAGCAGCAGCCATGCCATTTGCAACTACATACACCTCACAAACTGGAGGTCATAGCCTTTACACGCAAGAAGTCATTGATCGAGTAATTGAATTCCTTAAAGAAGCTTAATTATATTTTTCTTAACCCTAGACTACTAGTCACTTCCTTATATTTAAAATAAAAAGATGGGAAGACCTAGTATAAAAAACGAAGATCAATATGAAGCATTAGTCGATCAAGGATACAGTAAAGAAAAAGCAGCTCGTATTGCAAACACTGAAAATGCTGGTAAAAAAGGTGGCCGAGCCAATGATTATGAAGACAGAACCAAAGAAGAACTTTACGATCAAGCAAAAGAGCTCGATATAGAAGGACGCTCTAAAATGAACAAAGAAGAATTGATTCAAGCCCTACGCAATAACTAAAATATGTCCAACCAAATTCCAACTACCAAAATACGTCAGCTATTTATCCTGATCGTGATAATAGCAATTTTAGTTCTTATAGGAACTAACTTACTACCTTATTTAGGCGGTGTTCTAGGTGCTATTACACTTTATGTTTTATTAGAACCTATTCAAAGCTGGCTAGAAAAGAAAAAATGGAGACCATCACTTGCAGCCTCATGTTTGATAACTCTTTCGTTTATCATTATTCTGCTGCCTATTTCAGGAATTGGTTTGATGATGAGCTCTAAAGTAAAGAGCGCCATAGATAACAGCAAAGAAATTACAGAAACCGTAAAAGCTGAGATCAGCAAGGCAGAAGAACTAGTAGGTATGAATATTTCAGAGCGCATCAATACCGAAGATGTGAGCAGCTGGGCGTCAGAAAACTTGCAAAGCTTTGCTAGCTCAAGTCTTACTGTTTTTATCGCAGTAGGAATCATGTTTTTCTTACTTTATTTTATGCTGGTAGAACGTGAAAAGTGGCTCAAAGCTTCATTAGATTACATGCCGCTTAAAGAGAAAAATATAAAAACCATAGGAAAAGAGAGTATCGATTTAGTTAAATCAAACGCTATAGGAATTCCACTAGTCGCTTTACTTCAAGGAATAGTCGCACTTATAGGATACTTCATTTTTGGAGTTGAAAATCCGTTTTTCTGGTTTGTAATTACTGTTATAGGTAGTATGATCCCTTTTGTAGGAACTGCTTTAGGAATTTTGCCCGTATGTATTTTGCTTTTTGCTCAAGGAGATACTGGAGCAGCAATAGGTATTTTAATTTATGGAGCAGTGGTAGTAGGAGCTACAGATAATCTATTTAGGCTGGTAGTTCAAAAACGATTAGCAGATGTTCATCCGTTAGTAACACTTATAGGAGTAGTTGTAGGTGTACCTATTTTTGGATTTATCGGTCTTATATTTGGACCTTTATTAGTGAGCTTATTTTTATTACTAGTAAAAATATACAAGAATGAATACGGAAATCAAGGTGAGGCAATATAGTATTGTTAAATCAGCTATTTATTTTTTATAGATTCCTTATTTTTAACCCAAAATAAAATTGATGAGTAAAGTATTTAAACTTCAAGATAAAATAGATGAAAACTATATAGAACAGCGTAAGCTTTTCATTTGGGGAATGGTAGACGATAAAACAGCAAGACACTGTGTAGATCGTTTATTATACCTAGATTCACTAAGTAATGAAGAAATTACTTTTGTGATCAATAGTCCTGGTGGTTATGTAACTGCTGGTTTTTCTATTTACGATACCATGAGAGAAATTAAAAGTCCGGTAAGTACCGTTTGTAGTGGTCTTGCAGCATCTATGGGATCTATTTTATTATCTGGTGGAGAAAAAGGACGTCGTATGATCCAAAAACACGGTCGTGTAATGATTCACCAACCTAGTGGCGGCGCTAGAGGTACCAGTGCCGATATAGAAATTACCGCTAACGAAATTCTTAAAACTAAAGAATTAAGTGCACAAATCCTTGCAGACAATTGTGGTCAAAGCTTTGAAAAAGTGATGAAAGATTTTAATCGTGATTACTGGCTAGGTGCAGAAGAAGCAGTAGAATATGGAATCGTAGATGGTATTTTATAATTAAGATAACAGTAAAACTCATAAAGCCAGCTTATATTTAAGCTGGCTTTGTGTTTTAATTTAAGTTCAGATGATGAAAAGAAATTTACGTGGTTTTGTAAACGCATATTTTAGAACCTTGTCTATAATTTTCTTTTTACTATTCGTTATTTACAGCATTTTAAGCATAGGCTCTGAAGATTATTTGAGATCATTAACCTCTTTAATATCTTATAGTATTTTACCAGTTGTTTTAGGAAACACCATAGTCGCCATCATATATTTTTATATCAAACAAAAGTCCATTAAATGAAACTAACTCCATTTCACCTTGCCATTCCAGTTAAAGAAATTACTACAACTCGTGATTTTTATCGCGATGTATTAGGCTGCAAGGAAGGCCGCAGTTCTGACCATTGGGTCGACTTTGATTTCTTCGGTCATCAACTCGTTATTCATGTGACTGAAGAGGCACAAAAGGCAGCTATAAATGCTGTAGATGGTAAGGCTGTTCCTGTTCCACATTTTGGGGTTGTGTTAGAGTGGGATGTTTTTCACGCTTTCGCGAAAGCGGTAAAAGAAAAAGGCGTGGTATTTATTATAGAACCGTATATACGATTTGAAGGATTACCTGGCGAGCAAGCGACCATGTTTTTTCAGGATCCTAGCGGAAATTCCTTAGAATTCAAGTCTTTTAAAGATTTTAACCAAATATTTGCCTATTAATTGAATGGACTTTATTCTTTATTTATAATTATCGTTTGATAATTTTCTTTACTATTAACGGAAGATTTTCCCGCTCAACCTTCAGTATATAAACTCCTAAATTGAGATGTGAAAGGTCGATAGTTTCAGATTGAAATAAACCTAATAATTTTCCAGAAAGATTGTAAACAGCAGCGTTTTTAAAGCTAGATGTCTCGATAATCAATTCGTTATCAAAAGGGTTAGGGTATATTGAGATATTATTCGTAGCATTGATAGACTGCTCGCTCAAAGTTTGATCTTGAAATTGATAAAAATCAGTAAATTCAATTAATTGTGTAGTGACCGTATAACCTAGACCTACAAAACCTTTATCAGTCGTACTAAAACTTACTCCAGCAATACGACCAGAACCGATGAATTGATCTACTTGTGTCCAAGAATCATTTAAAGGATCAAATCTCCAGAATTCAGTAGTGTACATAAACCTTCCCATTCCTACGTAACCATAATTACCGATAGAGAAACCAGCGCAGTCAGAACGTCCTGATCCTGGGTAATTAGCTTTTTGAGTCCAAGTATCAAGTATAGCATCATATTCCCACACTTCATTAGTTGATTGCGAGCTTGAGGTGCTGGAATCAAAGCCATAACCACATGCGATATAACCCTTATCAAAAATTTCAAAACCTACTGCTCTATTTCTACCAGTGGATGGTATCGATGTTTTTTGTGACCAAGTATTTCCAGATGGGTTAAATTCCCAAAGATTATTTGATTCGGTACCAATATTAGTTGCGGTTCCTCCAGCAACTACATATGCCTTATTTTGAACTACAAATGTGGCCGATTTATCCACGTTGCTACCAGGAAAAAAAGAGTTGAAAGACCATGTATTTAAAATTGGATCGTATTCCCATAAGTCATAATATAATTGTGTGCTATTCCGGCCTAATCCCATATACCCTTTCCCATTTATTGAAAATCCAGCAGCACCGCCTCTTAATGGACCACCTACATTTGCTTTTTGAGTCCAGATTCCTGTTACGGTATCATATTCCCAAAGATCATTATTATAGATAAAGCTTTGACCACCAGTTCCTACATAGGCTTTTTCACCTATTGTGAAACTAGCCGGCCATGATCTAGCAACACTTGGAAAATTTGAAATAGGCTGCCAGCTATTTTGTGCATTACTCACACATAACAAACCAACAATCATAATATACAAAGGAATATTTTTCATATTACAAAGGGAATAAATTTACTTTTTAACGATTACATTTTGATAATCATGACTTCGGGAAAAACATTTTAAAATAAAAACACCTGAACTAAGTGATTTGAGATCAATTGTTGCATTATACAGTTTTCCCTTTCTAACTATCTGTCCTTTTATATCGTAAATAATAAAATCAAGTTTTACGTCTGTCTCGATAAAAGTTGGCAACTCGATAAATATTTTATCAGTAAATGGATTAGGGTAGGTATTTATTTGATAATTCTTGTCAATAGATTCATTTGATAAGGTAGCGTCTTGAAAACGCCAAAAATCATTGAAATTAACTGTACCGGTATTATTAGTAGTATACCCTAAACCCATGTATCCAGTATTCCCAACTGTTGCACTTACGGAAGCTATTCTTCCAGCTCCCCAAAATGAAGGCATAATAGTCCAAGCATCCATTGTCGGATCATATCTCCATAAATCAGTATTTGCTAAGTATCCTAAACCTAAATAAGCGTGACCATTCATTGAAAAGGCTATACAGTCTGTACTGCCTAATCCAGGATAATCAGCCCTTTGAATCCAAACATCGGTAATAGGATTGTATTCCCATAAATCCTTCAAATTTGCGTTTGCCTGACCATCATAATGAAAACCTACCGCTATGTAACCTTTCGAATTTAATGTAAAAGAGCTGGCTCGATTACGAGGTAAACCTGGAAGCGACGTTTTTTGTATTAAACTATTAGTCGCAGGCGTATATTCCCACAACTCACTAGAATCGTTTCCTACACCTGCAAAAGATCCATTAGTTAATAAATAAGCTTTATTGTCAATAGTAAATGCACTAACGTTAGCAACTCCAGTTGCTGGGAAATTGTTCACCACACTAGTCCATTGATTATTTTGTGGATTATAAGACTTTATATCCTGACATTGTTGTTGAAATCCACAAGTACCTAGACCTAAATATCCTATACCATTTACAGAAAAACCTACTGCACCAGTTCTATCTAAACCGGTAAAATTTGCTTTTTGAGACCATGTATTTGTTATCGTATTATATTCCCACAAATCATCTTCGAAGCTCAAATTCACACCTCCTGTACCTATATAAATTCTATCGCCAATTGTAAAAGTGGCAGCCCATGCACGTGGACTGCCTGGAAAGTTTGTCACAGGAAGCCATTCTTGCTGACTCATAGCTAAGCTATTGAAGAGGAAAAAGCTAATTATAGCTAGTAAACTAGTTTTCATATTTAATATTTAAACTGTCCAACTCATGGACAGTGACAGAAGGAGGGAAAATTTTATTATTTAATTTATAGATCATCAGTTCTGCTACCATAGTCGCATCTTCCTCTGATTTGAAAGCTGAAGCTCCATTAATTGCAGGTATGTGCTTCTGCTCTATTACTACGCTATTGTTGAAAATTATTTGAAATCCAAATGAGTTTTCACCTCCAATTATATTGTATTGATATACACTTATCTTTTCTTCGTCTTTTTTTATTACATCCTTTCGAACATCGTTATTCCTACATCCAGATATAAATAATAACATACAAACGATAAGCGGTTTATAAATAAATTTGTTTTTACTTAACATAAGAGTAAAAATAAACAATTATCTTATAGAAATTGATAAGAGTTTTCGCGAAAGCGGTAAAAGAAAAAGGCGTGGAATTTATTATTGAGCCGTATATACGATTTGAAGGATTACCAGGCGAGCAAGCGACCATGTTCTTTCAGGATCCTAGCGGAAATTCCCTAGAATTCAAGTCTTTTAAAGATTTTAACCAAATATTTGCCTCATGAGATTATTCAGAAAAAAAATAAATTTACCAGACGAGCAATATACTTTAGATGCGGTGGAAGAAGCAACCGTTGAGGATGTAGATGCGGCTATTGAAAAAGAGGAAAGCATCTCTGCCACCATTGCAAATGCTGGCTTTCTTAAAAAATATGCTAAGCTAGGTAAGATCATGTTCATGATGATCAAAGATTACCGCAAAGGCATTTATACCGAGATTCCATGGTTTACCATTGCAGCGATAACCACAGGTCTATTATATGTTTTCAGCCCTCTGGATTTAATTCCAGATTTTATTCCGGTCTTGGGTTTTGTTGATGACTTAACTGTTTTGTCTTTTGTAACAGGCTGGATAGAAACAGATCTTCATAAATACTTAGACTGGAAGTTGAAAGAGAAAGCTTACTTAGATTAAGAGTCAAATTTTCTAGTCTTTTGTGCTTAACAAAAATTAGTTCTTGTTATTAAAACTCATTTTTAAGTATACCGGAATGTCACAGTCTAAACAAACAGCTTCATTTTCTTCTATCTTAAAAAGCTTGCCGAAGTAACTTGTTTTATTACTATCATATTCGAGAAGTAATTGATCGTTTATTATTTGATAAGTACCAACCTTTTCTATGCCACAACCAGATTCAAAATAATCAACATAAAATCGCTTATTTTCATATAATTCAAGCTCTATGTAGGCTTGTTCATTTTCTTCTAATTTTATAATTACATCATCAAAAACGACCAAAAAGTATAGTGGTCGAAATATAAAAATTGACACGATTAAAGATATTGTAAAACCAATAGAAATTAATCTATAAGCTCTCCATTTCCCTTTACGGTATTGAGCAATAGAATTAATTAGAATCCCAATACTACATATGGTGAAAACTAAAAATAATGGATAAATTATTAAGCCGTCTTTATCGCAAATCATAAAATTCCCAGGAGAAATAATATAAATAAAGAAACTAGCTATCAGAGTTAGTACAACTAAAACTAAAAGTTGGCCTATCAGTGGTATAGTGTCTTTTGCATTCATTTAAAACCAGTAAAAGAATCTTCAAAAATTTAATTATAAAATCACTCTGCTAGTTCTTTTCATAAACCATTTCCCCATTAGAATAAGTAGCTGTAACCTTCATCTCAGGAACTTGATCTATTGCCACTTCCATTAAGTCTTGATCTAGCATAATAAAGTCTGCAGCTTTGCCTATTTCTAGACTTCCCTTTTCATTTTCTTCAAAGTTTGAATACGCTGCCCAAATGGTCATACCTCTTAAGGCTTCTTCGCGAGAAAGCGCTTGCTCTGGTCTGAAACCTTCTTCTGGATAACCGCTAGTATCTTTTCTAGCTACAGCAGCATAAAAAGTCAAAAACGGATTTACTTGCTCTACGGGATAATCAGTTCCTAAAGCTAGCATTTTTGATTCTCCTAATAACTTTTTATAAGCATAAGCTCCTTTAATTCTTTCCTCTCCTACTCGATCTTCAGCCCAATACATATCACTTGTTGCATGCGTAGGTTGGACTGATGGAAGAATGTTTTCTTCGTCAAATAAATCAAAGTCATTTGGATCTACAATTTGTGCATGTTCGACACGCCATCTTCTATCTTTTTTACCGTCTAGCAATTCCTTATAAGCTTGAAGTACTACATAATTTGCACTATCACCTATCGCATGTGTGTTCATTTGATAATTAGTTGCTGCAATACGATTTGCAATTCCTTGAAAATCCTCTACACTGCTCAATAGTGCGCCAAAATGATTGTTTTTATCGGTATATTCTTCTTTCATCGCAGCACCACGACTACCCAAAGCACCATCTGCATAAAACTTAACCGATCTCACATTTAAACGATCTGTTTTTACAATTCCCTTTGTTAAGTAATAATCTAAGTTTTCTGGAGTATTAGAAATCATCGCATAAATCTTCATTTTCAAAGCTCCATCTTGTTGTAAACTGTCGATGGTTTCAATAGTTGATCGCATCAATCCAGCATCGTCTACCGTAGTGATACCATAACTAAAATTGATATCTTGAGCGTCCATTAAAGACTTAATGGTTTCTTGGGTTGATTCTTTTGGAAAAACGGCTTCTACTAATTCCATAGGATTATCTACAAGTATACCAGTAAGTTTTCCATCCTTTTGTTCAATCGCTCCACCGAATGGATCTGTATCTGTATCGATTCCAGCCAATTTTAACGCCGCATCGTTTGCAATCATCGCATGGCCATCAATACGAGTTAAAGCCACAGGAGTATCAGGAAAAAGTTCATTGAGCTCTTGATTAGTTGGAAACTCTTTTAGATCCCAATCATTTTGATCCCATCCACGTCCTATGATAAATGATTTATTTTTCTCGTTTTGGAAATCTGTTACTTTTTGAATCACCTCATCATAACTTTTTGTTCCTACCAGATCTACTCGTTGTAATTGCTGACCTAATCCGTAAAAATGACAGTGTGCATCTATTAATCCTGGATAAATAAATTTACCAGTTGCATCAATAGTTTCTGAAGCATTGAAGTTCTCAGCTATTAATTCGTCCTGAGTTCCTGTAAAAATGATTTTACCATCTTTTACCGCAAGTGCTGTTGCTGTTGAAAACTGATCGTCAACTGTATAAATTGTAGCATTCTCTATGATAAGGTCGGCCGCTTTTTGAGTTTCTTGATCACAAGAAATAAATATAATAAGTGCTAGAAGTAGGAGTGTTTTTTTCATGTCGTGAAAATAAGGAATGACAGTTAGTAAAGCAATTATGTATAGAGTTTATGATGTAGAGAATTTAACAAACATTGTGTCAACCACTCCTGATTTGCAGCAAGCTGCGAAATCTGTCCTCGCCTTTTCTAAGGCGAGGAGTTTTTTACTTTCTAATTACGGAAAGTGTTTGTAGAGATCTCGCTTTCGCGAAAGCGGAATTATTATCTAACTATTTCTACAAGTCAAATTTATACACGGCACCACCCATTATTTGTAAATCCTGAACTGGATAATCCAGATAATACTCATAGTTGCCTCCAGTTAGATTCTGACCTTTTAAAAAAGCAGTTAATTTAGGATTGATTTTGTAATTCACATCTATATTGAGATCTACAACAGCATCAAGCGTCTCTGTACCTGAACCTGATCTAAATGCCTTACGCTGATCTATGAAATAGAAACTTGCACCAACATTCCACTGATCATTTATCTCATAGTCACCTATTAAATCTATGGTGAATTTAGGAAGATGTGACGGAATATTATTGAATGAGTCAGCTTCACCATTATAAACGTCGTAATTAAATCCAGTTGCATTAAGAGTAAGATTAAAAGCTGTATTCACATCAAAACTTAAGCTACCACCATAATTCCATGTATTTAAGTCGGCATATTGCGTGTAAAACACATTTCCTGAGTGGTATGGTTGTACATCTCCTACGGTAAAGGATGCTCCTGTATCTTTAATGAAGAAGGATCTATTTTCCTCAATTTTATAACCACCAAATAATCGATAACCCAAACTTTCAGAAAGTTTTCCTTTAAACCCTAATTGAGCATCTACAATTCTATTAGTCGGGATTACATTTACCGCTGGTGCAAGAAAAACATTATCACTAGCAAACTGTTGAAGCGAATTCATATCCAGTCCACCGCCTATAGTTGCATAAGGAATAAGAGTTTCTTCTACGAGTATGTAACTTGCCACTATATCTGGATAAACAAATACATCACTTTCTGATGCTTCACTGTTATTAAGGTAGTTCACTTGAGCTCCTAGCTTTACTTTAAAATTATCTCCATAAAGATTTATCGCTGGACTCAAACCTGCTTTTAAGTATGTATATTCTTCTTGAGCAGGAAGTAATCCTTGCGTATCAAAACTACCGCTCAGATAATCTACCTCAGCACCTAAAGCTACTTCAGTTCCCATAATGTCAAAACCTAATTGCGGCAAGGCGTTAAAACGTATCTCGCTAGCGTCGTTACTAGATGTAGTTCCTGTAAAGTTGAGTTCTACATTTTTAAATACTCCATCAAAAAATGTTGCCTTACCACCTAAAGCATAAGAAAGATAATTGAAGGACACATCACTATCCTCAGTTAACGGATTAGGAGTGTTTTCAAAAGCACCATACCAGTTTGCCGCTTGATGTCTAGCTCCAGCTGTAATTCCCCAATTGAAGTCACTGGATCGTTTACCAAAAGAAATATCTAAAGAAGTATCAGAAAATGCATCGTCTGCAACCACGTCATTAATTCCGCCTTGTGAAGAGTTATGATTAAAAAATACACCTACATCACTATCTCGATCCACTTCAAAATTCATTGCTAGTTCACCCAAAACATTGATGTAATTTCCTAAACCTAGTCGTGCATAATTTTTATAATACTTAGCTCTTTGCGTAGGTTTTAATCTAGATAGACCAGCTTTAGTAGGTGTAAAAGTACTTGCTACAGGAACAGAAAATATACTGTAGGTTACTGGTTTCTTTTTCACCTTTGTTGTATCGCTGAAGGTCGGATTGCTTTTTACTTTAAAAGCATCACTTATAGAAGGATCATAAGGTTTAACTACTGTAATAGTACCACCATTCAATCGTTCTTCCTCTTCTTCTGGAGTTTGTCCTAATGCAACTGTTGCGCTTAAAGCGATAGCCGCAATAACTATGTTTTTTATATAGAAATTCATGATAAACTTAGTTTTGATTTGCCGGTACGACAGATGAGTTTGTTTTTGCTACCTCAGTTTTAATTTTTGCAAGTTCATTTTTTGCGTTAGTAACCACTTCTGGATATTGTGTGAAGTTTGCGATTACCGCATCTAGAATCGTAGTAGCATTGAGAGTTTGATCCAAGGCGTAGTAACTTTTTGCCATAACTACAAGACCTTTTGCACTCCATAATTTATAACCACCGTAATTTTTACTTAATCCATTTACTGTAGTAATCACAGCATCGTGATCACCTTGTTTGTTCTCAAAATAAGCTTTGTAGTAAGTGGCCTCAGCAGCAAGGCTACCTGTTGCTGTCTCACGTACTTTTTCATAACCAGTTTTAGCTGCTGCTTCGTTACCTTGTTTCCATGAGGAACGAGCAATAATGATTTCTGCATCAGATTTTACGTTGTTCTCGATACTGGTATCGGCTAGAACTTTGTTAGCATACTTTACAGCTTCTGCATACTTCTCTGTTTCATAGTAAGCTTTCATTAAGTTAGACTGTGCATAAATAACATTTTGAGGAAAGTCTGCCAATTGCTCCAATTGTTTTAAAACTGGAATTGCTTTGTCATAATCCTTTGTAGCTAAATGAATCTCGCTCAATCGGGCCAAAGCTTGCTCTGTAAACTCGCTTCTTTCTTTACTAACTACGTATTCATAATGTGGTACACTTTCTGCTTTTTTATTTTCAGAAAACTGAGCCTGCGCCAGATAGAAATGTGCTTTGAGAGCATGTTTACCATTTGGAAATTGATCCAAATACTTTTTCATTTCTCGAGCAGTACCGCTCATGTCTCCTTTGATAAAAGGTTGCTCTGCACTTTCATACGCCGTATCATCTAACTCGTTATCGGTCACCTCTACTCCATCGAGACTTCTTACCCAAACTGCATAATCATTAGTATTTCCTTTATCAATGTAAACTTGTCTAGCGCTGCTTATAGCTTGAACCGCTTGAGGAGTTCCTGCATACTTTTCGGCAACTTGTTTGAAAACAATTAAGGATTGATCAAGATTTCCATCGTTGTATAATTGCAAACCTTTACGCATCATGGCTTGCGAAGTATAAATGCTATTAGGATATCCAGAAATTAATTTATCGTAAGTTCTAATTCCGTCAGACACTTGGTTCGTATTGATATAGGTATTTCCTAACTCATAAATCACGTCATCGATATATTTTGAGGTCTTAAACCTTTGAATAAATGCTTCTAAGTCTTCAATTTTGCGATCGTTCCTTTGAACAAATCCATAGGAAATGGCTTTTTGAAAAGCTGCATAGTCAGAGTTAAATCCATTTAATTCTATCGCTTTATTATAAGCTTCCATTCCTGGCCAGTATTGCTTAGTAACAAAATTTGCATCTCCTATTCTTAGATAGGCATCGTTAAGTCTTACTCGATCATTATTTGCTCCAGATTGCTTAGTAAAAGCGGTAAATGATTTTATGGCTTCGTCATATTTCTTGAGTTTGAACTGTGCATAACCCATGTCGTAGTTATAAAGATCATCTTCTTCAATTGCAGTAGAAATTGCCTTTGCCTTTTTGAAATTTTCATAGGCTCCAGTAAAATTGTTAAGCTGGTACATCGTTTCTGCTTTCCAGAAGATTGTTTTTTTCTTTAATTCTGGATCAACAACATATTTAACCGCTTTATCGAGATTTTCTAAAGCATCTTGATATTCACCAGATGTAAATAAATTCAATCCATGGTATAAGGCTACTTTTCCATAGACTGCTTCATTTCCTTTTATTCTTCCATCTTCAAGTAATCGAAGCGCTTCTTTATAATTCTTTGAAGAAAAATAAGAATCGATTAGAAATTCGTTCATTTCGCTTTTCTTATCTGAATCAGGATACTTTTCTAAGTAAGCTAGAATTACCGCTGGAACACTGTCATAAGGGTTTCCATTCTCATAACTTAATTTTGCATAGTTATAAGACGCATCTTCAGAAATTTGAGCGTCAAGATCCATCTCACTAGCCTTTTTAAATGCATTGAGTGCATCTTCATTACGATCTAGTTTGATATAGCTTTGGCCCAAGTGGTAATAAGCATTCTGTGCTGTTGCATTTGCGCCGTCAATTATTTTATTAAAAGTCTCTATAGCTTTTTCAAAATTACCTTGCTTATAATATGCATAACCTAGCTGGTAGTAATCATTATTATTCCACTTGCCTCGAGTTCCTTCATATTCTTGCAAATATGGAAGCGCTTCATCGTATTTCTCTTGATTGAAAAGTGACTGGCCTATGATGCGGTTTAATTGAGATTTTTCTCTTCTATTGGATTTAGGAAGTTGTTCTTTAGCTAGCTTAATCGCTTCATCAAATTTTCCAGATTTATAATTCAAGTCTGCTTTATAGTAGGAAAGTTTTTCATCATCTTCTGGAGATTCACCTACTTGATTAAATAATTCTGTGGCTGTTTCTACTTCGTCATTTTCATAAGCGATGTAACCTAGATAGTATTTAGCTTTACTTCCGTATTCTTTGTCATCACTTACGCGGTTAAGGAAAGGTTTTGCCTCATCAAACTTTTTGGCTTGCACAAGAGTGTAACCAGTGTTAAAATAATAGCGGTTGATTTGCTTTCGCGAAAGCGTACTTTTATCAACTCTTTGATACCATGTTGCTGCTTTTCTATAATTACCATTATCAAAATAATAGTCTGCCACATCAATTATAGCTGAATTCTTTTTTATAGAAGTAGGATATTCTTCAACAAATTTTTCAATTAACTGGTCAGAGTTGCGTTGATTGAGACGTACCGCACAATTTGCGATATAATAGGAGGCATTACCTCTTATCACCTCATCATCTACCGTTTCTAGTACCTTTTCAAATAATCTTTGAGAAGCAAGGTATTGATCTTCTTGATATAAATCTACTGCCTGATTATAGGTAGCAAGATCATCGGTCGCAATTTTAGATTGCTGCGCGTAGGTAGTAGTAACCATCGTAATGAATAGCAGCAACAGGGCTAGTTTTCGCATAATTAAAAGGATTCTATTTGAGTAGTAAAATTATGATTTCCGTAGGTAGAACGCTTTAAAAGCTTATTAATTATTCATAATCTTATCCACATCTTAGTTAACTTTACAAGAAATTATAGTTTTTATGTCTGATAACGTTTTATCATTAAGTAAAGTAGATGTCTTCCAGAAAGATAACTTAATCTTGAAGAATGTCAATCTTGAGATAGGCAAAGGAGAATTTGTCTATTTAATTGGAAAAACCGGTAGCGGTAAGAGCTCCTTGATGAAGACTTTATATGGCGATATACCATTAAAAAAAGGTGATGGAACTATAGTTGATTTTGATTTAGCTCGCTTGCGCGAAAAAGAAATTCCTTACCTAAGACGTAAGCTAGGCGTCGTTTTTCAGGATTTTAAATTATTGACTGACCGTACAATCAATGATAATTTAAAATTTGTTCTCAAAGCAACTGGATGGAAAGGTAAAAAGGAGATGATGACACGCATAGAAGAAGTTCTTGATAAAGTAGGAATGAAAACTAAAGGGTTTAAGTTCCCTCATGAACTTTCTGGTGGCGAGCAACAACGTGTCGCTATTGCTAGAGCATTACTCAATGAGCCTGAATTAATTATTGCCGATGAGCCTACTGGTAACCTTGATCCACAAACTAGCGTTGAAATCATGGAAGTCTTGCAGCAAATAAACAAAAACGGTAATACCATTTTAATGGCTACTCATGATTATGCCTTGATTCTTAAATACCCATCTAAAACATTAAAGTGCGATGATGGTGAAATATTTGAAGTAGTTCAAAAAGCCGTTTGAACCGAGAATTGCACATAGTATCCTTTGATATTCCTTATCCGGTAAATTACGGTGGTGTCATCGATGTTTTTCATAAAATCAAATCATTATATGAAAAAGGCATTCAAATTACGCTTCACTGCTGGCAATATGGAGACAGAAAGCCAGAAGAAAAACTGGAACAATATTGTAAACAAGTATTTTATTATCAGCGTAAGATAGGTTTCTATGGGTTATCTACCACTTTACCTTATATCGTTTACTCTAGGAGAGATAAACTGTTGCTAGAGCGATTGCAACAAGATACCGCACCTATTTTATTTGAAGGCTTGCACACGTGCTATTATCTCAATCATGAATCGTTAAAAAATCGTCATAAAATGGTACGTTGTCATAATATAGAACATGAATATTATGAAAAGCTAGCGCAGCACAGCTCTAGAGTGAAAAAGATATATTTCAATAAAGAGAGTGATTTATTGAGAAAATACGAGCCTATACTCAAAAATGCACAAACGCTTTTTACCATATCAGACGATGATCAATTTTACTTTGAAAATAATTTTAGAGATGTAGAAGTAATTAAAATCAACGCCTTCCACACAGATGACAAAGTTTCAAGCCAGAAAGGTGAAGGAAATTATTGTTTATTTCACGGCAGCTTAAACGTTAGTGAAAACGATCACAGCGCAAGATACCTAGTAGAGCATATATTTTCTGAAATAGATCAGCCGTTAATTATCGCTGGTAAAGATCCATCTTTTGAACTTCAAAAGATATGTTCTAAAAAGAAACACGTCACTCTCATAAGCAATCCTAGTTGGGAAGAGCTCAATGACTTAATTCTCAATGCTCAAATTCATCTTATGCATGCCTCTCAAAAAAGCGGTTTAAAATTAAAACTGCTCAAAGCCTTGTTTTCTGGTAGACACGTTATAGCAAATAAAAAAATGGCTACTGAAACAAGAATAGCACAACACGTTACCATTGCTACGTCCCAAGAAGAATGGATAAAAGCTATCAAGACATTAATGAAACAATCTTTTACTGAACAAATGCTTCAGGAGAGAATACAAGTTTGTAATGATTACTCAAATGAGAAAAGTGCTGATTTACTAATAAAATCAATCAATTATTAAGGTTTTAGTCCACATACCACTGTATAACAAAGCTTCTACTATTGAACGCGCGATTAATAGTGTGTTTCATCAAGATATCAATAACTATGATCTTTTGATTATTAATGATGGTTCCACAGATAATAGTCTTGATGTTATTAAAGGTTTTCAAAATGAACAAGTAATCATATTATCTCAAGAAAATCAAGGAGTAAGCGCAACACGTAATCGAGCAATGAATTATGCCCAAGAAAAGAAATATGATGCCATTGCATTTCTAGATGCAGATGATTATTGGGACACTAACCATCTTAATGTATTAATTTCTTTGTTTCATAAATTTCCAGAAGCTGAAGTGGCTGGAACAAATTATAGGTTAAAACGATCACGCAAAACTCTACAGACTAAATTCAGTAATTTTAAAGATCAAAACAATCAACTTTTAAAGCATTTTTTTGAGCACAACTACTTGAACAGTGTGCTGAATTGCTCTAATTTAATGATTAAAATTAGTGCGATTGAAAAAGTCGGTTACTTTTCTGAGACAGTAACTCATTTTGAAGATATAGATTGGTTCATAAGAATAGGAATAAATGCCTCCACGGCTTTTAGCTTTAAAACTACCACTACTATTGATGAAGCTGCAGGAAATAGATCTGATCAAATTAAAATGAAAGATAGAAGGCTACCAGATTTTTCTATCTACCAAGCAAAAACTAAAAACCATAAAGGCCTTGAAAAATATCTGGATTTAAATAGACTCTCTATTGCCCTCGCATATAGAATGGTTAGCGATATTAAAAATGCAACAAAATACCAGCAACTAATTAACCTAAAAAACCTAAGTTCTAAACAACAAAGACTTTTAAAAATGAGTCGACTACAACTGAAATCTTTGAAAAGAACTCAAAAAATATTAGGCAACTTGGGTTTAAATTTCAGAGCTGGTAATTAAATCAAACTCCTCTTTATCTCTTATATAGTCAGCTTCGTCAAATTCATGCGACGCTAGTACTAGACACATCGCACCGCTAGAGAAATCTGATAGCTCTCTCCATATCATGGTAGGAATTAATAAGCCTTTATTTGGTTTACTTAAGGTCACTTTTTCTTTATGACTACCATTATCTAATTCTACTGTAAAACTACCAGAAACGGCAATCAATAACTCGAGGCATTCTTTATGCGCATGACCACCGCGATATGAGTCACTAGGTACATCATATAAATAATAGACACGTTCTATTTTATAAGGAATAGTGTCTTTTTCCAGCACCGCTAGATTCCCTCGAGGATCTGTAATTTTAGGAATGTCTATTATTTTATAATTCATCTAGTTGATCAAATTTAAATTTCTGAGCTCTTTTTGAAATCAGTTGCTCCTTTTTTGAACAACTTAACCTTTTTGAATGACTCTTTAGGATTTAAAATCATTCCCTTCTTTAATAGAAAAAAAGCATATTTCCATTTTCTAAAGGTAATATTATGATTTAAATATGCGGCAAGTGCACCTCGAGCATAAATTATCCTATCATTAAAAAAGTCTTGACTAGAGTTAATTTGATCATGCTTGACCAGTGAAATATTATGAAAATGAGGCATTAGATCATGAAAAAATGCATCGTTTAAGAATATAAAATTTTCACTATCTTCAAATTGAGCCCCAAGACCAAATCGCTCATCAAACTTCAAATCGTCAATAATTTGTTTATTTCTCTTAAAAGTTATTTCTGGAGATAGAACATTAATTATAGACTCCTTAGTATGCGGTTGTGAGCTTTCAAAATAATTGTAATACAATTCGTTTGTTTCCTTTACCAATGCTTGAAATGTGATAATTGCATTTGGAATTTTACCATGCGTATCAATTACGTGATCTACAGCTTCTGGCAGTACAATACAATCATCGTCAAGAATCCAGCATAGTTCTTTATTGCTATGCTTAATAGCAAGGTTCCTACTCTTACTTAAACCAAACTCTTTACTATTAATGACTCGTATATTTTCATAATCAGAATGCAGCACATTCTCTAAAGACTGGTTAACAATAAGGACAGACTCTTTAATCTGATTTACTTTTTTTTGAAACATCTCTTCTAGGAAAGACAAATCATTGCGGTTCATAGTCGCAATTAGAATTTCTAAATCGGTATTTCTGTAAGTACTCAACTCCTTATCTTTACCTCAAAGATACTTCTATATGCGCATATTGCTAGTAGGTGAATACAGTGGTTTTCATAATTCCTTAAAACATGGCCTTGTACAGCTCGGTCATGAGGTTACTATCGTAGGCGATGGAGATGGATTCAAGCGTTTTCCAGTCGATATAGAAGTAGGCAGCTCTTTCTTTGAGCGCAGTTGGTTCCTGCATAAAGTAAAAGTAGCTTGGTGGAAACTCACAGGTAAGAATCTAGAAGATCGATTGAAGTTGGCACGCTTTCGCGAAAGCGAGAACAAATTAAAAAACTACGACATCGTTCAATTTATTAATTCTAATGCCTTTAATTGTGAACCTCCAGTAGAACGCAAGATGATTGGTTTTCTATTACAGCACAATGAAAAATCTATTCTTATAGCTTGTGGTGACGATTACGAATATTCTAAATACCTGACAGAAGAACACGATGGATATAGTATTCTAGATGCTACAACAATGGGTGAATTTCAGAAAAAACAATTGTTTCACACGTACAAATATCTAGGTAAAGGTTATAAGAATAATTATTTACACCTAGTCGATGAGTCATTGTGTGTCATACCTAGCAATGTAGATTATTCAATGGCTTTATGGAACCAACCCAAAGCTACCCAGATTATACCAGCTGCGATTAATTGTTCCAAATTTGAACTTAGTTTAAATGAGGATTTAAACACAATAGAGATTTTCTTAGGCATCAATCGAGGTAATTACTGGAAAAAAGGCATCTATTATTTTGAGAAAGCACTTGAAATCATCAAGGATAAATACGGTAAAAGAGTAGGCATCACTATCGCAGAAAGTTTGCCTTATCAAGAATATATTTTATCTTATAAAAAAGCACATATTTTATTAGATCAAGTTTTATGTTATGATCAAGGATACAATGCTCTAGAAGCTATGGCGCAAGGTAAGGTTGTATTTTCTGGAGGAAGTGCCGTCTATCTAAAAGCACATAAATTAAGTGCCGTTCCTGTAATTGATGCACAGCCAGACGTTGATTATTTGGTAAAGAAATTATCTTATTTAATAGAACATCCAGAAGTTATAATTTCTACAGGCAAAGCAGCGCGAGCACACATCTTGAATTATCATGATAGTGTAGAAATCGCAAAAAAATATGAAAAACACTACCTTAATATCGGATAAATTTAATTTTAAATTATCCGATATTAAAAAGAAATGATTACATTTGAAGGTGGAAAACTGGAAAAATATAAGAGTTACTTATGAGATGATGGATTTACTCGTTAAGATAGACGAGAAAAAACTACGTCTTGATCAGCATCGTCCTTTCCCTAGTCCTGTAGTTCATAATATTCAAGAAAGTCTAGCCTTAGAATGGACTTATAATTCTAACAGTATTGAGGGAAATACCTTAACATTACAAGAAACTAGAATGGTTCTGGAAGACGGCTTGACCGTAAGCGGTAAGTCTTTACAAGAATATTTTGAGGCAGTAAATCATCATGAAGCTATAGATTATGTAGAGCAATTAGTCCAGCCAGATTACATATTACGAGAAAGAGATATTCTCAATGTTCATGAACTGGTTATGGATCGTATTGACAAAGAATTTGCTGGTCGCATACGTAATGCAGGTGTAAGAATAAGCGGTGCAAACTTTGTACCGCCTAACGCTAGAAAAGTACCTGATTTATTAGAAGAGTTAATCACTTGGGTAAATGAAGAAGAGCTAGAAATGCATCCTATTATTAAGGCAGCTGTTTTTCATCATCGCTTTGTATGGATTCATCCTTTTTTTGATGGAAACGGTCGCACGGCAAGACTGTCATTTAATTTGCTATTTTTAAAAGAAGGATTTCCTCCCGCAATTATTTTGAAAGTAAATCGTAAAAAATACTATACAGCTCTTAACGATGCTAATCAAGGTAACTATGAAAAGCTGTTTTTTCTAGTAGGAAGAGCCGTAATGCGTTCTTTGGAGATATATTTAAGTAATCTAGATGATACTGCTGGTGATTATGCACCTATTTCAAGCCTTGTTAAAGAACCTGGTATTTCTTACGGTCAAGAATATGTAAGCCTTCTAGCAAGGCAAGGTAAAATAGATGCCTATAAAGAAGGTCGTGTCTGGTTTACTACTGAGAAAGCGGTTAAAAATTATGTTGCAGGACGGAAGAGAAAAAGGAAACTGGAGTAGTTAGTAGTTAGTAGTTAGTAGTTAGTAAAATTAGAAATCCACAATTCAAACAAGTTGAATTGTGGATTTTTTATTTTCTCCTTTTGAAAAATTAAAGTTCGAGTTCAAATTCGAGTTTTTATTTATTCTTCCATTGAATGTCTAATCCTGGAAAATCCTCAGCCGTTTTCTCTTTGGCTTGTTTAGGGATAAGAAATTCATATTCTAAAGTTACTTCAAGACCATCATCTAGATAAAAAAGCATGGTCTCTTCACCTTCATAATCACATATCACAATAGCATGAATCTCATGAACATCAAAGTACTCTTCATCTTTGATTTCTATAGGTTCTACAAATTCAAAATAATGAAGCACTCTTGCGCCTTTAAAATAATCGATTTGATCTAAGTAGAGGTCTTTTTCCATATGGCAAAGGTAGTGTTTTGGTATGAGGGATTTAGAATGAGCAAATGGCTTTTATATGGATTATTGATATCTCATTTTAATTCTTCAGGTTCTATTAGATCATAAAAAATGCTTTCTAAGTCTAGATATGTAAATTTATAATGATTATTATTCAATTAAAACGGTTATCAATGTAATTGTGATAAGAAATAGTGAACAACAACAAAAGGCATAAACAATAAAAATATAATGGGAAATAGAATACTTTTAAAACGCTGCCAGTTGACAATAAGTAGAATTATTCCAAAGACACCAATTGTCCAACTTAGTAAAAAATAGGCTGTAAGTAAATACTCAAGAACATTAGCTATCTCAGAACTTAAATACAGTAACAAGAATAAAAAAGGGAGCCAAATTAAAGCTGAAACCTTAAAAAAATTATTCATACTAACTAAACTCAAAAAAAGCCAGCTCTCACAAGCTGGCTTTAGTTTATTGCTTTAATCAATTTATTTAAACCGTGCGATTTACATCAAATGCTTCCAGTAGTTGCGCAACACGTTGAACAAACTGTCCACCTAGCGCTCCGTTTACAACTCTGTGATCGTAGCTATGTGATAAGAACATTTTCATTCTGATGCCGATAAAGTCACCTTCTGGTGTTTCTACTACAGCAGGAACTTTTCTTATTGCTCCAAGAGCCAAAATACCCACTTGCGGCTGATTTATAATAGGTGTTCCAAGGACAGAGCCAAAGGTACCAACGTTAGTTACCGTATAAGTACCACCTTGTGTATCGTCTGGTTTTAATTTTCCGTTTCTAGCTCTATTTGCAAGATCATTTACTGATTTTGCCATTCCTACAAGATTCAATTGATCTGCGTTTTTAATTACGGGAACAATTAAGTTACCATCAGGAAGAGCAGCTGCCATTCCTAGGTTAATGTTTTTACGTTTAATGATTCTATCGCCATCAAGAGCGATATTCATCATAGGAAATTCTTTCAAGGCTTGAGCTACCGCTTCCATGAATATAGGTGTGAACGTGAGGTTCTCTCCTTCTCTTTGCTTGAAGCTGTCTTTATGCTTTTTTCTCCAGTTCCAAATGTTAGTTACATCACACTCGATAAAACTTTGCACGTGTGCACTCGTCTGTACTGACGCTACCATGTGGTGAGCAATCAGCTTGCCCATACGAGTCATTTCTATAATTTCATCTTCTCCATTTACAGATACTGGTGCTGCTACAGGAGCTTGCTTAGGCGCTGCAGAATGAGACGCTGGTGCTGCTGGTGTTGATGGTTCTTTTGAAACTGTTGCAACTTTTCCAGACTTCTTGTCTGCAACATATTTTAAAATGTCGTCTTTTGTAACACGTCCATCTTTCCCAGATCCAGAAATGGACTCTAACTCTGCAATAGATATATTTTCTTCTTTGGCTATGTTTTTAACTAGTGGTGAATAAAAAGAATCACTATCTGAAAAATTAACCGTTTCTGAAACTTGGGTGATTTCTTTTTCTACTTGGCTCGCTGCCGCTTTAACTTCTGGTGTAGAAGGAGCTGGTGTTTGTTCTGCTTTCGCGGAAGCGGAATCACCACTATCTTCACCTTCAGTTTCAATAATAGCTATAGTTTGCCCTACTTGAACGACATCATCTACTTGAAATAAGATCTCAACCAGTTTTCCGTCCACCTCGCTAGGCACTTCACTATCTACCTTATCTGTGGCGATTTCTAACACAGGTTCATCCATTTCTATGGTGTCGCCTACATTTTTAAGCCATGAAGTAATGGTAGCCTCTGCCACCGATTCTCCCATTTTAGGTAATTTAAGTTCAAATTTTGCCATAACTATTTAGGTACTATAACGTTTTCTATTATTTTGCAAAAATAAGAATTATAGACTTTACAATTGCCATAACAACATCTATATAGGAATATTTTAAGAATCAGTGATTAATATTTTATTGATTCTTAATTTTCTATACATATTTTATTTCACCGCGACTTGCGCTACTGTCACTGCCTATGTAAAAATCTCTATTTGGTGATAAAAATCGATGTTTCAAATCTTCAGTCTGCACCATAAAACCTATTATCTCTTGTATCGTGAGTGTCTTTATATCCCATAAAAAAGTAGAATCTCCAAAAGGACAATCCCAAACTTCAGCATGCTTCACTCTTTCGATTTTTAATGGCAAATCCAAGTCTTTGTCCTCCGTAACCAGATATAAATAATTGAGTTCTTTCGCCTTGTTTGCTAGCTTCTGCTTAGGTTTTACAGCAACCATTCCTTTAATCATCAAATCAATCGCCTTTTTCTCTAATGCAGATTGTTTGAAATACTTTTCGTAGAATAATCCCATAGCACCATAAAATCGCTCTAAATAAATTTTATCTTTAATGGTGCTTTCACCTTTAAAATGAATGACTTTTTGATCGCCTAAATAATAATTTTTATAGCCTTTTTGTAATGCGGTATAACTCAAATCGATGTCTTCACCGTACATAAAATACCGCTCGTCAAAACCACCACAATCTTCATAAACCTCTTTCTTACAAAACATAAAAGCACCAACTAGTATATCTACTTTTCCTCTATCGTTTTGACCTACCTCTTTGTAATAATAGTTGCGATCATTGCCTAGCATTTTTTGTCGTGCAACTTTAGGCGTAGGAATATGACGTTTACTTTCCGGGAGGAATTTCCCAGTACCATCGATGAGTTGAGTTCCCAGAAATCCTAGTTGAGGTTGCGCTTTCCCTTCGACAAGCTCAGGGCGGCGCGCGAAAGAAAGACATTCTTCAAACACCTCTTCTCCTACTATCGTATCAGGATTTAATATGCAAATAAACTCACCTTTTGCTTGCGCTACAGCAAGATTATTTCCCTTAGAAAAGCCATAATTTTCTTCATGCGCGATTACCTGTACTTGATCCCTAAAAACAAAATGAAGCATTTGTAAACTAGAATCGGTTGAATTATTGTCGGCTACAATAACTTCTGCATCTATATTTCTCGTTGCTCTTAAAACGCTGTAAATGCACAACTCTAAAAAAGCTGCTGCGTTGTAGTTAAGTATGATGATGGAGAGTTTCATTTATGGAACTCCATGTGATTATTGAAATTGAGTGATATGATAGCTTTCAAATTCATTGGAATTAATGATTATTCAAATACAGTAAAATAGCAGGAGCCACAAGAATGCTTTTATGGGGTTTCTCAAAAAACTGTGTAGCAAAGTCATAGTTTATCATCAAATTGATATTGATTAATTCATCCGATAATTCTTTAGTATATAAGTCTACTGTTTTTGCATAGTAATCTAGACGTTCAGATAACTGAAATTTAAGCTTTGTTTGATCCTTAAATTCAGGGACAATAATGTTTTGAGCTTCATCATAATAATTTAGCAATTCAATCGAAACTAATACTTTTTGAGCATTAATAAATACTTCATAGGGTTTTAAATCAATATCAATTTTATTTTTAGCGCCTTTTTCTAATATCATTGTTGGACTTTCAAATAACTCTTCAGTAAAGTTCAACTTTTGAAACTCCATAAAATTTCCTATTTCTTCCACAGCATAAAATCTAATTTTATATGTAGTTCTATGCATTACTTTATCTACATAAAAACCAACTTTACTAATATTAGAACCTTTTGAGTTGGTAAGATTAAATAACAAACCATATTTTGCGTCTTTACTCAATGCTCTTGACCTCCTTTTTAAAAATCTAGATCTTTCTCCTAAAATTGATATACCCTTACGTTGATTTGTAATTACGATCTCGTCCATTTCAAAAATGGACCTCTTCATATACACTACCTTATTCAATTCTTCTTTCTTGAAACCTATTGTTTCAAAATTCTTTTTTTCAAAAGAAATAGAATCAAAATCGACGCTTACTGGCAAGGATGATATGCCATCTTTACTTGTGGTATTTTTGAAGACAAATTCATTTTTTTTGTAAAGATTATAATTCACTTTTTCAATAAATTCCAGTGTACCACTGTCGATCGTTATAAATGAAGTCACTTTAGAAGAAACTAGTCCATGTGACAAAAAGAAGAAAAAAATAAATGCCTTATTCATTAATAGTAAATATAAAATTATTTAGGGATAATTGTATAATAATCATCTCAACTTGCAACATAATTTTTTTAAACTATCATCAATAAATTACCATGAATTCGACCTAATGTCATAAATAAATTCATGACCTTCAAATATTAACAAAATTGTCAATTCAAACGCAGTTGTGACTATTTGTAGATTTACTATATTTTCTCGTTTTCGACTGCGCTCAAACTGACCACTCAACTCTTTATTTATTATCTTATTGATCCATATTCAAATACGGACTTTTCTACATCAAACTCACATTAAATTAAAAAATTTTCAAGCCTAAGCCTTAACTTTTGAGCGAGTTCTCATAGGGAACACGATGTAAAATACTTCTTCCTAGTGTTACCTCATCGGCAAATTCCAACTCGTCTCCTACGGCTATTCCTCTCGCGATGGTTGATGTATTCACTTCTAGTCCATCGAGTTGTTTGAAAATATAGAAGTTGGTCGTATCGCCTTCTATTGTAGGACTAAGAGCAAAAATAATCTCTGTAACACCTTTATTTTTCACACGATCTACTAGTGATCTTACTTTTAAATCTTGTGGACCTATTCCATCCATCGGGCTAATTTTTCCACCTAAAACATGGTAGAGACCTCGATATTGGCTGGTATTTTCTATAGCCATGACATCACGTATATCTTCTACAACACAAACAATGGACTGATCGCGATTAAGACTGGAGCAAATTTCACAAATTTCTACATCGCTCACATTGTGGCAAT
Source organism: Nonlabens dokdonensis DSW-6 (assembly GCF_000332115.1). Taxonomy (NCBI): domain Bacteria; kingdom Pseudomonadati; phylum Bacteroidota; class Flavobacteriia; order Flavobacteriales; family Flavobacteriaceae; genus Nonlabens; species Nonlabens dokdonensis. The sequence continues at coordinate 522,527 of NC_020156.1, forward strand.
TTTTACAAAAATTAAGATCATGACGCATTTTGAGCAATGCATCACTTAACAAGTCCGTATTTTGTTCTGGCTGTCGCATTAAATGTAACACCAGTCGCAAAGCAGTACGCTTTCCTATTCCAGGTAATTGCGATACTTGATTAACGGCTTCTTCTAAGATTTTTGAGGAGAAATTCATTACCTAAAATTATTCTGCTAGATGAATCATTGCAAAAACCGCATAATTAATCATGTCTTGATAATTGGCATCGATTCCTTCAGAAACTAGCGTGGCTCCTTCGTTGTCTTCTATTTGTTTAACGCGCAGTAGTTTTTGCAGAATCAAATCAGTTAAAGAACTTACGCGCATGTCTCTCCACGCTTCACCATAATCATGGTTTTTATCCATCATAAGCTGCTTTGTTACAGCAACATGATGATCGTATTGCTCGAGAGATACTTCTAAAGTTAAATCTGGCTGTTCTACCACACCTTTATCTAGTTGAATAAGCGCCATAATGGAATAATTGATAATTCCTATAAATTCACTTTCTTGTCCTTCATCTACTTTGGATTCAGAAAGAGTTTGTAATCCTCTAATGCGTTGAGCTTTTATAAAAATCTGGTCGGTAAGTGATGGCAATCTTAAAATGCGCCATGCGCTACCGTAATCTTTCATTTTTTTTGAAAACAAATCACGACATTGTGAGATAACGGCATCGTATTGCTGGCTAGTTTGGGACATGCGTAGTACAAATTTTGTGTAAATTTCGCATTTAAAACTCAATTAACCATATTTCATGGCGACTATAAATTGCGCAGGTACACTTATCGATCTTTCTACGCCTCATGTAATGGGCATTATAAACTGCACACCAGACTCTTTTTATGATGGAGGCAAGCTCAAAAATGATGCTGCAATCTTGAACCAAGTAGAGAAAATGCTGGACGACGGAGCTACTTTTATAGACGTAGGTGGCTATAGTTCGCGTCCAGATGGTACTGATATTTCTGTTGAAGAAGAACTTTCTCGAGTACTTCCGGTTCTTGATTTGATTACAGCTCGATTTGATATTAAAGGTTTGTCTTGTGACAGCTTTCGCGAAAGCGTAATAAAAAAAGCTATTAGCCACGGTGCAACCATTGTGAATGATATAAGCGCTGGTCATTTATCTGAAGACATGCTACAAATTGTTGGAAATTTTCAAATCCCTTACATCATGATGCATATGCGTGGTACTCCACAAACAATGAAATCCATGACCGATTATGATGATATGATTTTAGAAATTAATTATTATTTTTCTGAACGTATTGCTGCGGCAAGATCTTATGGAATCAATGATATTATTATTGATCCAGGATTTGGGTTTGCAAAAACTCGAGAACAAAATTTTGAATTGCTCTCAAATCTTAATTTACTACAAGCTCATAATGTTCCTATTCTAGCAGGTGTATCTCGTAAATCCATGATTTATAAAACTTTAAACACTACTGCTCAACAAGCGCTAAATGGTACCACAGCTTTAAACATGGTGAGTTTAATGAATGGCGCAAAGATCTTACGCGTTCATGATGTGAAAGAGGCAATGGAAACTATCAAGCTATTTAAGGAGTTAACAATAAATTAATTCTATTTTTACTACATGGAATTACCTGGATTTAGAATAATTGATTTAATAGACATTTTACTGGTTGCTGCGGTAGTTTTTTATCTGTACCGATTAGTAAAAGGAACTGCTGCTCTTAATATTTTTATAGGTATTTTTATTATATATCTTATTTACCAGCTTACCGTTTTTATGAAAATGGAGATGTTGAGTCAGGCTTTAGGCGCTGTTACAGGAGCTGGTGTAGTTGCACTTATTGTAGTTTTTCAGCAAGAAATTAGGCGGTTTTTATTGATGCTCGGCTCTACTCAATTCACTTCTAGAAAACGTTTTTTAAAACAATTGCGCATTTTTCAAGAAGAGAAAGATACTAACGACATCGTAGTCGATGAGATTGTAAAAGCTTGTAAAAAGATGAGTGCGACAAAAACTGGAGCTCTCATAGGAATTAAACGAGATGGATCCCTAGATTTCATTAAGAACACAGGTGATGAGCAGGATATTCTAGTTAACTCTTCTATTATTCAAAGTATCTTTTATAAAAACAGCACCTTACATGACGGCGCCATGATTGTGGAAGGGAACAAAATAACTGCTACAAGAGTTATTTTACCATTATCAGAAAACAGAAAAATACCTCAACGCTTTGGGTTGCGACATCGAGCTGCTTTAGGTTTAACCGAAAGAAGTAGTGCTATTGCCATTATAGTAAGTGAGGAGACAGGACAAATATCACTGGTTCAAGAAGGAGCTTTTGAAACCTACTCAGACACCAAAGAGCTGGTCAAAAAAATTAAATCATTACTCGCCTGATGGAACGACACTGTAAGAATTGTAGTAAAATGCTATATGCAAGACAAAACTTTTGTTCTAATTGCGGCTCTAAATGGGTGGATTATAGGTTAACACCTAAAAGGATCGTGACGGAAGTTTCCAATCGATATCTAGGAACGGATAATGTGTTTCTCGTTACACTTATTGCCTTATTAAAATATCCAGAAGATGTAATTGATGGTTATATCAAAGGACAGCGTAAAAAATATGTCAACCCAGCTAGCTTTTATCTAATTAGCTTGACTTTAATAGGTTTACAAATCTTTATTTTGAAACATATTGCTCCAGATACCTTAGGTTTTGGTGATTTGAAAGATGCTGAATCAGTACAAACATACGTTGGTTATTTCTACGATTATATAGGGTTATTTACTACTTTTTTTATTCCCGCTTATGCTCTTACTGGTTATTTGGTTTTTATTGATACTAGAAAATATAACTTTTCAGAACATCTGGTCTTTTGTATTTACATATTTGGGTTTATAAATATTTTGACATTTCTACTCACTCCACTAGTCATAGGATTTACTATTGACTATCAAGTGATATCCTTGATAATAACACCACTTACCATTGTTCAATTTGCATGGTACTATAAAAGATGTTTTCAATTAAACCTCGGGCAAATCGTTTTGAAAACATTGATTGCAATGATTGTATTTCAAATTATATCTGTTATATACTTAATATTTTTTGTGGTAATTATTATAGGACTTACTTTTTTAATACGGCCAGAACTACTTAAATCAATTACAATCGATTAGGACAATGGAAAGAAATTGTAAAAACTGTAACGAACTTATTTATGCTGGAAAAAATCATTGTGCAAATTGCGGTTGTAAATGGATTGAGAATCGCATTACTATGCGGCAAGTAGGCAATGATTTTGCCGACATGTACCTAGGTTTTGACACAAAGTTTGTGAGAACATTTGTGGACTTATTCAAAAAGCCAGAGGCCGTAATTTTAGGTTATATGAACGGCCGCCGTGTGAACTATATGGATGCTGTACGTTATATTTTATTATCACTTTTTGTTACTGGTATTTACACCTTTGTTCTTAAACAAACAGGTGCCATTGATAAAATAATTGACAGTCAGGCAGCAGCAACAATGGAAGCCTATATGGACATGGGAATGCCTGAACAGCAAGCCATAGAGAGTACTGCACAAGCTCAGAAATTTACCCAGCAAATTTTTGAATTCCAAGGGTTCTTTTTGCTTTTGACAATTCCGCTGCTTGCTTTTGCTGCTAGATTAACTTTTTGGGGGAAAAGATATTTTAATTTTACAGAGCAAATCGTATTTTATTTATATACATATAGTCATTTTGTGATGGCTACTACACCTATAACAATTCTACTTGTTTTCTTTGCACCAGATTATTTTTCTTACTTGGGGTTTGTAACGTTTCCTTTATTATACTTGTACAATGCTTATTGTTATAAGAAATGCTTTAACTTAAATAACGCCACGATTATCACAAAAACATTGGTCTCCATATTTATTATTATAGGAGTTTTTATTGCTTCAGGAATATTAATTGGAATCGTTGGAATTATAGTCGGACTTATTCTCAAAGCAACTGGTGTACTTTAATTCTCGCTTTTAATTGGTATGAAGAAGCATATTTAATAAATCGAAATACACAACCATGGTTAGAAACTGTAAAAACTGTAACGAGCTTATTTATGCAGGTAAGACACATTGTGCCAGCTGTGGTTGTAAATGGATTGAGAATCGCATTACTATGCGGCAAGTAGGTCACGATTTTGCCGACATGTATATAGGATTAGACACTAAATTTGTACGTACTTTTCTAGATTTATTTAGACGTCCTGAAGCAGTTATTCTTGGCTATATGAATGGGCGTCGTGTGAACTACATGGATGCTGTACGTTATATTTTATTATCACTTTTTGTTACTGGAATATATATGTTCATTATGAAAAATAGTGGCGCAATGGATGAATACCTTGCAAACACTTTGGAGCAATATTCTGGAACTGCTTATAATACACTAAATAAAGAACAGCTAGAAAGGCAACTGAGAGTTGTTAATAAAGTCATGGATTATCAGAGTTTGATAGTATTCTTGACAATTCCAATACTTGCCTTGGCAGGTCGTATCACTTTCTGGGGAAAACGCTATTTCAATTATACGGAACAGTTAGTATTCTATATGTATACTTATTCACAAATAATTATTCTCACTACCCCAATAAGTCTAATATTACTTTGGGTTTCACCAGAATTATTTACGTATTGGTCTTACGTGACTTATCCTGCAATGTTTTTGTATAATGCCTATTGTTACAAAAGATGTTTTAAACTAGATTTATCTTCAACTATTCTTAAATCTCTAGTTGGTTTTATTACAATATTAATATTGTTAGTGCTATCAGTAATACTATCAGTATTACTAGGGTTTATAGGAGCTTTAATCGCTGATAAATTAGGCTATGATGTAAAAGGTTTCTTTGAAACTAATTTTGGATAATTTAAGCTACCTCTTGCTGCAAGAATTGAACCTCATAAAGGTTTTTATAGTAACCGTTTTCCTTTTCAAGGAGCTCATTGTGTGTTCCCATTTCTACTATTTCTCCAGCGTCCATAACGATTATTTTATCGGCTTTTTTAATGGTAGCAAGTCTGTGTGCAATAACTATGGAGGTACGGCCTTCAGTGATGATATCAGTAGCATCTTGAATCAATTGTTCACTATAAGCATCTACAGAGCTAGTCGCTTCATCAAGAATCAAAATACTAGGGTTAGAAACATAAGCTCTTAAAAACGCAATTAACTGGCGTTGACCAGAGCTCAACATCACTCCTCTTTCCTTCACGTTGTATTGGTATCCGTTAGGTAAGGTCATGATAAATTTATGAACGCCTATTTTCTTTGCCGCGTCTATTACATCTGCCTCCGAAATATCAGGATTTTGAAGTGTTATGTTGTTGAGAATAGTATCTGCAAACAAGAAAACATCTTGTAGCACCACTGCTATTTGTGATCGAAGAGATGAAAGTTGGTACGCTTTCGCGGAAGCGGAATCAATCAAAATCTCTCCACTATTAATTTCATAAAAACGTGACAACAGATTTATAATCGTAGATTTTCCAGCTCCAGTTGCACCTACAATAGCGACGGTTTCTCCCGCTTGAACTTCAAAACTCAAGTTTTTTAAAACCAACTCATTCTCTACGTAACCAAAATCTACATTTTTAAATTCAATGATACCTTTTAAATCTGCTGCGATCAATTCACCTTGATCTTCTATTTGCGACTCTGTATCTATAATTCCAAAAACACGGTTTGCAGCAACCATTCCCATTTGTAGGGTATTGAATTTATCTGCAATCTGGCGTAATGGTCTGAAGAGTTTTTGAGACAAATCAATAAACATGACTATAGTACCAATTGGTACTACTAATTCTGAATTTTGAGTTCCTATATTCATTACAACTCCTATATAAACGATCAGACCTATGGTAATGCTAGAAGCCATTTCTGCAATCGGGAAGAAAATCGAGTTGTACCAAACCGTTTTTACCCAAGCATTTCTATGCTTGTCATTAATTTCTTTAAATTGCTCATATTCAATCTTTTCTCGATTAAAAATCTGCACGATTTTCATGCCTGTAACACGCTCTTGAACAAATGAATTAAGATTACTTACTTGTGTACGCACTTCTTCAAAGGCTACTTTCATGGCCTTTTGAAAAACACGCGTAGCGTAAAGAATAAATGGCATGACAATAAGAGCTATTAAGGTCAGCTTCCAGCTTGAGACCGCCATAAAGCCTAAAACAACTAACATTTTCAACAGATCAGAAATAATCACAAAAAGACCTTGAGAAAAAATACTTGCAATGGTTTCTATATCACTCACTGCTCTGGTTACTAATTTACCTACAGCACTTTTATCAAAGTATTGCATCTTGAAACCCATCATGTGTTTGAAGAGTTTGATACGTAAATCGCGTATTACTTGCTGCCCTAACCAGTTAGCATAATAAATAAAACTGAGTTGTAATAATACATCTGCAACGAGTACAGCTACCATCAGGACTATCACTCCTACAAAACCTCCATATTCAATTCCTAGAATAGTTTGAGAACCATTGAAATCCTGAGGCACGATATGATTATCAATTGCTACTTTAATCAAATACGGCATCCCAATGGCGACTACAGCAATCAAAATGGCGCTCAAAGCAACAAAGTAATAAGTTAGTTTATAAGGCTTTGTATAAGAAAGCAATCTCTTAAAAAGAGACATATTAAATGCATTACCTGTAGTTGAAGCCATATTTATTTAAGTAAATGTGCGATACTAGATCGCAATTCTTCTTCTTTTTGTGTACCGATGACGTACTGTTTATCAGCTATTTTAATGTGAAGTCCTTTAGAACCACCTACATTATAAACGGTTCCATAACTGGTCCAGATCCTGATGCCCCAGCCGCCTACAAAACCATAATCTATTACTTGAGCACTGGTCATATCTTTCCAGTAAAAGTCTTTTTTGACAAATGGAAAATAGCGCATCTGAATTTTTTCTTCAGTAATACGAGTACTTAATTTTAACGTCAAAAATAAAACCAAAATCCCTACAGCTGTTATAGTTAATATAACTTTATCAACTGTCAACTGATTTTTCAATGGTTCTGAATAATCAAAGGTTGATGCTGCTACAATTACTAGACCTATTACAATAATCCACAGCCACCATTGCTGGAACTTTTGAGACTCTTGAAAAAGTACTTTTGACTTCATAAGAAAAGCTCCTTAGGATATTCAATTTTAGTTAAAAACAAACCTGAGGCAGCTGCGCTAGCTCCTGCCTGACCTCTATCCTTGGAAGCAATGATATCATGCATACTTTCTACAGTCCTTTTACCGTAACCTATTTCTAACAAAGTCCCCACAATCGCTCGTACCATATTACGTAGAAAGCGATTTGCAGTAATATGAAATATGACTTTGTGATCTTTATATTCAAATCTGGCTTCAGTAAGATCACAAATAAATGTTTTTACATCTGTATTTACTCTAGAGAAAGATTCAAAATCTTTGTAATCTAGCAATATAGAAGCGGCTTGTTCCATTAATTTAAAATCTGGTTTTCTAAAAAGCACATAAGCTTGATTTACTTGAAAAGGATCAGGTCTTAGTAAAAAATGGTATTCATAGGAACGCTTTGTAGCATGAAAGCGCGCGTGTGCAGTTTCTTGTACTGGCCTGATATCATAAATAGCGATGTCTTTTGGGATCCAGCGGTTCAACCTATAAATTAAATGCTCGAGATCTAGTTCGCCATCATAATTAAAATGAGCCACCATAAAAGCCGCATGTACTCCGGTATCAGTTCTTCCTGCTCCTTGAATACGTATGTTCTCGCGTAGCATTTTTTTTAGCCCATCTTCTATTACCTCTTGAACAGAAATGCTTTGAGGTTGTTTTTGCCAGCCGTGATATTTAGTACCATCATAAGCCAATTCCATAAAATAACGTGAAGTTTCTTGCATTGGAACAAAGATAAGAGGAATGAATTTGAAATCGAACTCGAACTTAAATTTTCAAAAAAGATGAAAGACGAATATTCAAAGTTGCGGATTTAAGCCCGCAACTTTGAATATTATGATGACAGTCAAAAAGTCGGTAGTCATAGGTCACAAGAGTTCTCGAAGAGAACGCGAGCAGTCGGTCGTCAAAAACTGAAGGACTCAGAGACTCAAAAACTAAAAGACTAACCAACTATCTTTGCAAAATGAAAATATTACTTCTTTCAGACACTCATAGTCACATGGATGATTTCATCCTTAAATATGTCCAACAAGCCGATGAAGTGTGGCATGCTGGCGATATAGGCGATCTTAAAGTTACAGATCAAATTGCAGCTCTTAAACCCTTGCGAGGCGTTTGGGGAAATATAGACGACGATAACGCAAGAATGCAGTTTCCAGAGCACAATCGGTTTACCTGTGAAGGAATGGATATATGGATCACGCACATAGGCGGTTATCCTGGCCGATACAACCAGCGTGTACGACCAGAAATATATGACAATGCGCCTGATATTTTTATTTGTGGACACTCACATATTCTCAAAGTGGTCAACGATAAAAAGATCAATTGCCTGCACATGAATCCAGGTGCTATAGGTATGCATGGATTTCACCAAAAACGCACGATGTTGCGATTTGAGATTAATGATGGTAAGATTAGTAATCTAGAAGTTATTGAAAAGGACCGTAAATAATTATCATTAATAAAGTTCATATATGATCTCTTAATTCAAATTTCTGGTTGTTATCAAAAAAGTGGTGAAATAAAATCCGCTTTCGCGAAAGCGAGAAAAAAAGAAAAACTTCCTTAAAAAACAAAATCCTGCAAGGTGGCGCCTTGCAGGATTTCTCACTAATATTACTAAGATTTTTGCGTTTATCGTAATCTATCTGCAGATTTTACGAGTTGTTCATCCTTTCTTATTGCCTTGTTAGCCAAGACGATTAAAACGATAGATAGGATAGGAATGAACATCCCAATGCCTTTCTCAGAAACCGCCGTTTCTCCAGACATCATTAGCGATTGATATACATAAACTCCTAGTATAAAAAGGTTTAATAACAAATTTAATCTGTTAACCACAGTTTGCAACTGTCTATTCTTATATAAGAATATCGCAATTAACGATAAAACTGCACTTAAAACAAATATACCATAATACAAGCTACTATCCATTCCCACAAACTCATTTCCTTCTCCATCTATATAGAACTCCACGATCCATATAAGGACTCCAGAGACCAATGCAGCGATAAATAAATATATAGTTTGAATACGTTGTATCATATATGCTATTTTACAAAAGCAAAGCAAAAATATAACAATAGCTGCAAAAAGAACAACAGATATTAATTTTTTAGTGTATAATTGCAGTGCATAACAGAGTAACTTACTCTTTATAGGTTACCTAGCAGTTCAAAATTTTTCTCATAATTTTTGAACTTTAAATTTCCCCTGAAAACAAATTATACATTTACTAAAGTTATATGTTTCAAATAGCTGATTTAAAATCAAAAAAACTTCCTGAATTACAGGAAATCGCAAAAGGTCTTAATGTTCCTAAAATTAAATCATTACGCAAACTAGACCTGGTCTATAAAATACTAGACCTGCAAGCAGAAAATCCAGAGGTTGTAAAAAGTCTCGATATAGAAGCTACTCCAGAAACGGATAAAAAAGAGGCTCCTGTAAAAAAAGTAGCTCCTAAAAAACTTGCGGCAAAAAAGGAAAGAAAACCTAGAGCTCCTAAAAAAGAAACTTCAAAAGAATCAAAATCTGATGAGAAAGATGATTTTGTAATTACCGAAGAAACATTAAAAGGACGCAAAGACCCTAGTAGGCCTAATCCTAGACCTAGAAAAGAAAAGAAATCTTCTAAAAGCAAATCAAAGGATCAAACAGATTCTCAAAAAGACGCCCCAAAGGAGACTACTGATTCCAAAGATAATTCTAGCAACGACAGTTCAGATAAAAACGACAACCGTAACAGCCGTCAAAAAAATACACGCAGCAACAGTAATCAGGCAAACGTTCCTAAAGGAAACAAAGACACGCGCAACCGTTACCGCGATCCTGATTTTGAATTTGATGGAATCATAGAAAGTGAAGGTGTTCTTGATATGATGCCAGATGGATATGGTTTCTTGCGCAGTAGTGATTACAATTATCTAGCCAGTCCTGATGATATCTACGTATCACAATCGCAAATAAGACTTTTCGGTCTTAAAACTGGTGATACAGTTCTAGGTATGGTACGTCCTCCTAAAGAAGGAGAAAAGTACTTCCCATTAATTAAGATTTCTCAAATTAATGGTCTGGACCCTAAAGTAGTGCGTGATCGTGTTTCTTTTGAGCACCTTACACCTCTTTTCCCAGAAGAAAAATTTGACCTTGCTGGTAGACGTGCTAGTATTTCTACACGAGTGATGGATCTTTTTGCCCCTATAGGAAAAGGACAGCGTGGGATGATAGTAGCACAACCTAAAACAGGTAAAACCATGCTACTTAAAGATATTGCAAACGCGATAGCAGCAAATAACCCTGAAGTATATCAGCTTATCTTACTAATAGACGAGAGACCGGAAGAAGTAACAGATATGCAACGCAATGTAGACGGTGAGGTAATTGCCTCTACATTTGATAAAGAAGCACATGACCATGTAAAAGTGGCTAACATTGTTCTAGAAAAAGCAAAACGTATGGTAGAATGTGGTCACGATGTTGTGATTTTACTAGACTCGATTACACGTCTTGCTCGTGCTTATAATACAGTTCAACCTGCAAGTGGTAAAGTACTTTCTGGTGGTGTAGATGCAAATGCTTTACATAAACCTAAACGTTTCTTTGGTGCGGCTCGTAATATTGAAGGTGGTGGATCTTTATCTATCATCGCAACAGCATTGACAGAAACTGGTTCTAAAATGGACGAGGTAATTTTTGAAGAATTTAAAGGAACAGGTAACATGGAGCTTCAACTGGATAGAAATATATCTAACCGTCGTGTGTTCCCTGCTATTGATCTTACTTCTTCATCTACACGTCGTGATGATTTATTGCTAGACGAGAAAACAATGAAATTCATGTGGATTTTACGCAAGTATCTGGCTGACATGAATCCTGTGGAAGCAATGGAGTTCATTTCTCAAAAGATCAAGCAAACTCGTAATAACGAAGAATTTCTTGCTACGATTAACGATGATTAAATTTATATGATACTTTAAAAGCCTCTATCTCATGAGGCTTTTAATGATATCGCTTTCGCGAAAGCGGATGCTCAACAATTTATAATACCATACGAACTCATTAGAACCTAAGTATTTCTTATCAACTGGAAGTAATTCCTAACAATAAAGACCACAATTCTAAGTTCAACATAACGTCACATTTTTAAAAATGAATTTTTTTCTAATACCATTATTTCTGATTATAAGTTATAGTACTATAGCTCAGGAAACCGATAGTGTAAAAAGTATCGACGCCCAATTTGAAACATTAATTACCGAATCAAATAATTTTAAAGAATTTAAAGTTATCAAACAACGGTCGATTAATGAACTACGTAGAAACACTAATGAGCATTTAGATCAATTAAATGATAAAATAAGCTCGTTAGAAAATTCTATAGCGACTAAGGACGGCCGCATTGCCTCTTTAGAACAAGAATTGCAAGAAACTAATGCTAGTCTAACTGGAGTAAATGCCGAAAAGGATTCCATGAATTTTTTCGGAATTCAAACTAATAAAAGTGTCTATAATACCGTCGTTTGGTCCATTGTAGGAGTTTTAGGTTTTCTTTTTGTGTTGATGAGTATGCGTTTTAAAAGCAGTAATTCTACTACTAAAGCTGCTCAAAAACAATTACAATCTACCGAAGAAGAGTTAGAGGAACTAAGACGTAAATCTATTGAAAAAGAGCAAAAATTAGGACGACAACTTCAAGACGAAAGAAATAAGTTATCTAAGTTAAAAAGCGACAAATAGATTTTTATTGTGAACAAATGAGATAGCGATGGTCTTCAGGATTATCGCTTTTTTTGTTCACTCCTTTTTCACTCTAAATACAAAATCGTTAAACATATCTCAACTCACAATTTTTTAAGAAGTTCTAGTTGACATCAGTGCTATATTAAAAGAAAATAATATCAATGGAAACTATAAAAACTGAGAAATACTTAAACGACTTACTAGAAAAAACCTATGATGCGCAACGTGGTTATGCAAATGCTGCAGAAGTCACTGAGCATGTGCAGTTAAAAAGATGGCTAGCACAACAAGGTGCAAGACGCACAGAATTTGCTGCCTCTTTATCTGGGGAAATTAAGAATATGAACAAGGAACCAGATAATGATGGATCAATGAAAGGAGATTTACACAGGAGCTGGATGAATATTAAAGCTGCGTTAAGTCTCAATACAGATGAAGCGATTCTAGAAGAATGTATAACTGGAGAAAAAGCTGCTGTAGAAGAATACAATGAGGTATTAGAACATAAATCTGAATTACCACAAACAGTTGTATCTATCTTAGAGGCACAAAAAGACGAAATTAAATCTACCTTAAACCAGGTAAAATCACTGGAAGATATTGCAGAATTTAAAGACCTGTAATTTTATATAACAGAATTTGAAAACCGCCTCAATGGCGGTTTTTTTATTGCCTAATATTCTTGAATGCTTTGAATACCTTGTAAGATTAACTATTATATTTACATCGATCATACTTAATAAATAACTTTGTATATGAAACTATCTAACCTTATGACAGCGTTTTTTATCGCTTTTATATTTATCTCTTGTAACGACCTATCTAAAGATGATGCTACAACAGATACTGAATCCAATGCTATCTCGATTCCGTTTGAAAAACATACCTTAGAAAACGGCCTTACTGTAATTTTTCATGAAGACAAGTCCGATCCTGTCGTAGCTGTTGCATTAACTGCTCATGTAGGAAGTGCTAGAGAAAAGGAAGGAAAAACTGGCTTTGCTCACTTATTTGAACACCTATTATTTCTAGAATCAGAAAACCTAGGGAAAGGTGGACTTGACGCAATGAGTGCTAGAATTGGAGGTTCAGGAGCAAATGGTTCTACAAGTCGTGATGTTACCAACTATTATCAAACGGTTCCTAAAGATGCATTAGAAAAAATGATTTGGGCGGAAGCAGATAAACTAGGATATTTTATCAATACCGTTACTGAACCAGTTCTTGCTAAAGAGAAGCAAGTAGTAAAAAATGAAAAGAGACAAAGTGTTGACAACAATGCTTATGGTCACGAATCTTATGTTGTAGGGAAGAATTTGTATCCAGAAGAACATCCTTACAATTGGCAAGTAATAGGCTCGTTAGAAGATCTTCAAAATGCATCGCTTCAAGATGTCAAAGATTTTTATAAAGACTGGTACACTCCTAACAACGCAGTTCTAACCATTGCTGGAGATTTTGACAAAGCTCAAGCTTTAGAATGGGTAAAGAAATACTTTGGTGAAATCAAAAGAGGTAAGGAAGTCGATAAACCTTCTATAGAAGCAGTTGTACTTAAAGATTCAAAATATTTGTATCATGAAGATAACTTTGCTCAAACTCCTAGATTGAGTTTTACATGGCCTACAGTTCCTAATTATCATGAAGATTCTTATGCTTTAGAAGTATTAGGTAATTATTTAAGTAGAGGTAAAAAAGCTCCTTTAAATCAAATTGTAGTTGAAAAAGACAGAGTAGCAGATCAAGCTTATGCGTTTAACTATACATCAGAACTTGCAGGTCAATTTGGAATCGTTGCGCGAGCTTATGACGGTGTTGATCTAGATAGCGTGAAACGAAGTATTGAAAAAGCATTATCTCTTTTTGAAGAGAATGGCATTTCTCAAGACGAATTAGATAGAATAAAGACAAGCAAAGAAACCGACTTTTATCAAGGCTTATCTAGTGTTTTAGGAAAAGGCTTCCAGTTGACCCAATATGAAATACTTGCAGGAGATGCAGGTTTCTTAGCACAAGACATGAAGAATATGCAAGCGGTTACTTTGGAAGATATTACTAAGGTTTATCACAAATACATAAAAGACAGCAATTATATAATGACCAGCTTTGTTCCTAAAGGTCAAGTAGAATTAGCAGTTAGCAACTCTCAAAAGGCCGATGTAGAAGAAGAAAAAATTGTAGAAGGTGCTGAAGAAAGTTTTGATGCAAGTATTGTTGCAGAGTATGAGCGCAGCCCATCAAGTTTTGATAGAAGTATTGAACCAGCTTATGGAGATGCTCCTACCCTAGAAATTCCAAATGTTTATAAGGAACAGCTGTCATCAGGTATTGAAATACTTGGAATAGAAGACAAAGAAGTTCCTTTGATCCAATTTCAATTAGATATGAAAGGCGGCATGCTATTCGAAGACATCGATAAAATAGGTGTATCAAACATGCTCGCTCAACTTATGAATAAGGGAACCGCAACTAAAACTCCAGAAGAATTAGAAGATGCGATTGAAAAATTAGGGGCAAATATTACAGTACGATCTAGTGATGAAAGTATCTCAATTAATGCAAGTGCCTTATCAAGAAATTATGAAGAGGTAATGAAAATCGTTGATGAAATATTATTAGAACCTAGATGGGATAAAGAAGAGTTTGAGCTTATAAAAAAGCAAACTATTAGTAGGATTCAGCAACAAAAAGCGAGTCCTCGTGCGATAGCTAGTAACGAGTTTGCAAAACTCATATATGGAAATCAACATCTCCTTGCGCAGAATAACCTAGGTACCGAACAGAGCGTTGCAAACATCACAATAGAAGACCTGAAAGATTATTATAACAGCTATTTTACACCAAAGTTAGCTAGTTTTAAAATTGTAGGTGATGTGGAAAGTTCTAAGGTGGTATCTTCATTGGAAACTATTAATAGAAACTGGAATCAAAAAGAAGTATCTCTTCCACAAATTCAGCCTTTTCCAGAATTAGAATCTTCTCAAGTATACTTTTATGACGTACCTAATGCAAAACAGTCTATTTTAACTATTGGTAATCGTTCTATTCCATCGACAGATAACGATTCGTATAATGTGGACATCATAAATTACCGTTTAGGCGGTGGTGGATTTGCTTCTCAACTTACGCAGCAACTTAGAGAAGATAAAGGTTACACTTATGGTGTTAGATCTTCATTTAACAACTCTCCTACCACAGGTACATTTACAATATCCAGTGGTGTAAGGTCTAATGTTACTTATGAGTCTACCGCATTAATCAAAGAGATTTTATCAAATTACGGCTCTAATTTCTCTGAGGAAGACCTAGAAGTTACAAAAAGTTATCTGATCAAATCTAGCGCTAGAGCTTTTGAATCTCAAGGCGCAAAATTGAGAATGCTCTCTAATATTGAAGAAAATGATATGCCCATCGATTATGCATTGACAAGGCAAAAAGTAGTAACAGATATCACTCTACCTGAAATAAAAGAATTAATCAACGAATATATTAATTCAGATAAGATGGTATATTTAATAGTAGGTGATAAAAAGACTCAATTTAATAAGCTTGAGAAACTTGGTTTTGGAAAACCTACTTTACTCAATTAAAGTCTTTTCCATAAAAAAAATGGCATTCCTTTTAAAGGAATGCCATTTTTATTTAAGCCTTAATATTACTTAGATGGCAATAATACTTTATCGATTACGTGAACAACGCCGTTAGATTGTTTCACATCTGCAACGGTTACAGTTGCTGTTCCTCCTAAAGCGTCTTTGATAGTTACTTTTCCATCAACTAGCATTGCAGTTAAGTTTTTCCCGTTTACCGTTGTGAAAGAGGTGCTACCTTTTCCATCTTCGATCATTTTCAAAAGATCTCCAGCCATAACATTTCCAGAAACTACGTGATAAGTAAGAATACCACTCAATTTCTCTTTGTTTTCAGGTTTTAATAAAGTCTCTACAGTTCCAGCTGGTAATGCCGCAAAAGCATCATTTGTAGGTGCAAAAACTGTGAAAGGTCCTTCACTATTTAAAGTTCCTACTAATCCTGCTGTAGAAACCGCAGTCACTAATGTAGATAGATCTTTACTAGTAGATGCATTTTCAACAATAGTCATGTCAGGATACATCATTGCACCGTTAATGCTCACTGCAGTTGCGTCGCGTTCCATCTTTTCTTTTTCTACCATCGCAAGAGAGTCTGCTTTTTTTGCTTCCATTTCTTGCTCCATTTTCATTTGTTCAGCTTCTTTCTCAGCAGCTTCATCTTTACATGACACCATAAATAATGATGCCGATAGGGCTAAAACCCCAATTTTTTTGATAAGTTTCATAATTGATTTATTTTATTTCAACTAACTTAATGATAAAAGAATCAAGGAAATAAATAATAACGTTACTTTATAATTTGATTATTAAAACATTAACTATAAACTAGACTAACCGCAATTAAATCCTCAATAAGTTAAACAGAATGAGCACCTATTTCATCTAAAAATTAGCTTCTCTTTGTCCTTAGCACCTTTTTCTAAGTTCGCTTTCGCGAAAGCGAAAACTCAATTTCATTTACTTATAATAATTAGCATCTTATCATATCGAACTATAATATTTAACTAATAAATGTTATATTATTGCTAATTTGATATATTTATGCTAAATTAATATAGTTATGAAAATTTGCCCTAGTTGTTCCTCTGAAAATCAGATCAAAAGTGGT
Organism: Nonlabens dokdonensis DSW-6; assembly: GCF_000332115.1. Classification (NCBI taxonomy): domain Bacteria; kingdom Pseudomonadati; phylum Bacteroidota; class Flavobacteriia; order Flavobacteriales; family Flavobacteriaceae; genus Nonlabens; species Nonlabens dokdonensis. The sequence continues at coordinate 539,207 of NC_020156.1, forward strand.
GTTGTTAATGGTAGACAACGTTATAAATGTAAAGATTGTAATTACAATTTTACCGTAGATAAAATTGGTAAAAAGATAGACGATTACTATGTAAATAAAGCATTACAACTCTATCTTGAAGGCTTGACATATAGAGAAATAGAGCGTATTCTAGGAATTTCGCATGTGAGTGTACTCAATTGGGTGAAAAAGTATAATATAAAAAGACCTAGCAACACAAAATATCATCCTACATATAAGATTCTAAACGCTACAGAGCTAGGTGAATACTTCTCAAACTCTCAAAACATTAAAGGTGCAGGAGCTGTAGTTACAGAGCTTGGAGATAAATTTATGTTGATACAGTGGGAACGATTTAGAGACTAGAACTATATCTATTACCAAATAACTATATTAAATTTTAATTAACATAAGAATTTGTTGAGGTTAGCATCACGAAAGAAAACGATTTCGTAACAACTAACCTTAATTACAAACTCTTATGAAAAACAAGTATTTATTTTTACTTCCATTCTTCTTCCTAGCAGCCTGTCTAGGATTTGCTCAAGGTTCTACAGAGTATACTGGCGGAATGAAGGTAAATCTCAACGAAGACGGCTCAAAATACTTCCGTATAATATCATGGGCACAATTCTGGGCACAGCATTCAGATAATGAAACACTCAATAGTTTTGGGAATGAAGAAAGTGACTTAAACTTTTCCATTCGTAGGGCTCGTGTACTTATGTATGCTCAAGTGTCTAAAAGATTTTTGATTCTAACGCATTTCGGTCTTAATAGTCAGAATGCGAGTAATCTTCATCCAGTAGGTAAAAGCGATAGTTCTCAATTGTTCTTTCACGATGTTTGGGGAGAATGGTCACTTAATGACAATCACGCTGTAGGTGGTGGATTGCATTACTGGAATGGAATTTCTAGATTAAATAATCAGAGTACGTTAAACATGTTAACTCTTGATAATAATCGTCAGAGTTGGGCAACTATAGGTTTGAGTGATCAGTTTGCTCGTCATATGGGAGTTTATTTCAAAGGAAAATTTGATAGATTACAATATAGAGTATCAATTAATGAAGCACTCACAAATGGTCTAGACGTGGGAGGAATACCAGGGATAAACAACGCTACTTACAACGGTCGTGAAATTTTAGGAGGTAAGGACGCAGGAAAAAACTTTGCAGGTTACTTTGACTATCAATTATTAGATCAAGAGAGCAACTTTTTACCATACAAAGTAGGCTCTTATTTAGGTAGTAAAAAAGTTTTTAATGTAGGAGCTGGTTTTTTCTATCACCCTAACGGTAGTGTATCGCTAGATGGAAATAATAATTTTCAAGGTGAAGATGTTGCCATTTTTGCTGTAGATGCATTTTATGATGCACCTGTAGGAGATAAAGGGGCAGCTATCACCGCTTATGCAACTTACCAAAACAATGATTATGGTACTAATTTCACACTAGGTCAAACTTACGAGACTGGCTCAATGCTTTATGCACATGTAGGTTATGTACTACCTAGTAAAAATGATAGGTTAAAACTTCAGCCCTACTTGTCTGTATCTTCTCGCAACATCGATGCTATAGATGATAACGCAAATAGATTTGGTATAGGCGGCAACCTTTATTTCAGCGGTCATCATTCTAAATTATCACTGGAATATGCTAATCAAAAATATGGAAATCTAGATGCAGTTGGGACAGTTACCCTACAAGCAATGATTTACCTATAAAACTTTAAAACTATAAATTATGTCAAATAAACAATCTAATGCAACAGCCTACTGGAAAGAGAACATTAAGTACCTCTTCATTCTACTCGGCATCTGGTTTGCCGTTTCTTACGGTGCTGGAATTTTATTCAAGGATGCTTTAAACGAGCTCAGGCTCGGTGGTTTCAAACTAGGGTTTTGGTTTGCTCAACAGGGATCTATCTATGTTTTTGTGATACTCATATTCGTTTACGTACGTATCATGAACAAGCTGGATAAGAAATACGGATACGACGAAAAATAACAGCGGTTAAATTTTGAAGTTTGCGCTTTCGCGAAAACGAGATCACAACAATTAAATCAACTAACTATAAATCTACTGCTCTATTCAAGAGTAGTCACTTAAAGAAAATATTATGAATGTTCAAATGTGGACTTATATACTCGTAGGAGTAACTTTTGCCCTTTACATAGGGATTGCGATATGGACTCGTGCCGGTTCAACAAAAGAATTTTATGTTGCAGGTGGTGGCGTTTCTCCTCTTGCAAACGGTATGGCTACCGCTGCCGACTGGATGAGCGCTGCGTCATTTATCTCTATGGCGGGAATCATTGCTTTTGCCGGTTATGACGGCTCCGTTTACCTTATGGGATGGACTGGTGGTTACGTATTATTAGCTTTATTACTGGCACCTTACCTAAGGAAGTTTGGAAAATTTACAGTACCTGATTTCATAGGCGATCGTTACTATTCTAAAACAGCTCGACTAGTAGCGGTATTTTGTGCCTTATTGGTTTCATTTACTTATGTAGCTGGTCAAATGCGTGGTGTAGGACTGGTTTTCTCCAGATTTCTAGAAGTAGAAATTAATACCGGTGTGATTATAGGAATGATTATCGTACTGTTTTATGCGGTACTCGGCGGAATGAAAGGAATCACATACACGCAAGTAGCACAGTATTGTGTATTGATTTTTGCCTTTACTGTTCCTGCGATATTTATTTCTATCCAAATGACAGGAAATCCTATACCTCAACTAGGAATGGGAAGCACACTAGCTGATGGTTCTGGAACTTATTTATTAGATAAACTTGATGGATTAAGTACGGATCTTGGTTTTGCTGCTTATACCGATGGGTCTAAATCTCTAGTAGACATATTTGCTATTACACTAGCCTTAATGGTAGGAACAGCAGGATTACCGCACGTTATTGTACGATTCTTTACCGTAAAACGTGTAAAAGATGCTCGTAAAAGTGCTGGATGGGCTTTATTGCTTATTGCTATTTTGTATACAATGGCGCCAGCTGTAGCGGTGTTTGCTAAAACAAATATGATAGACAGCGTAGTAGGTAAGTCTTATGCAGATCAGCCAGACTGGCTCAAGAATTATGAGGAGCTGGGTTTAATTGCTTGGACTGATAAGAATGGTGATGGAATTGTGCAATACAGTCCAGGAAACGCCTTTACTAGCAAAAAACCAGAAGAAATCTATGATGGAAAAAACAGAACAGCATTAGGTTCTAGAGCGACTAAAAGTGTCGATAACTCAAATCCTAACGAGTTGTACATTGATAATGATATTATGGTGCTGGCAAATCCTGAAATTGCAAATCTACCAGGTTGGGTGATTGCACTCGTTGCTGCTGGAGCACTTGCCGCAGCACTATCTACAGCTGCTGGATTATTATTAGTTATCTCTTCATCTGTTTCTCATGATTTAATTAAAAAGGTTGTCAACCCTAATATTTCTGAAAAAGGTGAATTAATTGCTGCACGTTTAAGTGCTGTAGGAGCTGTTTGTGTTGCTGGATATTTTGGAATCAATCCGCCTGGATTTGTTGCAGCTACGGTTGCTTTAGCTTTTGGTCTCGCAGCGGCTAGTTTTTTCCCATCTATTATTTTAGGAATATTCTACAAGCGCATGAATAAAGAAGGAGCAGTTGCCGGTATGGTAGTAGGTATAGTTACCATGCTTTTATACATGGTAAAATATAGATTAGGATGGTTTGATGAAGCTCTACCAGGTAAGGATGAATGGTGGTTCGGCATCTCTCCAGAAGGCTTTGGTACGATCGCTATGCTCATAAACTTTGTGGTAAGTCTAGTAGTATGTCATTTCACATCGCCACCACCACAAGAGGTTCAGTATATTGTAGAAAATATACGTATCCCTAGCGGCGCTGGAGAAGCTACTGGTCACTAACATTTCCGCGCAGGCGGAAATCCCACGAAGGTGGGAATCTAGAGTAGGCGGAAATCCCACGCAGGTGGTAACCTAACTTGATTGGATATCTCAATAACGATGCAGTCTGAAGATTTTAAATGAGTAATCAGAATCCATAGATATCCATGATTTAATTCAAGCTGCACTTTCCCTAGAAGTGCAGTTTGTTTTTATCTCGCTTTCGCGAAAGCGAAATAACTAAAGATTAATCATTAAATAGTATCTTGAGAGTCAATTTTAAGGATTAAAATTTTGAATAGAAGATTACCTTCTTGAATTTAAAAACCCATGCAGTCTAGCTGGAATTAAAATGAAAAAAAGACACCAACAAAAACTTGTTATTCTATCTATAGGACTAGTAATTTTCTTGAATGTACCCATCATATTTATATTTAATAGTGAGTTCTCAATTTTAGGAGTACCAGTCTTATATGCGTACATTTTTTTAGTGTGGTTGTTGAGTGTAATTATAACTTTTACAGTGATTAAAAGATATGCCTAGCTACGCCATCATATTAGTGATTGTGGGATATTTATCGCTCTTATTTGCGATAGGGATCTGGGCAGACCGTAGGTCAAAATCTAAATGGGTGCATAATCCATGGGTCTATGCCTTGTCTCTTGCAGTATATTGCAGTGCTTGGACCTATTATGGTAGCGTGGGAATTGCAGCCACCAGTGGTGTAAGCTTCTTAACGACCTATCTAGGTCCAGTGATCGCTTTGCCATTATGGATATTAATTTTAAAACGAGTAGTTCTTATTTCAAAGCAGTATCAAGTCGCCAGTATTGCCGATTTTATTTCGCTACGTTATGGAAACAACCGTTCTATAGGTGCGATAGTAACTATAATTTGTGTTGTTGCTGTTTTACCTTATATCGCCTTACAATTAAAAGCAGTTTCAGAGACTTTTGATATACTCTCAGACAGCTCAAAAAGCACCAGCATTTTTACAGACAGTACTTTTTACATAGCGGTACTGCTTGCGGTGTTCGTGGCGCTTTTTGGAACTCAAACTACTGATGCCTCTCGCAGGCGCAGCGGTCTTGTTTTCACAGTTGCCGTAGAAAGCTTGCTGAAGCTGGTTTTCTTTTTGATCATAGGTATTTATATTACCTTTTACTTGTTTGATGGAACGACCGATATTTATGAACAAGTCTCAGCTTTAGATGGTTTTGAAAATCTAGCCACCTTTTCAAATATGGAAGCCAGTATCAACTGGTATTTTATGATCGCGCTATCGTTTTTTGCGATATTCTTATTGCCTAGACAGTTTCAAGTTAGTGTGGTAGAAAACACCTCAACAAATCATTTGAAAAAAGCAAGTTGGGTATTCCCTTTGTACTTATTGCTCTTTAATGTATTTGTAATTTTTATCGCATGGGCAGGAAAATTATTGCTTTCTGGAGATGTAAACCCAGATTATTATACGCTGCATTTGCCGCTAGAACATGGTCATCAACTTTTAGGATTAATGGTTTTCTTAGGTGGTTTATCGTCCGTGATTTCTATGGTAGTAGTAAGTGCTCTTGCTTTGAGCACCATGATCAGTAATAACCTCATTATTCCATATGGGTTTTTAAAAGTGCTTAATAAGAGTAACCCTAGCAGCAATGCGCGTAATATTAAAAATATACGTAGAGTTTCTATTTTCATCTTGATTATAGGCGCTTACTTTTTCTATGTGAACTTTAATATTCAGTTGTCACTCTTTAGTATAGGGTTAATTGCTTTTGTGATCATAGCACAACTCGCACCTGCCTTTTTTATAGGCTTGTTTTGGAATCGTGGTAGTGCTGCGGCTGCAAAAATGGGAATCCTTGCTGGATCATCAGTTACTTTTTACACACTTGCATTACCTTTTATAAACGAAGTTTTTGTAGAAGGTAGCACCTTAGTAAGCAATGGGCCTTTTGACATAGTACTTTTAAAACCTTATGAACTTTTTGGACTGGATTTTATGCCGCCAGTAACCCATGCATTTTTTTGGTCGATGGTTTTTAATGTGATGTTCTATTTGATTTTCTCAGTGATCAAAAAAGGTAATTACAGAGAGCGTAATTATGCTGAACTTGTTGTTAACGCATCAAGTTATGGAGATTTACAAGAAAACGCCTTTGTATGGCGTGGAGAAGCTTATGTATCTGAAATAAGAAAAGCACTCACACGATTTTTAGGAGAGAAGCGCACGGCTCGAGCACTCGACATTTTCTATCGCAAGTATGATCTGAATCCGCAAGAAGAAAAAGCCGATGCTCGTCTGGTCAACTTTTCAGAAAAACTACTCACTGGTTCTATAGGTGCTGCCAGCGCTAAGCTCATGATAAGCAGTGTGGTAAAAGAACAACCAGTAACCTTACCAGAAGTACTTAAAATCTTAGAAGAAAGTAAAGAAACTATAACTGCAAATAAACAACTACAACAACAATCCCACGATTTAAAAAGGCTTACAAATAATCTTCAAGAAGCAAATGAAGCACTTGTAGAAAAAGACCGTCAGAAAGATGAGTTTCTCGATACCGTAGCACACGAACTTAAAACACCTACAGCTTCCATAAGAGCTGCTAGCGAGATCCTTGCCGATGCTGATGATATGCCGAAAGAACTAAAGCAAAAATTCCTTAACAACATTGTCAATGATGCCGATAGACTGGCGGTTTTGATTACTAATATTCTAGATCTTGAAAAATTATCCAGCGGTCGTGAAATTATGGATAAAAGGGAACACTTGTTAAAAAACACTGTAACTAAAGCAGTGGATGGCATCTATCAACTTGCGCTCAAAAAAGGTGTTCAGATTGAAGTAAATGAAGTAGAAAATATAAGCATGTTTTACGATGAAGACCGCATTCTACAAGTCTTTACAAACTTACTATCTAATAGTATCAAGTTTGTACCTGAAGGCAGCGGCTTGATTACCATTAACACTCGACATAACAGCGATAAAGTTATCATGTCGTTTGAAGATAATGGTAAAGGAATCCCGCCAGAAGATATGCAGTACATCTTTGAAAAGTTTTATCAATCTAATGATCAGAATGTTAAGAAGCCTATCGGCAGTGGTATGGGACTCGCCATAAGCCGTCACATTATAGAAAGTCATAATGGAACCATTAACGTGGATCCTGATTTTAAAAGAGGAGCCCGATTTATAGTAGAATTAAAAACAGCAGGAAAATGAAGAAGATTTTAATAGTAGATGATGAACCTAACATAGTGATGTCACTGGAGTATGCCTTTCAAAAACAAGGTTACCACGTGTTTATCGCTAGAGATGGAAGTGAGGCGCTGGTTATCATGGAACGCGAGCATCCAGATGTTGTTATTCTCGACGTGATGATGCCACAGGTAGATGGTTATGAAACCATTAAAATGATAAAGGAGAATCCCGCTTTCGCGAAAGCGAGAGTCATCTTCCTATCTGCAAAAAGCAAAGCAGCCGATATAGAAAAAGGTCTCAATCTAGGTGCTGACCAATATTTTACGAAACCATTTTCTGTAAAAAAACTCATTACTGCGGTAGATCATTTAATAAGAATATAGTTATGGATTACAATTCATTTTATCAAAAAAGCATAAATGCTCCTGAAGGTTTCTGGCAAGAGCAAAGCAATGCCATAGAATGGTTTCAAAAACCAAAAAACATCTTATCTAAAAATACAGACGACTATTATCACTGGTTTCAAGACGGAAAAACAAACCTGAGCTATTTATGTATTGATAAACATATTAAGGATGGTTACGGAGAACAAAATGCTATCATTTATGATAGTCCAGTAACTGACACTAAAAAGTTCATCACTTTTAATGAGTTGCATCAAGAGGTTTCCAAACTCGCTGGTGGATTACAATCTTTAGGATTAAAAAAGGGTGATACTTGTCTCATTTATATGCCTATGATACCACAGGCTATTTATGCCATGCTAGCTTGCGCTAGATTAGGAGTTATACATTCAGTGGTATTTGGTGGTTTTGCGCCTCATGAGCTTGCTATACGTATAGATGACTGTAAACCTAAAGCAGTCATAACAGCTTCTCACGGTATAGAAATTAAACGTATCATACCTTATAAGCCTTTTGTGGACCAGGCGATGGAAGAATCAAGTTTTAAACCTCAAAATGTGATTCTTTATAATAGAGATAACGCACCATTGAGTGTTGTTAAATCTTATGATATTGATTACTCGGAGCTTGTAAAAAAATCAAATCCTGTCGAACCAGTAGAGTTAAATTCCACACATCCATCTTATATTCTATATACCTCTGGAACCACGGGAACACCTAAAGGAATCATAAGAGACACTGGAGGCTATGCTACCGCATTAAAGTTTTCAATGAAATATGTCTATGGAGTTGAAGAAGGGGAAAGATATTGGGGAGCAAGTGATGTAGGTTGGGTAGTAGGTCATAGTTACATTGTCTATGCGCCACTTATTAATCGCAATACAACTATTTTGTTTGAAGGTAAGCCTATCAAAACTCCAGATGCCAGTACTTTCTGGAGAGTAATAAGTGAACATCAAGTGAGTGTCATGTTAACCGCACCTACCGCTATCAGAGCGATTAAGAAAGAAGATCCTCATGGAGATTTTATTAAAAAATATGATTTATCTTCTTTAAAATACCAGTTCCTCGCTGGAGAGCGTTGTGATGCTGCCACATTAAAATGGACACAAGACCAGCTCAAAGTTCCAGTTATCGATCACTGGTGGCAAACAGAAAGTGGCTGGCCCATGCTTGCCAACATGGCTGGTGTAGAATTACTACCTATTAAATCTGGTAGTGCTGGAAAACCAGTTTGTGGTTATGATATTCAAGTTTTAGATGAAAACGGCAGTCCAGCTGCAGCAAATACCGAAGGATATATAGCTGTTAAATTACCATTACCTCCTGGAACTCTACTCGATATTTGGGAGAATACCCAACGATTTAAAAAAGGGTATTTAGAACGTTTTCCAGGATACTACTTTTCTGGTGATGGTGGTTATAAAGATGAAGATGGTTATGTTTTTATTACTGGTCGTGTAGACGATATCATAAATGTTGCAGGACACAGACTCTCCACTGCCGAAATGGAAGAAATCGTCTCCAGTCATGCAGACGTAGCAGAGTGTGCCGTTTTTGGAATCCATTGTGATTTAAAAGGACAGCAACCTTTAGGTCTTGTTGTCTTGAAAACGAATCACGTTCATTCTATGAAGGATATTCAAAATCAAATCGTCCAAAACGTACGACAAGAAATAGGAGCTGTAGCCTCATTTAAAAATGTGCTGATTGTACAAAGATTACCTAAAACACGCAGCGGTAAAACCTTAAGAAAATTGCTGCGCAATATTGCCGACGAACATGAATATAAAATACCATCCACTATAGACGATGTCTTGATCATAGACGAAATAAAGAGTGTTTATCAAACACACTTCATAGGAATACACAATCAAAATAAACTGATAAATTAATAATTATGAGTAATTACCACATAAAACATTTAGAAGAATACTGGCAAGTTTATAGAAAGTCAGTGCGCAATCCAGAGAATTTTTGGGAAGAAATAGCAGAGGAACATTTTTTATGGAGAAAGAAATGGAACAAAGTCCTGAGTTGGGATTTTTCAAAACCAGAAGTAAAATGGTTTGAAGGAGCGCAACTTAATATCACAGAAAACTGTATCGATAGGCATCTCGCCACTCGTGCAGATAAAACAGCGATTTTATTTGAACCTAATGACCCAAATGAAGGTGCTCAACACATAAGCTATAGAGAGTTGCATGAACGCGTTTCTAAATTTGCAAACGTACTTAAATCACAAGGAGTAGAAAAAGGCGATCGAGTTTGTATCTACTTGCCTATGATTCCAGAACTGGCTGTATCAGTATTGGCATGTGCTAGAATAGGCGCGATTCATTCGGTGGTTTTTGCCGGTTTTAGTGCTACGGCATTAGCTACTCGTATTAATGATTGTGATTGTAGAATGGTTATTTGTAGCGATGGAAGTTACCGTGGTAAAAAAACCATTGACTTGAAGTCTATTGTAGATGAAGCGCTAGAGAACTGTCCTGGCGTGACTACAAATCTTGTAGTTAATAGAACTGGTGGAAAAGTCACCATGAAAGAAGGACGAGATACTTGGATCCAACCACTTCTTGATGCGGCCGATGCGACTTGTAAAGCAACCATCATGGATGCTGAGGATCCGTTGTTTATTCTTTATACTTCTGGTTCTACCGGAAAACCCAAAGGAATGGTGCATACCACAGGTGGTTACATGGTTTATGCAGCATACAGTTTCAAAAATGTGTTCCAGTACCGTGAGAATGATGTGTATTGGTGTACGGCGGACATTGGTTGGATTACAGGTCATAGTTATATCGTTTACGGTCCATTGGCAAATGGTGCCACTACGGTAATGTTTGAAGGAGTTCCTTCTTATCCAGATTATGGACGTTTTTGGGAAATTGTAGAAAAGCACAAAATCACTCAGTTTTATACAGCGCCTACTGCGATTAGAGCACTTGCCAAAGAAAACCTAGACTACGTAGAGAAATATGACTTATCTAGTTTAAAAGTATTGGGAACTGTAGGAGAACCTATAAATGAAGAAGCGTGGCACTGGTATAATGATCACGTAGGTAAAAAGAACAGCCCGATTGTTGATACTTGGTGGCAAACAGAAACTGGCGGAATCATGATCAGTCCGATTCCTTATTCCACGCCTACCATTCCTACTTTTGCGACCTTGCCACTACCAGGAATTCAGCCAGCATTAATGGACGAGCATGGTCAAGAAATTATAGGAAACCAAGTAGAAGGAAGATTGACCATAAAATTCCCATGGCCATCAATGGCACGTACGATTTATGGAAATCACGAGCGTTATAGAGATACGTATTTCAGCGCTTATAAAAATATGTACTTTACAGGAGATGGAGCTCGTCGCGATGCTGTAGGATATTATAGAATCACCGGTCGTGTGGACGATGTCATTATAGTAAGCGGTCATAACTTAGGAACCGCACCTATCGAAGATGCTATTAATGAACATCCAGCTGTTGCAGAAAGTGCTATCGTAGGATTCCCGCACGATATTAAAGGAAATGCGCTTTATGGTTATATCACCTTGAAAGAGACTGGCGAAGATCGTAATCAAGATAATCTGCGCAAAGAAATCAATCAGTTGATTACAGACCGTATAGGCCCTATAGCAAAGCTGGATAAAATTCAGTTTACTAACGGATTGCCTAAAACGCGCAGCGGTAAAATCATGCGACGTATTTTGAGAAAAATAGCCGGTAAAGACACCGGTAATATGGGAGACACGAGTACACTTCTCAATCCAGAAGTAGTACAAGAGATCATGGATAATGCTTTGGTGTAATTTTTTGATAGTTTTAATCTCGCTTTCGCGAAAGCGTAATGACTAATCAGAAGTTTATGCTGCATTTATTGCGGTACGAAAGCGTGATGCCTAATTAGAAGTTTATATAGCAGTTAATCGAAGTTTTAAAGTAGCATCATAACTAAATTTATACAAACTAAAAACCTGCCTTTATCAAAGAGGCAGGTTTGTTTTTAAGCAGCACATTTTAAAAACAATATCTTTACCATCCTTAACTATGGAATCTATGAATAAAACCGAACGTATTTTAAACGCTGCTCTTGCTTTAATAGTAGAACGCGGATTAGAACGTACACCTATGTCCATGATAGCTGAGCGTGCTGAGGTAGGAATGGGAACAGTTTATAAATACTTTGCAAATAAAGAGGCTATTGTTAACGGCATTTATGTGAAAATAAAGGAAGAAGAAGCTACTACGGTTTTTGTAAATCATAAGGTTCAACAAAGTGTTCATCTCACCTTTTTAGATTATTATGGTCGCATGATAGACTATTTTTTGAGTAATCCTTTGAGATTTGACTTTATAAGTCGCTATGCCTTTTCTCCTATTATTAAACAGGATACCCAAGTAACAGCTATGGCGCAGTTTTACCACTTTGATGACTTATTCAAACGCGGTCTGGACGAGGGATTATTTAAAACTATTCAAGCAGAGCATATAACTTTTTTTGTTTTTAGTGCAATTGCTTACTGGATGAAAGCTGCTGGAGAATTAAAGATAAAAATAGACGATTCTTATAAAGAGACCTTGTTAAACATGGCTTGGGATTCTATAAAAAAGTAACTGCTTTTTTTTTAACTTATACTGAATGAATATTCAGTCTATTACTTTTAGATTTGACTTTAATCAAAAATTTAATAAATGAGTAACATGAATTTAAAAGATAAAGTAGTTTTAATAGCTGGTGGCGGGAAGAATCTAGGCGGTTTATTAAGCCGTAATTTTGCAGAAAAAGGAGCGCACATAGCGATTCATTATAACAGCGATAGCTCAAAAGCAGAAGCAGAAACAACGCTAGCCGATGTAAAAGCTCATGGCGTAAACGCTTTTTTATACCAAGCAGATTTAACACAAGTAGATAATATCACAACATTCTTTGAGCAGGCCAAAGAAAAACTAGGTGGCATAGACATAGCGATCAATACGGTAGGAATGGTTATGAAAAAGCCTTATCAAGATACTACAGAAAAGGAATATGACACTATGTTTGATGTAAACGCAAAAGTGGCCTATTTCTTTATTCAAGAAGCAGGGAAACACTTGAATGATAATGGCAAAATAAATACCATACTTACATCTCTTCTTGCTGCTTATACGGGAATGTACTCGCTTTATGCTGGTTCTAAAGCATCTGTAGAGCATTTTACAAGAATGGCTTCTAAGGAATTTGGAACTCGTGGAATTTCAGTAACCGCGGTAGCTCCTGGACCTATGGATACTCCATTTTTCTATGCTCAAGAAACGGAGCAAACGGTTGCTTACCACAAGTCAGCAGCTGCTCTAGGTGGATTAACAGACATTAAAGATATCGCCTCTTTTGTAGAGTACTTAGTTACTGACGGCTGGTGGATTACTGGTCAGACTATTTTTGCAAATGGTGGTTATACCACTAGATAAATCATAACTATAAGCCCAGTAACTCTTGAGATTATTGGGCTTTTTTATAAACATGAAATTATGGTTACAAAAATTATAGGTGGAATATTAATCCTAATTATACTCGCTATGGGCGTAAAACAAGGACTGGCCATGTTTCAAGGCAAACCAGAAATGCTGGAGATGTTCAGTAAATTTGGTTTTAATAAAACCGGTGTAATGCTTATGGGCTGTATATTGCTCTTAAGTGTTGTTCTTATTGCGATACCTCAAACTTTTGTTTATGGTAATTTTTTAATGGCAGGCATCATATTATTTTTGTTGTGCTTTCAATTATCTTTAGGAAACATAAAAGGAGCTGCGATGGAAATACCTTTTTTACTTTTAAATCTAGTGGCTATATATTTTAAGCATCCTTTAGGTAAGTAATGATAAACTTTCTATTTTTCATTTTTTGCACCATATCATTAGCGATCTGTGCGCAACATCAAAATCAAGAACCTCAAAAAGAACTAAACAAAACAACCATGCAAGACAACTCTAATTCCACACCAGAAAGCACTATAAAATCCCTTATCGATGCTATGGAAGCAAACGATGGTGATAAAATACGTTCCTTATTTCATGATAACGCGTCTCAAGCTTATGGTGATGGACCTTCAAAATCAGGAAAAGCATTTTTTAAATGGCTGGATAGTGATATTATAGACCGCAAAGGCCATGTAGAAGGAGCACATTTTACAACCACAGGTAACGAAGTAGTTGTTACTGGTCAATACAGTAGTGAAGGTTATACTAACAAGGCTAATTTTTTATTCTTTGTTAAAGAGGGAAAAATCATGAGCTGGCAAATGCGTTATTAATAATAAAGCATATCTTAAGTGTCAAATTGCTTATCTGTTTAAATATGTATTTTGAATAAAACGTTTCAAGTAGCTCAGAACTATAAATATGAAATTTTACTAGTAGCGCTCTTAGCGCATCTTTATATAGGTGTTATTCTGATAGATATGTCATTTTACACAAAGGTAATTTGGCCGCTGAATATGCTTATTCTAGGAGTTGCTAGCATAGGCGTTTTTATGGAAAAAGGACGTGTTAGAAATACCATCAAAAATATTTTATTGATATTAGTAATACTGTTACCTATTAGCATTCCCTTTTTAGGTACGGCTCCTTATTTCATGCCTGTTTTGAGCCTGGTGTATACGGTCTTTTTTGGATATATCTTTATCGAAATATTGAGGTTTTTAATTAAGCCTAGCTATATCAATACAGATATTTTATCTGCATCTGCTTGTGGTTTTTTCTTAATCATTGAAGTAGCGGTATTTCTATTACAAGCTGTTTTCTATATGGATACCTCCTCTATAAAAGGCTTAACTACTGGAGCGCCAGCGCTAGTCTATATGGATTTGGTTTACTTTAGTTCTATAACAGTAACTTCTATTGGTTTTGGGGATATTACGCCTATTGCTCATACCACTAAACTATTAGTTTCTGTTTTAGGTGTTTTCAGCCAATTTTACTCTGTTGTTTTAATAGGTATCCTTATCAGCAAATTTGTGTCTAAAGAAGATCAAAAGTAATTCCTTTATAATAATACAATGTCATGCACGCAGGTAGTCATTTTAGAATAAGAACGTTTTTGTACTGGACCAGAAGAAATATCCTTTGGTTAACCATTTTAGCTGTCATTCCTACCGTTTTATATGCGCTTTTAGATTTTCACTGGTTAGCTATTCCTTGGCAACCAGTTGCACTTGTAGGAACGGCAGCAGCATTTATTGCTGGTTTTAAAAACACGCAAACCTATAACCGGTCATGGGAAGCACGTAAAATATGGGGTGCTATTATTAACGATAGCCGTACGTGGGGTTTAATGGTTAAGGACTTTATAGTAAAAGAAAACATTACAAAGGAAGAATTGCATCCTATCCATAAACGAATAATTTACAGACATTTTGCTTGGTTAACCGCACTGAGATTTCAATTGAGAAAACCAGAAGCTTGGGAAAACACAAACAAATCTTATTTTAAAGAGTTTAGAAAACATTATAGCGTTCCAGAATGGGAAACTAACTTAGAGGACATCATGCGTCCTTTTCTAACGGAGAAAGATTTACAGTATGTACTTAAAAAGAAGAATAGGGCGACTCAATTACTAAGCTTACAATCAGCCGACCTAAGAGAACTACGTGGTGAAAAATTAATAGATGCTTATCCTTATGTAAGTCTAGAAGGACTTCTCAAAGAGTTTTTTACACATCAAGGTAAGGCAGAAAGGATTAAGAAATTCCCTTATCCACGACAGTTTGCATCGATCAATATGTTTTTTATAAGGCTTTTTTCACTTTTATTACCTTTTGGCATGTTAGATGAATTTGCACAATTAGGAGACTATGGAGTATGGTTAACTATACCATTTAGTGTTCTCGTAGGCTGGGTTTTTACCAGTTTAGAACAGGTAGGTGAAAGCACAGAAAATCCATTTGAAGGTGGTGCAAATGATATTCCTATGGCAGCCCTTTCCAGAACTATAGAAATAGATTTAAGAGAAATGCTAGAAGAAACAGACTTGCCACCAGCGGTAACTCCTGTAAATGAAATATTAATGTAAATAAAATACAATATGAGTACCAAAGATTTAAATACCGTTCAAAAATACTATCCGCAAGCAAACGCCACAGAAAAAATGGTAAACGGAATGCTTAATTTAATCGAGAAAGATTATGGGTTAAAACCTCATCAATTAATGCATGCAGACAGTTTGTGTTGCGATGATGTGAATGCCATTCAATATCCAGCAAGGGCTCATGAAATGTTAGGACCTTTTAACTTAGGAGGACTAGATGGTTACCCATTTGCAGGTCTTACAGGTATGGGCGCATTTGCACATCATGTTCCAGAAGATGGCGCCATCGTAATTTTTTATGCACCTCATATAGGTATTACTAAAGATGGTAAAATAGGTGAAATAAATCGCTATGGACAAAGTAATAACTCATCCTGTTGCGGTGCTGCTCAAGCAGGTTTAGGAAAATTAAGAAATGATGAGATCAAGAAAGATGAAATGCGTGAAAATGATTTTCAGCAAAGTACGATAGAACAAATTTTATGGAATGAGAAAGAGAGAATTCTAAAAGCTGATATTCAAATTAAAGAAGCTACCGAAGTTATTTATGAAGCTATAGATAAACAAATTTCTTATCTTATTTCTAAAACAGATTACCCATGTAATCACTTATTTCAAATAGGCGGAATCTTTATTAATGGCGATAGAGATATGGGATCATTTTCTACTTTCAAACGTTTTGAGCACCACGATCTTAAATCAAATATTAAAACAGACCTATTAGAAAAAGTTTCAAGTTTTTAGAGATTTTAAATTTCTATAGAACCTTTTTTAAGATCCGCTTTCGCGAAAGCGGAATTATCATAAAACCTTTTCATAGAACAGATCTACGGAAAGGTTTTCCTATTTAGGGAATAATATATCATTACTAAAGAAGTATGTTTATGTATTTAACTGAGTCTTGATCGTAAGTTTGTACCATCAAAAACCAGTTAAAATATAACATCATGAAAACAATAAAATATATAGCTCTACTATTACTAGTATTCACTTCTTATCATTCAACATCACAAGTATTTATAGGCAAACTAGAAGAAATATACGTTGGGTACGAACAGGTTGTAAAAAATGATTTTGATTCTATTAATAGCAACATAAGTAATAGTGAGAACTTTAAATTTAAGAAAGCATTGAAAGATGCGAGACGCTCTCAAGACACTTTAGAATTAGTCAGCAATAAGACTAAATTACAAATTAGTCAGGAAGAATATTTAAAAACAATAAGAAAGGCGGCAAATCGCAGTAATGATTCTACTGAGTTTATTTCAAGAATAGTATCTGAATTTCCAGAGCTCAAAAAGTCAATAATAGTAAATCAATCTTTTGAACAATTGTATGAAATAATAAGACCAGACACTTTTAATGGAAGACTTGATGCCTTACCAGATGTTCTTTAAATTCTATTTCTAGTACGTATCTTTAAGGAAAAAAACATGGACGCAATACAATATGCACTCAAAGAAAATGAATCTCAAAAAAAATATTACTTTGAAATAGAGGAACATGTCGCCTTTATAGAATATATCAAAGCTCAGGGGAACATTTACCTTACTCATACTGAAGTCCCAAAAGAGCTAGAAGGACGTGGGATTGCAAGTAATTTGGTCCTAAAAGTTCTGGAAGAAATCGACCAAAATGAATGGCGATTGATACCTCTTTGCCCATTTGTAGCCACCTATATCAAAAGACATCCTGAATGGAAAAAGCTTGTTTATCGAGGAATCAATATTGATTAATAGCTCAACTGGTAGTACTTTCTATAATTTAAAACACCTAGCAAACAAAGGTTTGACTAGGTGTTTGTAGTTAAGTATCTCATTAGGGGAAAGAAGCTCAACTTATCTATTTTAATTATTTATGGCCAATATAAGCCAAGCTATTTCTGAATTTTGATCGAAGATAACTTTTTTGTTTTTTGTTTGAAAATGAGTACTACTTTTAATTCGTAGGCTTAAAAACATCTTGGCGTTTACTCCATTCCTAAATGGCACTGTTAATTAATGTAGGTTACAACTTTGATAAAGGGAGAAAGCGGTAAACGCTTTTTCCTGGATCATAGCTTCCATTATTTCCAAGATAACTACCTAATTATCAGTAAATATAATGGTTTTTAATGGAGAAAATATCACAAGAACATAACAATTATCTCATATCCATTTTTGAATCAGTTAAAGCGTAGTAACTTTATCACAAATACTTAAAATATGAAAACGTTACAATCGATAATTCTTTTAATGGTTTGCATAAGCATCAACTCTTGTAATAAACAACAATCAAATGAACCTCAACAAAACGATGAAGAAGCCATAGCAGCTGTAGAAAATGTGATCCAAAATCTATTTGATGAAGTCTGGGCTGGTTATGATGAAAATGCAATTACCAAATATCAAACCGATGATTTTTTATTATTAGAACATGGTGAAGTATGGAATAACGACACCATAGCAAACTGGTGCAAAGAAGCGCAAACTAGAAACTCTGAATATGAACGTATCAATAATTTCAAACGCATAGATGCGAGAGGTAATGGAGATAAACTATGGCTAGCATATCACAACTACGGGACCTTCAAAAAAGATACTATCATGTTTGAAAGAGCATGGCTAGAAAGTGTCGTTGCTGTTAAAGAAGACAGTATTTGGAAATTAGAATTAATGCATTCTACAAGACAGCCTGTAGAATAATCATTTTAGAAACACATTGCATATTCTTAAGCTTTGTAGGCTTTTCAAGCCTTTGCCGTGCAAATGTCGGGCTTAATTACCTTTAAATATTTTGAAACCGCTTCCCTTCTCCATTAATATTGTGGCATCAATAACCCATAAAATAGTTAAATTATGAATCAGCCAGAATTAGGAAATTACATTGCAGCTTTAAGAAAAGAACAAGGACTTACTCAAGAAGAACTTGTAGAAAAGTGCAATATCAATGTACGCACCATACAACGTATTGAAAATGGAGATGTAACTCCACGCAGTTACACGGTAAAAAATATACTAGAGGCTCTAGGAAAGTCATTTGACGAAGTGTACCAAGGAACTGCTTCAAACAATAATACCACTCAAGTAAATAACAAAACTGCAAGTGTAAATTACACTTATAATCGCAATAAGCTACTATTATCTGGTGTTGCAGGAATAGTGTTATTCATTTGCTATCAAATGATGACTATTAATGACGTTATTCACTCATTTACTTTTGAGAACCTCCTACCCTATTCTATTTATAGTGTTTTTGGTTTTACAAGTATTATTGCGGGATTACTATTATGCCAAGGTATTTACCATATGGGTAAAGTGAGAGAAAATAGCTTGCTGAAAATTGCGGCTATACTTGCTGCAGTACTGTACACCTGTTCTACGGCTTTTCTACTTTTCTTTATTGATTATGAAACAGACTTTAATAGCTCTACTGATATTATTTTAGGAATTGCAGTGGTTGTAATGACAGGAATAGCTTACATCATGTTGGGCGCTGGATATCTAGCGCAACGTAAAGAAGAAACAGGAACAGATAGATACATGGGCTTTATTGCATTAATTGCTGGTGGGATGACTATAACAATTATCCTTGCTCCTATTGCTATTTTATTCATGATCGTATTTGATATTTTTCAAATTATTTATTTGATCAAATATGCCGATAAAAGCAAAAAGTCCCAACTAGGTAACTAGTTGAGACTTTTTATTTATTGATGTGAACTTCTAGTCAGATGAAGAGTTGTTTGCTTCTTGTCTCACCATTTCTAATTTATTATTGAACTCTAAGGTTCGTATCGGGAACGGAATGTTAATATTCTTACCGTCAAATGCTTTCTTCAACCCTATTACCGCATCGCTTAAAGCTTGATGTTTTTGTTTTGCTTTAGTGGCATCTGTCCAAAAACGAAGCATGAAATTGATACTGCTATCGCCAAATTCGTTATAGAAAAACTCAACTTCTTCGTCACCCTTTTGCTCAAACATATTGTTTATGGTATCGATAGCTAGTTTTTTTACCATTTCTAAATCACTTTCATAACCTACACCACAATTAAGTGTAACTCTTGTGCGAGGTGTTAGCGTCCAGTTTTTCATTGGATTATCAATGATTGTTTTATTAGGAATAACTACCAGATTATTATCTGCCTCTTTGAGTATAAATTTGTCTAATTGCACTTCCATTACTTGACCAGTGTAATCAGTAGTTTCAATCCAGTCACCTACTTTAACTTGTTTACGGAAAGAAAGCACAATACCACTAATGACATTAGATAGCGATCCTTGTAAAGCAAGACCTATTACAAGTCCAGAGATACCAGCACCAGCTATAATCCCTTGCACTGCATCATTGAGCTGTAATACGCTCATCGCAATAAAAATACCACCGAGAACGACCAAAATAGCTACTGCTTTCCCAGCTAGACGTTTAACGCTCTCTTGAGTTTTATTTGCCATGAGTTTACGTACGCCTCGATCCACATATTTTGAAACAAAATAAGCTATAATAAGAACTATAATTGCAATACCTAAATTAGGTAGCATGGTAATAAATGAATTATACCAAGAGGCCAGTTGATCCCATATTAAGGCTCCACTATCTTTAAGCTCCGTTCCTGATTGTTTTACTGTTTCAGCTGTATTTTTTACCGCTTCTTCGGTTTGTTGCATATTTATCATAGAAACAAATTTAACTTTTCAAATACGTTTTGTACTCATTATTAACAGCCTTTAACGATTATATGTAATATTTAAGATAATTTTATTTTTATTTCATCTAAAGTTAAACCCTTATTTCAATTACAATTATTAACTATTATTATCTCGCTTTCGCGAAAGCGGAATACTAAAGAGGCTTACTTTACATCCTCAAACTGCGATCTCATTCTGCTTATAATTTCTTCTAATAACTAAAACATACTTTATCTTTAGAAAATAGAAAGTACCTATTTGATAGAGTATCACACTGACATCATTATTAAATAACGGCCTTTTATATCATTTCAAAACACTAATCCATTAGTAAGTAAACGATGAAAAAAATATTCTTGATAATATTTCTAATGGTATCACTCATTTCTTGTAAACAAAATAGTGGTTCCATACTAGAGACTTTTGAAACCTTGAGCGCACCTGAAGAAGCTTATGAAATCGACACCACTTCTAAAAATCAAGAACTGCTGCTTCTAGTGCAAGATAGCGCTATGGAAAACCCTGATAAGTTTGCGGGAGCTTTTAATCAATCTGTAGACTTTCATGATAAAACAACCGCACTAACCGCTCAAATCAATGAAGTAAAAGATGTGATCTATGATTTTATAGGAGAAACAGAAAACTTTTCAAATAAAAATAAAACTGCAGATTCCCTACTTTTTAATGGTGATCAATTAAGTGAAACTGGCCTTATTCTAAAGACCGCAATGAATAATTATAAAGTAAGCACAGGCGACCAATTATATTTTTATCCCGAAGCCGAAAAAGCAGCAAAACAAATAATCAATACTAAAATTAATAAAGAAGAACCTGATGATAATTTAGATTCTTTTGTTTACCGTTTCAAAGGTCTACCCAGCATAGAAGTATTGACAGAATTGAGCTTGATGCAACAACAAGTCTTAAAAGTTGAAACACTTTTTCTTGAGGCTCTACTTAAAAACCCATTGGAATAAATCTCAATTTTTGAGTTCCATAAAATTTTAATTTGGCTTCGATTAAACATCAAGTAAGTCCATTAATACTATCTTTGCAAAATGGAACATAAAGCAGGATTTGTAAACATCGTAGGTAACCCTAATGTAGGTAAAAGCACCTTGATGAACGCATTAGTAGGAGAACGTTTATCGATCATAACTTCAAAAGCACAAACAACGCGTCACCGTATTTTAGGAATTGTAAATGGTGATGATTTTCAGGCTGTTATAAGTGATACACCTGGTATTATTAAACCGGCATATAAACTTCAAGAAAGCATGATGGAGTTTGTAAAAAATGCCTTTGAAGATGCCGACTGTATACTTTACATGGTAGAATTAGGTGAGAAAGAACTTAAAAACGAAGCTTTTGAAAAGCGTTTAACCTATGCCGAAGTTCCTGTTTTTGTACTTATCAATAAAATAGATAAGGGTCAACCTAATCAGCTAGAAGAAGCTGTGGCGCACTGGAAAGAAAGACTGCCTAACGCAGAGATTTTTGCAATAAGCGCTTTAGAAAACTTTGGTGTTCCACAAGTTCTAGAACGTATCGTAGAATCATTACCTGTCTCACCAGCATTTTATCCTAAAGACGCTTTAACTGATAAACCAGAGCGCTTTTTTGTAAATGAGAGCATTCGTGAGAAAATCTTAATTCACTACAAAAAAGAAATTCCATACTCTGTAGAAATTGATACCGAAGAGTTTTTTGAAGATGAAGACATCATCAGAATACGATCTGTCATCATGGTAGAACGTGAGACGCAAAAAGGAATAATTATAGGTCACAAAGGAAGCGCTATAAAACGTGTAGGAACTGAGGCTAGAAAGGATTTACAAAAATTCTTTGGTAAACAAGTTCATATAGAGCTTTATGTAAAAGTGAATAAGAACTGGCGTAGTGATGAGAAACAGTTAAGACGCTTTGGATACAAAGGAGACAATAAGTAACAGGCAAAAGACTATTACAATTTTTGGAATATAAAAACAGTATTTTTCTCAATAAAAATGCTGTTTTATTTTGCAATAAACTTAAGGCTGCACTCTTAAGTTTACGGCAGCTACTAGATTCTCTACCGTTGCATGATCATTCCCACCAGCTGGCTCAATTGTTATATTGAGACTACTGGCATTTGCCATTATCGTAGGATCAAGTATTTTCTTAGAGTCCTTTTTTAAAACCGCTAGAGAAATCATCTCTCCATCGACATCTGCCCAAAGCTGGTAATCATGATCTTTATCTAGACTTGGTAAATTATTGATTTCTACTTCACCTCTATCTGTACTTTTATTATAATATGCCGTTGCCAGAAGTGTTTGCGCTTTTTGATTTCCTTTTAGGATGTATTTATCCGTATCAGCTGACTTTAAATAAGCAATTTCATCTTCAAGCGAGCTCATTTCTTTAGTCGCAAAAGAAACCTGCTTCAAAAGCTGCGATTGCTCTTCCTCAATAGTTGATAATTGCGTCTCTAATGTAGTATTCTGGTTGTTCACATAAAGAAAACCTGCTATACCTATCAAACCTATAAATATCGCTGCAAGATTTAACCAACTAAAAGAAGATGCTTTTCGATTTGCAGCTTCAGCAGGAGTAGTTGAACGGTCAATGGATTTTAAAACCTCGCTCTTTAGATTTTCTGGTGGTTGTTTTTGATATAGTTTACTCACTACTTGCAACTCTTCTTGTAGCTTATCGTAGGCAAATTTTATTTCTGTATGTTTTTCAATGAAAGACTCTACTTCTTCTGATTGATATGGCTCAGTAGCGCCTATAACATATTGCTCGAGTAAACCTGAGTCCAAAAAATCTTGTATGTTTTTATCTTCCATCATAATAAACAGCTTACTATAATTATAAAAAGCCCTATATTAATAGTACGTAATTCTTTTAAAGCATTACGTAATCTCGTCTTTAATGTTCCTAAAGGTAGGTTTAAGTAATCTGCGGCTTCCATATGAGTCATTCCTTTAAAAAAAATTGTTTCTAGAACTTCTCTATATTTTTTATCTAACCTATTGATCTGTGCATTAATTAAATCTCTATCCTCCTTGTCAATTCCGTCTTCATTAGGATATACGTCTCGATTTTGGATTTGGATTTCTTTATCACTTTTCCTTTTTGATTTCCTTAATGCATCTAGCGCCGTGTTGCGAGCAATTTGAAAAAGCCATGTAAATAATTTTGCTTTTTCTGGATCGTAGACATGAGATTTATGCCATACCTTAATTAATGTTTCCTGTAAAACATCACTCGCCATAGCTTCATTTCTAGTGATCTTAAGAATCACACCATAAAGAGGAGCTGCATATTGATCATAGATTAGTGAGATCGCGCGCTCATCTTTCTCTTGTAATAATTCTATAATATGCTTTTCAATAAAAGTCACTAAAATTCTTTTAACGTTTTTTTATCACTCGCCTAAAATCCAAATGGAATAACCAAGCGTACAACTTTATGATCGATCAAATAAACGAAAATTAAATTTAAAAAATTAACAAAATGAAACTTACTCAAATTTTTACCGCATTATTATTTTTAGGCTTTACTTCTCTTGCAACTGGTCAATGTCATAGTAAAAAACAAGTCAGCAACAATCATGACAGCCACAACAACCATGTTGTGGTAGTTAACAACTGGTCCTATCATGATAATGGCGACATTATAGACATTGCATTATCAGATAAGAAATTCAGCACACTAGTCGCTGCTGTAAAAGCTGCACAGCTCGTAGAGGTATTAAAAGGCGATGGACCTTTTACAGTTTTTGCTCCTACAAACTCTGCATTCAATAGATTACCTGATGGAACAGTTGATAACCTGTTGCAACCTAAAAACAAAAAGCAATTACAAGCAGTTCTTACCTATCACGTACTTTCAGGAAAAGTTACCGCAAGCGATATCATTGAATCCATAAAAAGAAATGGCGGTGGTTTTATGACCAAAACTGTTCAGGGAGATCCACTTTATGCAAGTTTACAAAACGGGCAAGTGATTCTTCAAGATGCACAAGGTCGTAAAAGTATCATAACCGCAACAGATATTGAAGCAAGTAACGGTGTAGTTCATGTTATCGATACAGTGATTCTACCTAAAAAATAAAACACACCTCATTCATTTAAGAAGTCTCTTTCCGTTTCTTGCGGTTAGAGGCTTTTTTTGTGTTTCGCTTTCGCGAAAGCGAGATCACAAACATCCTTTTTTAAACCTATAATAAGCAACCTATAAATTGATGCTCATAAACTGTAACAACTACGACCTATAAGACACTAACACTTCAAACCGTAAAAATTCAATCACATGATTCTCAGTTTAAAGAATGTTTCCAAGACCTACAGCAATGGTGTTAAAGCACTTGATGATGTAACTATAGATATAAACGCTGGAATGTTCGGCCTTTTAGGACCTAACGGAGCTGGAAAGTCTTCTATGATGCGTACGATAGCTACCCTACAATCTCCTGACTCTGGAAGCATACATTTAGATGGTCTAGACATTTTGAACAATAAAATTGAATTCAGACGTACTTTAGGTTATTTGCCACAAGAATTTGGCGTGTATCCTAAGATGAGTGCGCACGATTTGTTACATTATTTTGCGAGCCTTAAAGGAATTACCAATAAGTCAGAGCGCAATGCTCTCGTAGATAAAGCCCTAGAAGTTACAAACCTAAGCGATGTACGTTATAAAAACGTGGCAGGATATTCTGGCGGTATGAAACAACGTTTTGGAATTGCTCAACTATTATTAAACGATCCTAAGTTGATTATAGTAGATGAACCTACCGCAGGTCTTGACCCAGCAGAGCGTCACAGATTTTTAAACGTATTGAGAGAAATAGGTACCAATCACATAGTTATATTTTCTACACACATCGTAGATGATGTAAAAGAACTTTGTACAGACATGGCGATTCTAAATGGTGGTAAAATACTAGCTCAAGCAACACCTAAACAAATGGTCGCTGCACTCGCTGATAAAATATGGACTACTACTGTGGAAAGAGAAGCTATTGAGCAAATGCAAAACGACTTTAATGTGATTTCTTCTAATTATAATGAAGATAACAAGCTCAATGTGCGTGTTTACGGTGAAGTGTCTCCAGGCGACGCTTTTGTAAAGACAGCTCCATCTTTAGAAGATGTTTACTTTACTACCTTGAGTAATGATAGATTCATCGCCGAAACTGAAATCGCATAATTATGTTCTCAACTATTTATATTCACGAGGTAAAAACCTGGTTTAAGAAACCACTTTTTTACATTTATGCAGGAGTTTTATTTGCGCTTTCTTTGTTACTAAGTGCTACTGCTGTAGGAGTTTTTGATAGCGATAATGTTACCGTTACTAGTGCCATAAAATTAAATGGTGCTGTAGGTATTTATGGACTGTTAGGCCTTTTTGCGGTACTCACATATCTTTTAATTCCATCTATTATAGGAGGAACAATACAGCGTGACTTTAAAAACAACATGCACAATGTCTTGTATTCTTATCCACTGACCAAATGGAATTATTTGCTTGCTAAGTTTAGCGCAGGTTTCACAATGACATTATTAGTTATTATAGCCAGCTTGTTAGGTCTAACGTTAGGTTTTTACCTACCAGGAGCAAATGAAGAGCTCGTAGGTCCTTTTAAAATAATGAATTACTTGCAGCCATTTTTACTTTACATTATTCCTAATGTATTCTTCTATGGGGCGATTGTATTTGCTATTACAGCGTTCTTGCGTAATATCAATATTGGATTCATGTTTGTACTGGTGATGGTCATCCTTCAATTTGCAGCGCAAAGTAGTGTAACTACTATGGACGATCCTTATTGGGTGGAGTTAATGGAGCCTACTGGAGATAGTGCTACTTATGCTCAAATAAAATACTGGACACCAGAGGAGCAAAGTACACAATTGATTCCTATAGAAGGAACTTTGCTATACAATCGTTTGATTTGGTTAGGTATCGCTTTAATAGTGTTTTTTAGCATACTGTTTGCTTTCAATTTTTCTCAAAATCCTTCGAGTATATCACTTGCTAAAAAGAAATCGCAACGTGTTACTAAAAGGAACTTTGGTACAATCACTAAAGTAGTAATGCCTCCAGCAACACAAGATACCTCATTCTTGGGACAATTAAAAACTGCTTGGGTTATTGCAAAATCTGATATCTCCTACATTGTAAAGGGCTGGCCATTTATAATTATAGCAACAGTTGCTTTTGCTTTCTCGCTGCTAACAATGTTGATTACAGGCCAACAATATGGAACTGATATTTTGCCTAAAACTTGGGTAATGTTACAATTTGCTGGAGGAATCTTCAGCACCTTTGCTTATTTACTCATATATCTCTATACAGGATTAATCATGGACCGCGCAAAAGCGGCTCATATTCATCAACTTATAGACGCAACACCTACTAAAAACTGGACGATGCTGCTATCCAAGTTCATCGCAATGATTGTTATGGTGGCTACTTTATTGCTCATTGTGATTTTGAGTGGTATGATTATTCAGGCCTATAATGGTTTCTTTGAGTTTGAATTACCGTTGTACTTATTTGATTTATATGTAATTAATATCTGGGACTTTATTCCATGGATCCTGATGTCCATTTTAATTCATACTCTTATTAAGAATAAATGGTTGGGATTAATCACTTTATTAGTTTTGGCTTTAGGAATACCACCGCTTTTAAATGCTATAGGCGTTGAACAAAGCCAGTTTGTTTTCAATCAAGGAGCTGGATCTCCTAGCCCGAGTGATATGAACGGTTATGGAAGTGGCCTCGCTCGATATTTTACTTATAGATTGTATTGGATTCTTTTAGGAATCGCTTTATTCGCGCTGTCCGTGCTATTTTACCGCCGTGGTATGGGGACAAATATCAGTGAACGTTTCGCTTTCGCGAAAGCGAGATTATCAAAATCATTAGTTTCTATAATGGCAATATCTCTCGTGGGATTCTTTGCAATAGGTGGTTATATATGGAAGGTGAATAACATTGATAACGAGCCTATTTCTGGTAAAGAACAAGAGGAATTACGTGTTAACTATGAGAAAGAATTAAGTAAATATTCCAAAGTACCTCAACCTCGATTAGTTGCTGTGAATACTTTTATGGATATTTTTCCAGATACCAGAGATTTTAAGGCAGGAGCTACTTATACTTTAATTAATCAAACTGAGTTTGCAATTGATACCTTGCATGTAAATTATCCTGACCGTCCTACTGAGATCAATCTTGATCGTGAAACAGATATTGTATATGATCAAGAGGATTATGACTATAGAATGTATGAGTTTAGAAGTCCATTACAACCAGGTGACACCTTAATAATGAAATTTACTACACAAAATGAGCCTAATACGTTCTTTGAGAATAATTCTCCAGTAGTAGATAATGGTACTTTCATAGATAATTTCATTTTTCCATCTATCGGTTATAATGAGCAAGGAGAAATACGTAATACTCAAGTACGATTAAAATACGGCTTACCGCCTAAAGATCGTTTGCCATATCCAGACGCTCCAGGAGCGAGAGATAACAATTATATAGGAGGCAACAGTGACTGGATCGATTTTGAAGCTACCGTGAGTACATCTAGCGATCAAATTGCAATTGCACCAGGTTACCTCATCAAAGAATGGGAAAAAGATGGACGTAAGTATTTCAATTATAAAATGGACTCTAAAATCGTAAATTTCTACGCATTTTTGAGTGGTCGTTATGAAGTGAAACGAGAGGAGCACGAAGGTGTAAAACTTGAAATCTATTACCATCCAGATCATGTCTACAACGTAGACCGTATGATGAATGGCCTTAAAGACGGACTGGATTATTATAATAAAAACTATACTCCTTACCAGCACAGACAGGCGCGTATTATTGAGTTTCCAAGAACTGGTGGAGGATTTGCTCAAGCTTTTCCTAATACCATACCTTTTAGTGAGGCAATAGGTTTCATAGCTGATGTTGATACTGAAAATAATGAAGGAGTTGACTATCCTTTTAGTGTAACCGCACACGAGCTTGCTCACCAGTGGTGGGCGCATCAAGTTATAGGAGCAAATGCAAAAGGAGCTACATTACTTTCTGAAAGTTTATCTGAATACAGTTCTTTGAAGGTTCTTGAAAAAACTAATGGTAAAGAGCAAATGAGACGTTTTCTTAAAGATGCTATGGATGGCTATTTACTCGGTAGAACTGTAGAACAAATCAAAGAAAACCCATTGATGTATAATGAAAACCAACAGTACATTCATTATCAAAAAGGTTCTCTAGTACTTTATGCCATGAGTGATTATCTAGGAGAAAAGAAATTTAATGATGTGGTAAAGCGTTTTGCAGAAAAGTACCAATTTAAAGGTGCGCCTTATCCTGTAGCAACTGAATTTGTAGACGACATAAGAGCGGTAACGCCAGATTCACTTCAGTATTTAGTTAATGATATGTTTGAAACAATAACCTTGTATGACAACAGTGCTAGAAAAGGAACTTATCGAGAATTGCCTAATGGTAAATATCTAGTTACTCTAGACGCTCGAGTCATCAAATATAGATCTGATGAAAAAGGGAAGTCTGTATATAAAAATAGAGCTGGTGACAGCATTTCATTTACTCCTAAGGATAGGAAAAGAGCGCTTCAATCTTTACCATTAGCTGATTATATAGAAGTTGGCGTTTTTGGTGAAGAAAATGAAGAAACTGGAGTGAATAAAGTACTTTATTTAAAGAAACTAAAAGTTACTGACATTCCTAACAGCTTTGACATTGTTGTAGATTCAAAGCCAGTAGAAGCAGGAATAGACCCTTTCAATAAGTTGATTGATAGAAATAGTGATGATAATCGCATTGCTTTGAGTGAAAATACTTCTGCAAATAAAGAAGATTAAATTCTTTTATTTGATATTGAAAACGCCATCCTTTGAGATGGCGTTTTTGTTTTAACAAACTTGTGCATTAAATAGGCTTTTTGCATACTATCTTTAAACCTATGAAAGTATTACTCACAGGAGCAAACGGTTATATTGGAGTTCGATTACTTTACGAACTGCTTAAAGAAGATCACAAGGTCGTTTGTGCGGTGCGCAACGCTGCAAGACTTTCTGTTCCGCAAGAAATTAAAGATCAAGTCGATATTATAGAATTAGACTTTTTGAAGCTTCAACCAGATCAGGAATTGCCCAAAGACATAGATGCTGCTTATTATTTGATTCATTCGATGACGTCAAGTACTGACAATTTTGATCAAATGGAAGCAGATAGCGCTCATAGCTTTGTGGAACTGATCAATAAAACCAACTGTAAACAGGTGATTTATCTCTCTGGGATAGTTAATGAAGATCAATTGAGTAAACATTTGCTTTCGCGAAAGCGAGTAGAAGATATACTTTACACTGGTAATTATAATCTCACCGTTTTACGAGCAGGAATAATCGTAGGTAGCGGAAGTTCTTCTTTTGAAATTGTAAGAGATTTATGTGAAAAACTTCCAGTAATGATCACTCCAAAATGGGTAAATACAAAAACCCATCCTATAGCCATACGTAACGTGATGAGCTTTTTAATAGGTGTTTTAGGGAGAGAAGATTGCTATGACCAAAGTTTTGATATAGGTGGTAAAAGTGTCCTTACTTATAAAGAGATGATGACCGGTTATGCTAAAAACAGAGGTCTAAAACTCTATATTTTTACCGTACCAGTGATGACTCCTAAGCTGAGCAGCTACTGGCTGTATTTTGTAACCAGTACCAGTTATAAACTGGCTCAAAACCTTGTCGATAGTATGGCGATAGAGGTAATTGCTTCAGAAAATGATCTAGCGCAACGACTTGATATCGAGCTCTATGATTACCAGCAAGCACTGGATATGGCGTTTGCAAAAATTGAACAAAATCAAGTGGTGAGCAGCTGGAAAGACTCTATGGTGAGCGGTAGGTTTAGACGCAGCTTAAATAAATATAAAAAAGTTCCTAGTTATGGATGCCTCAAAGACGCACAAAAACTAGAAACAGATGATGCTAATGCTGCTCTGGAACGCATCTGGTCCATAGGCGGTAAAAATGGTTATTACTACGCTACTTTTCTCTGGAAAATACGTGGTGCTTTAGATAAACTATTTGGTGGTGTAGGATTGAGACGTGGTCGTACCAATTCAGATAAGATTTATGCTGGTGATGCACTGGATTTTTGGCGCGTTCTTGTAGCAGACAAAGAAGAAAAGCGATTATTACTCTTTGCCGAAATGCGCGTTCCAGGAGAAGCCTGGTTAGAATTTGAAATAGATGAGAATGACGTCGTGCATCAAACAGCTACTTTTAGACCTCGAGGAATTTGGGGAAGACTTTACTGGTTTTCTATGTTGCCATTTCACTATTTCATTTTTGCTGGAATGTTGAGGCATATTGCGACTGGGAGATGAATAAGAATTTGAACTTGAACTTGAATTTGAACTTGAACTTGAACTTGAATTTAAAAAAATATCATTATCTAACCTCTATGGCTTAATGCAATAAAAAAATGAATACCAAAACACTATAGCATCTTTAATTAAAATATACTTCATGAAACCATTTTACTTTCTTCTCATTTCGTTCTTCATATTAATAGGATGTTCTTCTAGCAAACACAACACAAAAGACAAAGAACTAGACAAGGTTTATAAAATGATGCAGGGCAGCTATGATAGTAGTTTACAAAGCAAAGTTGATTCTAGTTATTATGATATTTCTTTAGAAATGCATCCCGTATGGAAAAATAGTGGTGAACGATGGTTATATGTAGAGCAAGCTCTTACCTCTCAAAAAGACCAACCTTATAGAGTTAGAATGTATCGATTACTGCGTAATGATAACAATGAAATAATAAGCGAGGTCTATACCATTCCTAATGAAAAGCAATACTACGGTAAATTCAAAAAGCCTAAAGCTTTTAAATACTTAACACCTGATTACTTAGAAAAAAGAGAAGGTTGTGAGGTTATTATTCAAAAAGAAGAGAATGGTTCTTATACTGGAAAGACTGGAAAAAGCACTTGTTTAAGCACCATGAGAGGCGCCTCTTATGCAACTAGTATCGTTGTTATTAATGACAACCAAATCATTTCATGGGATCGTGGTTTTGACAAAGATGGAAATCAAGTTTGGGGAGCAGAAAAAGGCGGTTACATTTTTATGAAAGGTTCATTGAGAGATCTAGATTTTGGAGATATCAATTTAGATTAATTTTTACAAAATAGATGAAATAGAAAAAGGAGCTTTGAAGCTCCTTTTTCTATTTGTTCCCTGTATCAAAATCACATCAGTTCTTAGGCAAAAACACCTCAGCCATCATACATCTTACAGAGCCGCCACCTAAGGTTTCTATCGTAGAAATAGATGGATGGATGATCTCGTTGTATTTCTCAAGCTTAGTTATTTGATCTGGATGCAAAGAATTATAGGCTTGGTCACTCATTACTAGTAAACGATCGCCATTTGAATTATGAACTTGCATCATATTTCCAGCAAATGAGTTGACTTGAGCTTCGGTAATAGTAATCACCTCTTTACCATCTTCCTTTAGATGTTTTAGAACGTTTTTACGCTCCTTTTTGTCATCGATACAGTCCAGACAGATTACAGCATAATTCTCGCCTAGAGCCATCATAACGTTTGTATGATAAATAGGTAATCGCTTCTCTTCTACTGTTTGATATGCGGTAAAAATTACTGGTGTAAACTCAAAGTCTTCACAAAACTCGATCATGAGTTCTTCATCTGCGCGTGGTGAAATACTGCAATAAGCCTTTTTGTTCACACGATCAAGAAGTAAACTACCTGTTCCTTCTAAGAAAAAACCTTCATCTTCGGCACTTGTATAATCTACTATATTTTCAATTTTAAAACCTTCTTCTTCGATTCTATTGAGTACTTCTGGTCTTCTTTCTAAACGCCTGTTTTCGGCAAACATTGGATATAATGCCACATCACCATTTTGGTGCGTAGAAATCCAGTTGTTTGGGAAAATAGAATCTGGTGTATCATTTTTATCATCATCAGATATGATAATAACATTGATGCCTTTTTGTTGTAACGCTTTCGCGAAAGCGTCAAACTCATCTTGCGCTTTTTGATTTTGATCTAAGATCTTAACGCCATCGTCTTGATAATAATTATTAACAGCAGTTTGCTCGTTCAAACGGAACTGAGTAGGACGCACCATAAAAACGGTATCGGTAATTTGTTTCATTTAATCTCTAATTAAGGGAAGTGTAGAACATCTAAGAAGGCCTTCTTGCTTAGAAATTTCAGCATAAGGAACTTCTTCTACGGTAATTCCTTGACCACGCAGCCAAGTGTTTAATCTGGTAAAATTCTTTTCTGAAATTACTACATCTGGTGCAATAGAAAAGATGTTAGAATTCATAGCATACATCTCTTCCTGTGTAATCTCAAAACAGTTTTCCTTTCCAAAAAAGTCTACCAAATACTGGTACTCTTCTTCTTGTAAGAAACCATTTTTATGAATAATGCATTTATTCTTTCCTACGGGCTGGAAACAGCAATCCAAGTGTAGCGCATTGTTATAAGGATCTAGGTTGTCTTTTCTCAAATTAAAAGAAACGACTTTTTTATTGGGAAAGGTTTCTTTTAACCAGTCTATGGCTTCTACGTTAGTGCGCGCAATGATATAATCTGCATAATCTTCACCTCTATAAGTTCCTACAAAAATATAGTCGCCATGAAGCATCACATCGCCACCTTCAATATGAACTTCTTCTGGTGGACGAATTACTTGATCAGGATTTATTTGATCAATCACGTATTGAATTGCCTCTATCTCCTCTTCTCTATCTGGAAGGATATTTGCCTTTACAAAAGTATTATCAATTACAAAGCCTATGTCTCTAGCAAAAATCTGGTTGCAATCTTCTATGTGTTTGGGACGATATACTTTTACATTATATTTCTCTAGAACTGCATTTACTGCAGCCATTTCTTCCATCATGTCCTCATTTGTAGGGTATTCTCCTGCCAGGATGTATTTGCGAGATTTTGGATCATAAGCATCTTCTACAGCTGGAACCGGACCATTACTAGCTGCTGTACCTAAAATGACCGCACGTAATCGCGAGGTCTCGTCACTTACGTTAAGATTAAGTCTATTCATATTGCGAATTTAGGAATTAAGACCATCAAATTATACAAAAAAATCAATGGTTTGAGATACAAAATAATATTGTTTTTAATGGCTTTAAGTAATTGTCAGTCTCAGTTAAGAAGTGATAAAATTCTTCTATTGCAGAGAATAACTGCCATTTAAGTTGAATTTGTAAACATTAATACAAATTAAAGTTAGCTACATTGTAAAGTTGTTAAGAGCTATGTGATTTTATAAATGAATTTTATACTCCAGGATCAATTCAAAATAACTTTTAATGACTTGAAACATCAAATATCTTATGAACAATACTCACTTCACGGATAATCTTTTGAAAATAAATAAGATATAAGTAGGAAAATTATGATCCCTAGCAAATTTTAATTAATTTTAAAACAAATAATAACCAACTATGTCTCTCAAACTACAAATTACATTTTCTTTTTTTTCTCTCACTATGTACTAGATATTACTGCAAATGAAATCCAACTAGATATCAGTGCGTATACTAATGGTTTTATACCATTGCCTTAGTTTGCGACGGTGTTATTATAGATGCATCTACCTTATTAAAACAATAAATTAATTAAATCAACACTATTATGAAAAATTGCATCTTTTTACTTAGCTTGTTTCTATTCATATCGTGTAACAATGACGATGATGTTTCAGAACCTGAAATCCAAACTGGGCCTATAAGTTTTGTTGAGATTGGAAGAGGTAAATTGAATGGTTTCGGATCAGAAGGTATTTTAAAATCTAATCTTATAATTGATAATTCAACCGATTGGATAAACCTAATAAATCAAATGGATTCTGATGTTATTATTAGCCGTTTAACAGAAACTAATATCGATTTCAATAATTATACGGTTATCGCAGTGTTTGATGATGTATTTACCGAAGTTTATTTTATTGAAATAACAAGTATGATCGAAAATCAAAATGATATTACAGTAACTACTGTATTAGATGGCGGTGGTTTTACAGCGGTGTCACAACCTTTCCACATCGTTAAAATCCCAAAAACTACCAAGCCTTTTGTGTTTTTGTAATACCTGAAAAACTCGCTTATGAAAAATTACCTCTTTTTACTTAGCTTATTTCTATTCATCTCTTGTAATAATGACGATGATGTTTCAGAGCCTGTAATTCAAACTGGACCTATTGCTTTTACAACTATTTCACAAGAAGTTTTAAGCGGCGACGAAGGAGTTGTCCAATCTAACTTAGTAATTAATAATGCATCTGATTGGATCGCCTTAATGAATCAGATGGATTCCCCAAATATTATAAGTCGATTTACCGAAACTAACATAGATTTTAATAATTATACTGTAGTAGCAATGTTTTTAGATGTAAGAGGTAATGTGTGGAGCATTACTATTACTGATATCATGGAAAATCAAAACGATATAACAGTTTCTTCAGAAGAGTTTGGTGGTTATTTTTTACAAGAATCTCAAGGTTTCCACATCGTGAAAATCCCAAAAACCAACAAACCTTTTGTGTTTTTGTAATAATTGAACATCTTGTTTATGAAAAATTACCTCTTTTTACTTAGCTTGTTTCTATTCATCTCTTGTAACAATGACGATGATGTAAATGAAGAGCCTGCAACTCAAACTGGACCTATTACTTTTACAACTATTTCACAAGAAGTTTTAAGCGGCGACGAAGGAGTTGTCCAATCTAACTTAGTAATTAATAATGCATCTGATTGGATCGCCTTAATGAATCAGATGGATTCCCAAAATATTATAAGTCGATTTACCGAAACTAACATAGATTTTAATAATTATACTGTAGTAGCGATTTTTCTAGACGCAAGACCTTATAGATGGTTTGTAGAAATAACGAGTATAACAGAAAATCTAAATGATATTATTGTTACGTCAGAAGAAAGTGGCGGCAATTTTCCAGCAGTATCTCAAGGTTTCCACATCGTAAAAATCCCAAAAACCACCAACCCTTTTGTGTTTTTGTAATACTTGAAAAACTCGCTTATGAAAAATTACATTTTTATAATTGGTTTATTTCTCATCATCTCTTGCAAGAGTGACGATGATATTTCAGAGCCTGCAATTCAAACTGGACCTATTGCTTTTACAACAATTTCACAAGAAGTTTTAAGCGGCGACGAAGGAGTTGTCCAATCTAACTTAGTAATTAATAATGCATCTGATTGGATCGCCTTAATGAATCAGATGGATTCCCAAAATATTATAAGTCGATTTACCGAAACTAACATAGATTTTAATAATTATACTGTAGTAGCAATGTTTTTAGATGTAAGAGGTAATGTGTGGAGCATTACTATTACTGATATCATGGAAAATCAAAACGATATAACAGTTTCTTCAGAAGAGTTTGGTGGTTATTTTTTACAAGAATCTCAAGGTTTCCATATCGTTAAAATCCCAAAAACTACCAAGCCTTTTGTGTTTTTGTAGTAATTAAACATCTTGCTTATGAAAAATTACCTCTTTTTACTTAGCTTGTTTCTATTCATCTCTTGTAATAATGATGATGATATGAATGAAGAGCCTGCAATTCAAACAGGACCTGTTGCTTTTACAACAATTTCACAAGGACGTTTAAATGGTAACGAAGGAGTTGTTCAATCTAACTTAGTAATAAATAATGCGTCCGATTGGATCGCCTTAATGAATCAAATGGACTCAGGTTTTAATAATTTCACTGGGGATTTTACTCAAACTAATATTGATTTTAATAATTTTACAGTAATTGCGATATTCGAAGATGTCTTACCAGAGTTTTATCTTTTAGAAATAACGAGCATCATAGAAAATCAAAATTATATAGAAGTTACAACTGTTATTGATGGAGGTGGTTTTACCTCATTGTCACAACCTTTCCACATCGTGAAAATCCCAAAAACCGCCAAGCCTTTTGTGTTTTTGTGATACTAACTTATTGTTTGTGAAAAGTTTTTTTAGCCCAATTTAAACATTAACTATTTGAATAAAAGTTAAAGTTCTTATTTAAATACTGTCAATAAAAAAACCTCTTTAAAAGTTATTCTAAAGAGGTTTTTAATATTAAGCAATCTGTAAAAGGTTTTATCTTTCAGACACTTCTTTAAAAGCTCTATGGTTTTCACCAGTGTACACCTGACGTGGTCTACCGATAGGTTCTTTATTCTCACGCATTTCTTTCCATTGTGCGATCCATCCTGGAAGACGTCCTAATGCAAACATTACGGTAAACATTTCAGTAGGAATTCCCATAGCACGGTAAATAATACCAGAATAGAAATCTACGTTAGGATATAGTTTACGATCAACAAAATAAGGATCATTTAAAGCTTCTTGCTCCAGTCCTTTTGCAATATCTAAGATAGGATCTTCAACACCTAAAGCTCCTAGAACATCGTCTGCAGCAACCTTAATGATCTTTGCACGTGGATCAAAGTTTTTGTAAACTCTATGACCGAAGCCCATCAAACGGAAAGGATCTTTCTTATCCTTTGCTTTTGCCATGTATTTTTTAGTATCTCCACCATCTTCTTTGATAGCTTCTAGCATTTCAAGTACTGCCTGATTAGCACCACCATGAAGTGGACCCCAAAGAGCATTAATACCTGCGCTTAAACTTGCAAATAAACCAGCGTGCGAAGATCCTACGATACGCACTGTACTTGTAGAACAGTTTTGCTCATGATCTGCATGAAGGATTAATAATTTATCTAATGCATTTGAAACAACAGGATCAATTTTGTATTCACTATTAGCTTTCTTGAACATCATCTTTAGGATGTTATCCACATAGCCTAAGTTGTCATCTCCATAATCTAGAGGTTGTCCAGTGCGTTTTCTTAATGCCCATGCAACAAGAACTGGGAATTTACCCATGATCTTTACAATAGCATTATACATATCTTCTTCACTATCTACGTTTACAGATGATGGATTAAATGCCATTAAAGCACTAGTCAAGGAAGAAAGAACACCCATAGGATGCGCCGATTTAGGAAAACCATCTAAGATTTTCTTCACGTCTTCATCTACATGAGACTGAGCTTTTATATCATTATGAAATTTTTCTAATTGCGTAGCAGTAGGCAACTCACCAAAAATCAACAAATAGGCAACTTCAAGGAAATCGGCTTTATCAGCTAGTTCCTCAATCGAGTAACCTCTATATCTTAGAATACCTTCTTCACCATTTAAAAACGTTATAGCACTTGTACAGCTACCTGTGTTCTTGTAACCAGGATCAATAGTGGTAAGTCCACCAGTTGCACCTCTCAACGTCTTAATATCTATTGCTTTTTCATTTTCTGAGCCAGTGATCACAGGAAAATCGTATTTCTTGCCATCAAACTCTAGTATCGCCTTGTCTGTCATTGTTAAAATTTGAGTTTTGTGCCTACGAAAATACGTCACAACCTTTGATTTTCACACTATTTGACCATCGAAGTGGGCTACTTTAATAAAAATTTAGTTTTTAATCCATCGATATAGTTGGTCAGCTATTGAAATGATATAAAATTAACAAGATAATGTATAAGATTTCCGCTTTCGCGAAAGCATGATAAAACAGAAACGACGACCAATTAAGGTCGCCGTTCAAGAATTTGTAAGTACCAAAAACTAACAAATATTATCTTACAATAACTTTTACTGTACCACTTTCTTCTGCGGTCTGTACTTTTAAAATATACATTCCAGAGCTTAATTTTAAGGATGGTTTTATGGTAAAGTTATTATTAAACTCAGTCGTTACATCGTAAACTCGTTGCCCGAGCGTATTGAATAGGATCATTGTAACCTCTTTCCCATTTAAATAATCACTACTAAGAACAAATGTATTCTCAGTAACCGGATTAGGGTAAATCGATAAACTATTTGACAAGGAAATCTCGTTTAAATTAAGAGTTACATTACTGTACTCTATATAAAATCTATCGACGTCACTACCAGAAGCGTTTACATTAAAAGATATGCTGTTCATTCCATCTTGTAGAGGCGTACGTTGCCCAGATTCTTGATCTACCAGTGTCGCATTTAAACCTGCTCCTAGTGCTACTTCAATCTCAAAAACATAAGTAGAAGACCTATAATTACGTAAATGTAAATTTGTACGTTCACTCGCAATAGGAAGTTGTTTTCTATTAATACTTAATAAATCTCCATTTACCATTGAAGCAAGGGACTCATCTATATTTGTAAATTTAAAAGCATCTTGTGTAGTTACCGCGTTATCAAAAGTAGGATCAAATTGAAATATAGTTTGATCTAACAAGTTCATACTTGCTGCATCCTTAAGCGTTATACTCAAAAATGAATTTTGATTAAACGAGCTGAACACTTGTGTAAGTGTTTGATTTACTGCCTTATCACTTTCTCTAAATTGTATGCTTGAAGGTCCTGTAGTAGGAACAAAAACGGATTGTCCAGGTTGCAAAAATTTATTTGCAGTACTACTTGCTGGTAATGCCATACCATCACCTACAGTAACGTCTACGGTTACATAGGCTCCTCTAGTATTAATATTAGGATCCCAAACATACATAAATGTAGGGTTTAATCCAGAGGTGCTCGCATCACTAAGTACCTCTTCAAAGTTGACAATTGCTTGATAAGGATTTGCTATCATCGCAAACTCGCCGTTTGCTGTTGTAAAACTTTGTGTAAAATCACCTTGATAAATTGTTCCACTCGATCTTAAGGTAGTATTTGTTGGAGTTGTGTTATTATCAGTCAAATCAACTGTACGATCACCTCTAACAAACATTCTTAAAGGAACTCCTACTTGCAGCGTTTCCATATTTGTGTTAGTAAAGGCCGTCCAAGCAAGGTTATTATTATCAAAAGTAAAAAGCGAATTTGCACCTGAACTATTCACATCAAAACCATTAATCGCTCCACCACCAGTAATGTGTGTACCGAAATTTGGCGCATTAGAACCACCTTCTTGCCAGTTTGCTCTTATAGAACTTGTAGAGTTCACTGAAGAGGCGAGAAATCTATAGGCTCTTTTGGCTGGAATGAATTGTTCCACTTTAGCATTTCCATTAATAGTTGCGTTTTGTGAATTATCTAGCTGTCCCGTGCTCGTGGCGTTACTTTTAAAAGTGACATTATCATTTAAAAATAAAGTAGATGATTGTGGTTTTAACACATCATAAATATTTGTAGCTGTATTGAAAGTAAGCCCAGCACTATTGTTGACCTCTACAACTCCTAATTCCAACGTTCCAGAACCGGATATTGTTTGTGCTGTTGAGTTGTTAATTATAAGACTACCATCTCTTCCGTCTAAAATTCCATCTACTGTTAAAGTTCCATTTACAGTAAAAGATATATCTGTGGCGATATCTAGAACTCCTCCAAAAACAGTCAAGTTATTGATTTGCGAATCTAAACTAATAGGAGCTACACCAGAAAGTACTTCGGCAGTTAAGCTTCCAGTATCTGCGTTAGGTGCAAATGGTTCCCATGATGCACCATTATAGGTAAGTACAGGATCGTTAATGGCTATAGAAAATGTTTGACCTTCTAATAGGGTATTAGAACCACCTAAGACAGTATAATCGAAGGAGTCTGCATTCACAAGCTCTGTAGAATCGTGAACATATTGTATAAGACCATTATTTAAATCACCTTGGGTAAAGGTATCTCCGACGTTCAAGTTCACTCCATTAAGTTGAATCTGACCATAATCAGTATCGTTAGTTACTACGTAGGTTAAATTCGAATTTGTAAATCCTGCTTGTGCAGACCTAAGAAGAGTTTGATCAATGGTGTTAGTCGCATTATAATTAGTAATTAAACCTAGATTTCTATTATTATCAATATCGTTTACGTATTGTAATCTACCACAAACTGTTACAGAGAATTCATTAAATGTTCCTCCATCAGCAGGTATAATATTACCGTTTCGATCTCTATTTCCTCCAACTCTATCTGTGGCTAAAAGAACCCATTCTCCTTGTGCATTTAAACCATTAAATCGTGAAAAGGCCTGACCAGGACGTTGATTACCAGTTAAAGCACCTCTATATGAAGAAGCACAACCGAAGCTTTGCGTTCCTTGATCGCTTACTGTAAGGTTAAAGTTCGCACCATCTGCACAATCTCTATTATATACCTCAGAAAACCTACCGCTAGGAGCACTCAGTTGCATCTTTATATCACCGGTATCACTATGTGTGGCGTTCATATAAAAGCTTAAGTTTGTTATTTGAATATCGTCTGGCACATCAATTATAGCGCTTACGGCATTAACATTTGTTGCGCTCCATTCATTTTGTCTATTTGTAGGCTGCGCAGTATTAATGTAAGTTTCATTGTCATAAACTCTACATACATCTTGTGCGGTTTGAAAAGAGGATATGCTCGCGTTTTGACCAGTAGA
Organism: Nonlabens dokdonensis DSW-6; assembly: GCF_000332115.1. Lineage (NCBI taxonomy): Bacteria > Pseudomonadati > Bacteroidota > Flavobacteriia > Flavobacteriales > Flavobacteriaceae > Nonlabens > Nonlabens dokdonensis. The sequence continues at coordinate 579,959 of NC_020156.1, forward strand.
ACAATCATTAGACGGCGTTACTCTCCAATAGTAAATGGTACTATGAACTAATGATGAAGGTTGATAATTATTTTGAAAAGAAACTGTATCAGATTCTACAATAGAAGAAAAATTACTGTTTTCTGAAATTTCAACCAAATAACTGGATGCACTTTCTAGGTCGATCCATTCTAATAATGGATTTGCTACTTGATTACCTGCGCCATTCATTGGACTGGTTTGCACGACGTCTCCTACACTATTTTCAAAAACTTTAAAACTGAAGTCTTCAGAGATGGTGGCTGAAGTAGATTGCGCTTGAACACTAAAATCATATTCCCCTGCATCCACACTCGATGTACCTAATATAATCACATCTACATTGGAATCACTCGAAGTAGTACTAGGAGAAAAATTTGCTGTTAATCCAGCTGGTAATCCTATGGCACTAAACGTTACTGTCTCATTAAAATCAGGAGCAGCATTATAAGTAAATGAAAATGATCCATTACTAGGTTTACAAGTTGAAAAATCATTTGTAGCTGTAGTTAATTCAAAAGTACTTTCCTTAATTTTAAAGTTACCATTATTCACGTTAAAGAAGTAGTTCCCAACAGCTTCAACCATAATTCTAGCATTGTTAGTTTTTGTTCCAGTAGGAATGGTCACATTTCTTGATCCAGTGTTACTTACCCCACTTGCTAGAGTTACTGGATACGTATAACCTCCATCTAAAGATAACAAGATATTTACTTCAGTAGCAAGTTCAACTCTATTTGTTCCAGCAACATCCCAAGTGACAGATTTTGTCTCACCTTCATGCCAAATTTCAGTCGATAAAGGAGTATTTACTACAAAAGGCCCTACGACAGAACGAGGCATAACAATTACTTCTCCACGATCTGTTTGTCCACCATTAGGATTATTATCTCTTATGGTACACACAAATCTCATATCTCTAGAAACGGAATTAAGTGTCTCCCAAATATCATCTGAACCATTAAGAACCTCTTCAAGGTTTGGGAAATACCTAGTTGGATCTGTACTAGCAAACTTAGATCTAAACATTGGTCCAATAGTGTTAGTACTTAAAGGAGGCTGTGGAGCTCCAGTATTTGCATCTGAACCTGTGTCCCATTGCTCCCAATTGTAAGTGTAAACCTCTCCGCCATCTGGAGCTTGACCTGAGTTTGCAGTGAGTTTAAATGGGGTAGATATAGGTAAAAACTTGGTAGCTAAATTGTTTGAAATAGGAGCTGTAGGATTGCTACTATTTAGATTAAGCTCATCATCACAAACGTCAATGTCAATTGAGTTATGCATTTGTTGAATACTAACTGCGTGAAAATATGCATCAGAATTGTCTTGAACGTTAGGAGCACAAATTCCAGCATAACCCATGATAGTTGAAGCACTTCCAGTCTCAAAAGGTTGAGAGGACGGAAATCCACCAAAACAACCATTATAAAATGTATGGCTAGCACCGTATTGATGACCTATTTCGTGACATACATAATCGATATCGAATGGATCAAATTCTGGAGTAACAATTCCTGTCACACCTTCTGCCTTACCAGATCCACATGGACTGGTACCAGCGATTCCTCCACCACCTGTAGAGAAAACATGACCGATATCAAAATTTCCTGAACCTATGACTGCATTTAAATTATTTCTGTTCTCTGAAAGCATTGCAGATCCTGAATAGTTACTGTATGGATCGGTTTGAGAGTTTGTATAGATAATACTACTATTATTTCCTATCAAAGAAAATCTCATAGACATTTCAAGTTCATAAACCGAATTAACTCTTGTAAGAGTAACAACTATAGCTGCAAGAGCATCTGAAATTGCATTTCCATTTGAGGCATTACCATCATCGTGATATGCAGTATATTCAGCAGTAGCTGCAATAGCGATATCGTAAGTTCTAAAAACTCTATCTCTAAAAGCTTTAGTTGTCAAATTTGCTTCAAGTTCCTCTATCACAAGTGAATCTACCTCGTCTTGTGTATGACACTCAAAATTATCGTCACTAGGTCTATTCAAGTTTTTCCTGTTATAAATCATAATAGATTCTGGAGAAACTTTTGAATAGGGATCCATATAAAGAATCTTTTCTCCTGTGATTAATCCATGAAAACCCTTTGAAGTAATTGTAAAATAAATTTTATTCAATGGGTTCTGTTGACTTTGCCCCACGAAAGAAGTGATTTCTGGATATTGAATTTGTAATTCTGGTGACACCGTTCCTGAACTATAAACACTAAAAGTTTCAAACTGATTGTTTTCTACAGGAAAATCAACATCAATGGCTGCTCCTCCAGAGAATCTATCCACCGCATTATCTAATCTATCAGATAATGCATCTACATTTACTTCAAAAAGATCGTACGTATTTGGTTGAATAGGTTTTAAGTGATCAGCTATTTTATCTAGTTGATGAGTATTTGCTGGTTGCCATATGGATTGAGCAAACGTAAAAAAAGGCAGTAGCACCCAGAAGGTGACAAGTAATAATTTTTTCATTTGTAATTAGTTTTTGGAATCACAAATAAACAACACGTCGGCGAATAAAAAGCACCTTTCGACGTTAAAAACATAATTTTAACTAATTTATACGCTTTTAATCGATGTTTCTATCGCTTCAGGCTATGTAATAAAAAAAGCCATCGTTAATAGATGGCTTTTTATCTCGCTTTCGCGAAAGCGTAATATTATAAAATCATTTTATAATTGAAATGCGTCTCGTCCAGGATAGTATGCAGAATCACTTAGTTCTTCTTCAATACGAAGTAGTTGGTTATATTTTGCCATACGATCAGATCGAGAGGCAGATCCTGTTTTAATTTGTCCAGTGGAAAGTGCTACCGCTAAGTCTGCAATCGTGTGATCTTCTGTCTCACCACTTCTATGTGACATCACTGAAGTGTAACCAGCTTTATGAGCCATAGTAACTGCCGCAATAGTCTCACTTAGAGTACCTATTTGATTAACTTTAATAAGAATAGAGTTTGCAATTCCATTTTTGATTCCTTTTTCTAAACGCTCAACATTAGTCACGAAAAGGTCATCTCCTACCAGTTGTACTTTATCTCCAGCAAGATCTGTTAAGATTTTCCAGCCTTCCCAGTCGTTCTCATCCATTCCATCTTCAATAGATATAATTGGGTATTTGTTTGCTAATGAGGCTAAATATTCTGCCTGCTCCTTGCTAGAACGAATGACACCATTATCACCTTCAAATTTTTTGTAATCGTATTTTCCGTCCACGAAGAATTCGGCCGCAGCACAATCTAACGCAATCATTACATCTTTACCAGGAGTATAACCTGCATTTTTAATTGCTTTTAAAATCGTATCGAGAGCGTCTTCAGTGCCATCCAATGTAGGCGCAAATCCACCTTCATCTCCTACAGCTGTGCTTAAACCTCGATCATGCAGCACCTTTTTTAGGTGATGGAAAATCTCAGTACCCATTTGTAATGCATGAGAAAAACTCTCAGCTTCTACAGGCATCACCATAAACTCTTGAAAGGCTATAGGAGCATCACTATGAGAACCTCCATTAATGATATTCATCATAGGTACTGGTAATTTACATGCACTAATACCACCTATGTATTTATACAATGGCTGGTTCAATTCATTTGCTGCAGCCTTTGCACAAGCAAGGGAAACACCTAAAATTGCATTAGCACCTAATTTTGCTTTATTTGGTGTTCCGTCAAGATCTATCATCAACTGATCAATGTAAGCCTGCTCAAACACCGAGGTCCCTAACAATTCCTCTGCAATTATGGTATTTACATTGTTAACTGCATTACCTACTCCTTTTCCCATAAAGGATTTTCCTCCATCACGTAACTCAACAGCCTCGTGTTCACCAGTAGAAGCTCCAGATGGAACTGCAGCTCTTCCCATTACACCGTTAGAAGTAAATACATCTACTTCTACTGTTGGATTCCCTCGTGAATCAAATATTTGTCTTGCGTGTACTTCTATAATTGTGCTCATTATATCTCTTTATTTTTGTTGATTAAATCTATAAATTGGTCAAATAAATAAGTCGCGTCATTAGGTCCAGGTCCAGCTTCAGGATGATATTGTACCGAAAAACAAGGTTTTGAAACATGTTTAATACCAGCGACTGTGTTATCGTTAAGGTGATAATGTGTAATAGTTATATCTTTATTTTTCTCAGTCTCTTCTCTATTAATTGCGAAACCATGATTTTGTGAAGTGATTTCCCCTTTGCCGGTTTCCATATTTTTAATAGGATGATTGATACCTCTATGACCGTTATGCATCTTAAAAGTAGATATACCATTTGCAAGAGCTATAACTTGATGGCCAAGGCAAATACCGAATAGTGGCTTATTTGCTTCTAATATATCCTTAGTTGTTTTAATGGCCGATTTTAGTGGCTCTGGATCTCCTGGACCGTTTGATAAGAAATATCCATCTGGCTCAAAAGATTTCATATCCTCAAAAGATGCATCATATGGAAACACTTTGATATAAACACCTCTACTTGCTAAGTTTCGTAATATATTCCTCTTCACCCCTAAATCTAGTGCAGAAACTTTAATTGGTGCATTTTCATCACCAAAATAATACGGCTCCTTACATGATACCTTTGAGGCTAATTCTAAGCCTTTCATTGAAGGAACCTGAGACAAATCTGCTTTCAACATTTTAGGATCTACAACATCAGAAGAAATAATTGCATTTTGCGACCCATTGTCTCTAATGTACGAAACCAAAGCACGAGTATCAACGTCAGAAATAATAACAAGGTTTTGCTTTTTCAAGAACGTATGCAAATCAGAATCGGCATTTTCTCTTGAGTACACCTCTGAAAAGTTTTTACAAACAAGGCCCGCAATTTTAACAGAATTGGACTCATCATCATTTACTGACACTCCATAATTACCTATGTGTGCATTTGTAGTCACCATGATTTGTCCAAAATAACTTGGATCAGTAAAAATCTCTTGATAACCTGTTGTTCCTGTATTAAAGCAAATCTCACCTGTCGCAGTTCCGCCAGCTCCAACAGCTTTACCATGAAAAACCGTTCCATCTTCTAATAAGATGATTGCATCCTTTTTTTCTAAGTATCCCATAATTAATTAAAAATCAAAAATAATTTAAAAAAAAAGGATCAATGAATAATTCATTGATCCTTTTTTTACAAGTTATAAAGAATTTTATTCTTCTTCATTTGTATTGTTTTCAACAACAGGTGCAGATTTTGAAGAAGACTTACTTCTTCTACTACGACGTGTTGTAGATTTCTTACTGCTTGCGTCAAGTTTATAAACTTCATTGTAGTCTACAAGTTCTATCATAGCCATATCAGCATTATCACCTAATCTATTACCTAGTTTGATAATTCTTGTGTAACCTCCTGGTCTGTCAGCAACTTTTGAAGCTACATCTCTGAATAATTCGGTAACCGCTTCCTTGCTTCTAAGCTTCGAAAAAACTAAACGACGATTGTGAGTAGTATCTTCCTTTGACTTAGTGATTAATGGTTCCACGAATTGCTTTAGCGCTTTAGCCTTTGCAACCGTAGTATTTATACGTTTATGTTCAATTAGAGAACAACTCATGTTTGACAACATTGCCTTACGGTGAGCTGTTTTTCTACTTAAATGATTTACTTTTTTTCCGTGTTTCATGTTATATATATTCTTTAACTAGCTTTAAGACTAGTCACGGTCTAATTTATATTTTGCTAAATCCATACCAAAGTTCAACCCTTTGACATTTACTAACTCTTCTAACTCAGTTAAAGATTTCTTTCCGAAATTTCTAAATTTCATTAAGTCATTCTTATTGTAAGAAACTAAGTCCCCTAAAGTTTCAACCTCTGCAGCTTTTAAACAATTTAAAGCTCTTACTGATAATTCCATATCAACAAGCTTTGTTTTCAATAACTGTCTCATGTGAAGACTTTCTTCATCATAAGTTTCAGTTTGAGCTATCTCATCAGCCTCTAAAGTAATGCGCTCGTCAGAAAACAACATGAAGTGGTGGATGAGTGTTTTAGCAGCTTCTGTTAATGCATGTTTAGGATGAATACTACCATCAGTAATAATTTCAAAAACCAATTTTTCAAAATCTGTTTTTTGTTCTACACGATAGTTTTCAATACTATACTTAACATTTTTAATAGGAGTAAAGATAGAGTCTACTGCTATAGTACCTATAGCGGCATTACTGTTTTTGTTTTCCTCTGCAGGAACATAACCACGACCTTTTTCAATAGTAAGCTCTAAATTAAAACTAACATTGCTTTCGGTATTACAGATAACCATTTCAGGGTTTAGAACCTGAAAACCTGAAATATGCTTTTGCATGTCTCCAGCAGTAAACTGGTCTTTTCCTGAGAATGAAACATTAACTACTTCACTATCAACCTCGTCTATTTGTCTTCTAAAACGAACTTGTTTAAAATTTAAGATAATTTCAGTAACATCTTCCACAACACCTTCAATAGTAGAAAATTCGTGATCCACTCCTTCAATGCGGATTGATGTGATTGCAAAGCCTTCTAACGAAGATAATAATACCCTTCTAAGTGCATTACCAACTGTAAGTCCATAACCTGGTTCTAATGGTCTGAATTCGAATTTACCTTCAAAATCAGTAGAATCAATCATGATTACTTTATCCGGCTTTTGGAAATTTAATATTGCCATAAGATTATTAAATGAGTTGGTTATTATTTAGAGTATAATTCAACGATTAATTGCTCTTTTATATTTTCAGGTATTTGTAAACGTTCTGGAACAGTTACAAAAGTACCTTTCATTGATGCTTTATTGAATGTTATAAAGTCATAAACTTTATCACTACTAGATAACGCGTCATCTATTGCAGTTAGGGATTTAGATTTTTCACGTACAGCTACTTCATCACCAGGTTGTAATTGGTATGATGGGATGTTTACCAATTGGCCATTAACAGTGATATGTCTGTGTGAAACTAATTGCCTAGCGCCACGTCTAGAACGTGAAAGACCCATACGGTACACTACGTTATCCAAACGAGATTCACATAACTGAAGTAACACCTCACCAGTAATTCCTGTACTACGAACAGCCTTTTCAAACATCAGTCTGAATTGCTTTTCTAATACACCATACGTGTACTTAGCTTTTTGCTTTTCCTTTAACTGAACTGCATATTCAGATTCTTTACCACGACGTCTTGCGTTACCGTGCATACCTGGAGGATAATTTTTCTTCTCCAAAGCTTTACTAGGGCCAAAAATTGGTTCTCTAAATCTACGAGCAATTTTTGCCTTAGGACCTCTATATCTTGCCATTTGTTTTAAAATTTAAGTAAGTGATGTACTATGAATTCAGGTCTATATCCTTCAGTAGCCGAATAATCACTAGATATTATTATTAATTATTAAACTCTTCTTCTTTTCGGTGGACGACAACCATTGTGTGGTAATGGAGTCACATCAACGATTTCAGTAACCTCAATACCAGAATTATGTATAGATCGAATCGCACTTTCACGACCATTACCAGGACCTTTTACGTAAGCTTTCACTTTACGTAAGCCAGCTTCATGAGCAACTTTAGAACAATCTTCTGCTGCAAGTTGAGCAGCATAAGGTGTATTCTTCTTTGACCCACGGAAACCCATTTTCCCAGCTGAGGACCAAGAAATAACTTCACCCTTCTTGTTTGTTAATGAAATCAAAATATTGTTGAAAGATGAAGATATATGTGCTTCTCCTACACTATCAACAATAACTTTGCGCTTTTTAGCTACAGTTTTAGACTTTGCCATATTAATTGTTATTTAGTTGCTTTCTTTTTGTTAGCAACAGTCTTACGCTTTCCTTTACGAGTTCTAGAGTTATTCTTAGTACGTTGTCCTCTCAACGGAAGACCAGACCTATGACGAATACCTCTATAACACCCAATATCCATTAAGCGTTTAATGTTTAATTGAGTCTCAGATCTAAGCTCACCTTCAATAGTAAACTCTCCGATAGCAGCACGAATTTTACCGATTTCATCATCATCCCATTCGTTAACCTTCTTATCAACACTTACATCGCAAGAAATCAAAACATCTTTAGCACGATTCCTACCGATACCATAAATGTACGTTAATGCTATCTCTCCTCTTTTATTTTTTGGGATATCTACCCCTGCAATTCTAGCCATAGCTTAACCTTGTCTTTGTTTAAATTTAGGATTCTTTTTGTTGATTACATACAAACGTCCTTTACGACGTACTATTTTGCAATCAGCACTTCTCTTTTTAATTGATGCTCTTACTTTCATATCAGTATCTATAAGTGATCCTTGCTTTCGTTAAATCGTAAGGACTCATTTCTAATTTTACTTTATCTCCAGGTAATAATTTTATATAGTGCATGCGCATCTTACCTGAGATATGCGCAGTCACAACATGACCATTTTCTAACTCTACCCTAAACATTGCATTAGATAAAGCTTCAATGATTGATCCGTCTTGCTCAATTGCTGATTGTTTTGCCATTATGCTACTGCTTTTCTATTTTTTCCTGTTTTTATTAAACCATCATAATGACGATTCAGTAAATACGAATTAATCTGTTGCATTGTATCAATAGCCACACCCACCATAATTAATAATGAAGTACCACCATAAAAGAGTGCCCAAGATTGCTGAACACCTATTAAAGATATTAATGCTGGGAAAATGGCAACGGCTGCAAGAAATAATGAACCAGGTAAAGTTATCTGAGACATAATACGGTCTAAATACTCAGAAGTCTCTGTACCAGGTCTTATTCCTGGTATAAAACCGCCATTACGCTTTAAATCATCTGCCATCTTATTAGTAGGAACCGTGATCGCGGTATAAAAATAAGTGAATACTATGATTAATAATGCAAAAGTAAGATTATACCAAAATCCAAAAATGTCTGTATATGCATTACCAATGGATTTTGCCCATGAAGCATCAATTTGACCTATAGCGGATGGTACAAACATAATTGCTTGAGCAAAAATTATAGGCATTACACCAGAAGCATTCAACTTAAGAGGAATATACTGTCGAGAACCGAAAGCATTTTTCTCATAACCACCAGTTGCAGATCTACGAGCATATTGAACAGGTATTTTACGAACACCCATTACAAGCATTACACAAGCTGCAATAATCAATAACCATATTACCACTTCAACTATAATTAAAAACCAACCACCAACACCATCAACTCTAGAAGTGATTTCCTGAATAAATGCCTGAGGTAACGTCGCAATTATACCTACCATGATCAACAAAGAAATACCATTACCTATTCCTTTATCTGTTATCTTCTCACCTAACCACATAGCAAACACACAACCAGTAACTAGAATTATTGTACTTAGAACTAAAAACAATGTTTGCTGATCTTGCATCATAAATGCAGAATCAGGTACACCTAATGTTTTTAAGGAAAGCATATAACTCGGTGCTTGTATCAAACAAATACCAATAGTGAGCCAACGTGTAATTTGATTAATTTTCTTTCTTCCAGACTCTCCTTCCTTTTGAAGTTTCTGTAGGTATGGTATCGCGATACCCATTAATTGAACAACAATGCTAGCTGAAATATATGGCATAATACCTAATGCAAAAACTGATGCTTTCGCGAAAGCGCCACCTGTAAAAGCATTTAAAATACCACCAATACCGTCCTTGAAGTTAGAAGCTAATCCAACTAACTGGGTAGAATCTATACCAGGCAAGGTAATTTGAGCACCAAATCGATACACCAATAACAAACTTAAAGTCATTATGATACGATCACGCAACTCTTCAATTTTCCAGATATTCCTTAAATTATCAATTAACTTCATAGTAAAGTGTTAAACTGTTGTAGCTTGACCACCAGCTTTCTCAATTGAAGAAAGTGCTGTACCTGTAAACTTATGCGCCTCAATAGTAACGGAAGAGCTTATTTTACCTCTACCTAAAATTTTAATCAAGTCATTCTTACCGGCAAGTCTCTCTGAAATAAGATCAGAAACAGTGATTTTTTCTGAAAATCTACCCTCGTTGATATAAGACTGGATAACATCTAGATTTATACCAGTGTATTCTTTACGATTGATATTTGTGAAACCAAACTTAGGAACACGACGTTGAAGAGGCATTTGACCACCTTCAAAACCAACTTTTTTGGAATATCCAGATCTTGACTTGGCCCCTTTGTGACCACGAGTAGCAGTACCACCTTTACCGGAACCTTGACCTCTTCCTATAATCTTTGCAGATTTCTTTACAGAACCTTCAGCAGGATTTAATTTGTGTAAACTCATTTTAATAATTTTTAAGCTTCTTCGACAGAAACCAAATGTTGTACTTTAGCAATCATACCCTTAATTACCAGATTATCATCATGTTCAACAACCTGATTCATTTTACGTAAACCTAAAGATTCTAAAGTTTTCTTTTGTCTAGCAGTACGATTGATAGCACTACGAACTTTTTTGACTCTTAATTTTCCCATAACCTTAATTTATCCGTTAAAAACTTTATTTAACGAAATCCCACGTTGCTTAGCAACCATTTCAGCACTTCTCAACTGTAGTAATGCATCAAAGGTAGCCTTTACCACATTATGTGGATTAGAAGAACCTTGATTTTTACTAAGAACATCATGCACTCCCACGGCCTCTAATACAGCTCTGATGGCACCACCTGCTATTACTCCCGTACCTTCAGATGCAGGCATCAAAAGTACACGCGCACCTCCAAATTTACCTTTTTGCTCGTGAGGTATAGTACCTTTCATTAATGGAATACGTACAAGATTCTTTTTAGCATCTTCCACGGACTTTGCTATTGCTTCAGACACTTCCTTAGATTTTCCAAGACCGTGGCCAACAACGCCATTTTCATCTCCAACAACAACTATAGCTGAAAAACCGAAAGCACGACCTCCTTTTGTTACTTTAGTAACACGTTGAACACCAACTAAACGATCTTTAAGTTCAAGACCACCTGGCTTTACAGTTTCTACGTTTTTATATTTTTGATACATTATCTTAAATGTTTCTGATTAAAAATTAAGTCCACCTTCTCTAGCACCTTGCGCAAGGGAAAGAACACGACCATGGTAAAGATACCCACCTCTGTCAAAAGAAACCGTTTCAATACCGGAATCTTTAGCTTTCTTAGCAACCATTTTACCGACCTCACTAGCCGCTTCTGACTTAGAAAGTGACTTCTCAAGCTCTCTAGATGAAGCAGAGGCTATAGTAACGCCATCCTCATCGTTGATTAATTGAGCATATATCTCTTTATTACTTCTAAAAACCGATAATCTAGGACGCGAAGCAGTTCCTACAATCGTTTTTCGTATACGTTTGCGAATTTTATTTCGTCTTGCTGATTTTGAAAATGCCATAATATTTATTAATTAAGCTGATTTACCAGCTTTTCTACGAATAATTTCACCAACAAACCTTACACCCTTTCCTTTATACGGCTCAGGCTTGCGGAAACCTCTAATCTTGGCAGCTACTTGACCCACCAATTGCTTGTCAAATGATGTTAACTTCACTATTGGATTTTTTCCCTTTTCTGATATCGTTTCAACTTTAACTTCTGGAGCGATATTAAGTACAATATTATGAGAAAAACCTAGTGATAAATCTAATTTTTGCCCCTGGTTAGAAGCTCTGTAACCTACACCAACTAACTCAAGTTCTTTAGTCCAACCAGTGGAGACACCTTGAATCATATTATTAATAAGAGAACGATATAAACCATGTTTTGCACGATGATCCTTAGCATCTGATGGTCTATTAACAACAACAGCATCTGGTTCAACATCTATCGAAACATCACTATATGGCTGCTCTAACTTTCCTAACTTACCTTCAACAATTATTACATTGTCATTAATCTTAACTGTAACACCAGCAGGTATTGAAACTGGGTTTTTTCCTATTCTAGACATAACAATTTTTTAATATACGTAACAAAGAACCTCTCCACCAACATTTTCTGATCGAGCCTGCTTATCAGTCATAACACCTTGCGATGTAGAGATAATAGCAATACCCAAACCATTCAATACACGAGGTAATTCCTTAGCACCGGCGTACTTTCTAAGTCCAGGCTTAGATAGACGTTGTAAGTCCTTAATAATTGACTCCTTAGTATCACGGTCGTACTTGAGTGCGATCTTGATATTTTGCTGAGATGCAGTTTCCTCAAATTTATAACTCAAAATATACCCTTGATCAAAAAGAATTTTAGTAATCTCCTTTTTAACCTTCGATGCAGGTACATCAACTACTCTATGATTTGCTCTAACAGCATTTCTAATTCTAGTTAGATAATCTGCGATTGGATCTGTATTCATAATTTTATCTTTAAGCTGTTACCAACTAGCTTTTTTAACGCCTGGAATTAAACCTTGATTAGCCATCTCTCTAAACATAACACGGGAAATACCAAATTGCCTCATGTAACCTTTAGGACGCCCAGTCAACTTACAACGATTGTGCAACCTAACCGGTGAAGCGTTCTTAGGAAGTTTTTGTAACTCTTCATAATCACCCGCTTCCTTAAGAGCTTTACGCTTTGCAGCATATTTGTCGACTAATGCCTGACGTTTGCGCTCACGCGCTTTCATTGATTCTTTTGCCATCTCTATTAATTCTTTTTAAAAGGTAAACCTAACTCCGTTAGTAGCGATTTTGCCTCTTTATCTGTTCCAGCTGAAGTTACAAAGGTAATATCCATACCAGAAATTTTATTCACCTTATCGATATTGATTTCAGGAAATATTATCTGCTCAGTAATACCTAGATTATAATTACCCCTTCCATCAAAACCATTCGCCTTAATTCCTTGAAAGTCACGAACTCTAGGCAAAGCTACAGTTACAAAACGATCTAAAAACTCATACATTCTATCACCACGTAACGTAACTTTAACACCAATCGGCATTCCCTTACGTAATTTGAATGAAGCAACATCTTTCTTAGAAAGAGTAGCAACAGCCTTTTGACCTGTAATAGTAGTGAACTCTTCCAAAGCGTAATCAATAAGCTTTTTATCAGCTACTGCACCACCTACTCCACGACTTAATACTATCTTTTGCAACTTAGGAATTTCCATAACATTCTTATACGAAAATTCACTTTGCAGAGCCGAACTAATTCGCTCTTTATACTCTCCTTTTAGTCTAGGTACGTATGACATGATTATATAACTTCTTTAGTTGTTTTGGCTACTCTTACATTCTTACCATCCTTTGTAGTAAAACCTACTTTTGTGGACTTTCCATTTCCGTCAATCAACGACAAATTTGAAACATGTAAAGACGCCTCTTTTTCCTTAATTCCACCTTGAGGATTTGTAGCACTTGGTTTTTCGTGTTTAGATACCATATTGACACCTTCAACTATAACTCTGTCTTTAGACAATAAAACCTTTGAAACCTTTCCTTCAGCTCCTTTATGCGCACCAGCAATAACCCTAACGGTATCTCCTGTTCTTATCTTAAACTTCTTCATAATAAACTCTATAGCACCTCAGGTGCAAGTGAAACAATTTTCATGAACTGCTTATCCCGCAATTCACGAGCCACTGGACCAAATACTCTGGTTCCTCTCATATCCGATGTAGGATTCAGTAATACACATGCATTATCATCAAAACGAATATAAGAACCATCTGGTCTTCGAACTTCTTTCTTTGTTCTTACAACCACAGCAGTAGAGACAGCTCCTTTTTTTATATTCCCATTTGGAGTAGACTCCTTTACGGATACCACAATCTTATCACCAACTGAAGCATATCTTCTTTTTGTACCTCCCAAAACACGAATACACAAAACTTCTTTAGCACCAGTGTTGTCAGCAACTTTTAATCTAGATTCCTGTTGTACCATTATTTAGCTCTTTCTAAAATTTCAACTAATCTCCAATTCTTTGACTTACTTAAAGGACGCGTCTCCATAATACGAACAGTATCACCCTCATTACAGTCATTATTTTCATCATGAGCTACATATTTCTTTGTTTTCAAAACAAACTTTCCATACATAGGGTGCTTCTGCCTCTTAACTTCAGCAACAACAATACTTTTATGCATCTTGTTACTCTTAACAACACCTACACGCTCTTTTCTTAAATTTCTAGTCTCCATTGTAACTATTTATTGTTTAAAGCAGTCTTAATTCTTGCAATCGTTTTACGCAACTTTGTAATCTGCGATGGATTATCAAGCGGTGACATACTATGTGATCTTTTTAAGTCACTATATGCAACTTGAGACTCTACAAGCTTATCTTTTAATTCATCAATTGAATAACCTTTAACCTCTGATTGTTTCATGACTTAATTTTATTCTTGATAATCGCGAGCGACTATAAATTTTGTTTTTACAGGTAACTTTTGTGCAGCAAGCCTTAAAGCTTCTTGAGCGACAGCTTGTGGAACTCCAGATATTTCAAAAAGAATTCTACCTGGCTTAACAACAGCGGCCCAATATTCTACATTACCTTTACCCTTACCCATACGTACCTCTAAAGGCTTTTTAGTAATAGGCTTGTCTGGAAAAATCTTAATCCAAAGAGAACCTTCCCTTTTCATAAAACGAGTAGCTGCAATACGTGCTGCCTCTATTTGTCTCGAATTAATAAAATTGGAATCTAAAGATTTGATACCAAAAGTACCATAGGCTAGTTGATTACCGCGACCAGAATCACCCTTCATGCGACCCTTTTGTTGCTTTCTAAATTTTGTTTTTCTAGGTTGTAACATTTCTAGCTATTATTATTTTCTACGACGACGGTTTCCACCTCTATTATTAGAACCACCTTTATTACCTTGTTGTTTCTTTGCAAGACCTACTAACGGAGAAAGCTCACGCTTACCATAAACCTCACCCTTCATAATCCAAACCTTTACACCAATACGACCATACGTTGTATGAGACTCAACTAAAGCATAATCGATATCAGCTCTAAAAGTAGATAAAGGAATACGACCATCTTTGTAAGACTCAGAACGCGCCATCTCAGCACCGTTTAATCTACCTGAAATTTGAACTTTAATACCTTCAGCATTCATCCTCATAGCAGCAGCAATAGCCATCTTAATCGCCCTTCTGTACGAAATACGATTTTCAATTTGACGTGCAATGCTAGAGCCGACTAAATGAGCATCAAGCTCTGGTCTTTTAATCTCATGAATGTTTATTTGAACATCCTTACCTGAGATTTTTTTCAACTCCTCTTTCAAACGATCAACCTCAGAACCACCTTTACCAATAATGATACCTGGTCTAGCAGTAGTTATAGTTATCGTAACTAACTTAAGCGTTCTTTCGATGATTACTCTAGAAACACTTGCCTTTGATAAACGAGCATGAATATACTTACGTATTTTATCATCCTCAGCTAATTTATCACCGTAATCATTACCACCATACCAGTTAGATTCCCATCCACGGATAATGCCTAATCGGTTTCCTATCGGATTTGTTTTTTGTCCCATAATATTAGTTATCCTTTAGCATTTTAGATTCACCCAAAACGAGTGTAACATGGTTTGATCTTTTACGTATTCTGTGCGCTCTTCCCTGAGGAGCTGGGCGTAACCTTTTTAACATTGTTCCGCCGTCTACTCTTATTTCTTTAATAATAAGCCCAGCTTCAACTACGTCAGAATCCTCATTTTTAGCTTGCCAATTAGCAATTGCACTCAAAACTAACTTCTCCAATCTACCTGCCGCTTCCTTAGAAGAAAACTTCAGAATACTTAACGCATCCTCAACTTTTTTACCTCTAATAATATCAGCAACTAGCCTCATTTTACGAGGTGATGTCGGACAATTATTTAATTTAGCAAAAGCAATCTTGCTTTTCTCTTCCTTAAGCCTCTCAGCCATTTGTCTTTTACGAACTCCCATAGCTTAGATTATTTCTTACCTTTATTCTTGGCACCACCATGACCTCTATAAGATCTAGTAGGAGAAAACTCCCCTAACTTGTGACCAACCATATTCTCAGTTACATAAACAGGGACAAATTGCCTCCCATTATGAACAGCTATAGTTTGACCTACAAAATCTGGAGTGATCATTGAAGATCTTGACCAAGTTTTAATAACATTCTTTTTACCAGACTCAATGTTTTGAGCCACCTTAGATTCAAGTTTATGAAATACGTAAGGTCCTTTTTTAAGTGAACGAGCCATAATTTATTTCTTTCTACGTTCTAATATATATTGAGCACTAGCTTTATTCTTATCTCTTGTACGATAACCCTTAGCAGGAATACCGTTACGAGATCTTGGATGACCTCCAGAAGACTTACCTTCTCCACCACCCATTGGGTGATCAACTGGGTTCATCACAACTGGACGCGTTCTAGGACGACGGCCTAACCATCTAGATCTACCTGCTTTACCTCCAACTAAAAGTTGATGATCACTGTTTGATATAGCACCTATCGTTGCAAGACATTCTTGTAAAATTAATCTTGTCTCTCCAGAAGGCATCTTAACAGTAGCGTACTTTCCATCCCTTGCCATAAGTTGCGCAAAAGCACCGGCACTACGAGCGATAATAGCTCCTTGACCAGGTCTTAACTCAATACAACTTATTATAGAACCAAGCGGAATATTTGCTAACTTCATAGCATTACCTACCTCAGGAGTTGCAGTATCACCAGAAACTAAATTCTGCCCAACTTTGAGACCATTTTGAGCTATGATGTATCTTTTCTCACCATCTTGATAATTAAGAAGCGCGATAAACGCGGTTCTATTAGGATCATATTCAATACTAGCCACTGTAGCCGGCACGCCAAAATGATTTCTTTTAAAATCGATAATACGGTAGCGTCTTTTATGACCACCACCCTTGTAACGCATAGTCATACGACCACTTGCATTACGACCACCAGAACGTTTTTTCGGAGCGAGCAAGCTCTTCTCCGGCTTATCAGTTGTAATAGCATCGTAGCCATTAACAACTCTAAATCGCTGTCCAGGAGTTACAGGTTTTAATTTTCTAACTGACATTATTGTCTTTTAATTATAGATTACTATAAAGATCAATGGTTTCACCATCTTTAAGTTGTACAAAAGCTTTTTTACGAGCACTTGTTTTACCAACTTGAATCCCTGATTTAGTATATTTAGTATTGCGATTGATACGAGTATTCATTGTTCTTACCTTAAGAACAGTAACACCATAAGTCGCTTCTACTTCTTTTTTAATCTGAACTTTATTTGCACTAGGAGAAACCTCAAAGCCAAATCGGTTTAAAAGCTCGCTATCTCTAGTAGCTTTTTCCGTAATGATAGGTTTAATTAGGACACTCATAACTGCTTATTTACTTAAAGTTTCTTCAATTTCTTCCAGAGAACCTTCTAGAAGAACGACGTTTGACGCGTTTGTTATACTGTAAGTACTTAATTCCGTGCACTTTACAACATTTGAACCTTTCAAATTTCGCGAAGACAAATATACATTTTTATTTGACTCTCCCAACACAAAAAGAGATTTTTTATCATTAAGTCCTAAACTCTCTAAAACTTCAATGAAATTCTTTGTTTTTGGTGCATCGAAACTAAAATTTTCAACAACCGTGAGCGCACCTTCAGAAACCTTTTTACTTAAAGCACTTTTGCGAGCTAAACGCTTTTGACCTTTATTCAATTTGAATGAATAACTGCGTGGTACAGGTCCAAAAATACGACCACCACCTCTAAATACAGGTGATTTGATAGAACCAGCACGAGCTGTACCAGTACCTTTTTGCTTCTTTATCTTTCTAGTACTACCAGCTATTTCAGCTCTTTGCTTAGCCTTATGCGTACCTTGACGACGATTTGCTAGATATTGCTTTACATCTAAATAGATCGCGTGATCACTAGGCTCGATACCGAATACATCATCAGACAATTCTACCTGACGACCAGTTTCTTTTCCTTTTAAATCTAATACTGCTACCTTCATTATTTCTGTACTATTACATAAGAATTTTTATGACCAGGAATACATCCCTTCACAACAAGTATGTTCTTTTCAGAAACAACTTTAAGAACTCTTAAATTTTGAACTTTAACTTTTTCATTACCCATCTGTCCTGCCATGCGCATACCTTTAAATACACGAGCTGGATAAGATGCAGCACCGATGGAACCTGGAGCTCTTAAACGGTTATGCTGTCCGTGAGTAGCTTGACCTACACCACCAAAACCATGACGTTTAACAACACCTTGAAATCCTTTTCCTTTAGAAGTTCCAGAAACATCTACAAATTCACCTTCTGTGAACATATCAACTGTTATTGAATCTCCTAATTTGTACTCCTCATCAAAACTTTTGAATTCAGCAATTTTTCTCTTGACAGCAGTTCCTGCTTTCTTGAAGTGACCTTGAGCCGCTTTAGAAGCATTCTTGTCTGATTTGTCATCGAAACCTAGTTGTAAAGCAGCATATCCATCTACTTCTTCAGTTCTGACTTGGGTAACAACGCAAGGACCTGCTTCTATGATAGTACATGGCATATTCTTACCATTTTCATCATAGATACTAGTCATTCCGATTTTTCTTCCTATTAACCCAGACATATTATTAATTATTTAATTGTTATTTGATAATGTAAAGTATTCCGCTTTCGCGAAAGCGGAATACTATAAAACTTTATTTGAAAAGTTATTAAACCTTGATCTCTACTTCAACACCACTTGGCAATTCTAGCTTCATAAGAGCATCAATGGTCTTAGAAGAGGAGCTGTAGATATCTAAAAGTCTTTTATAAGAGCTCAATTGGAACTGCTCGCGAGACTTTTTGTTTACGTGCGGCGATCTTAAAACAGTAAATATTTTCTTATGTGTTGGCAAAGGAATAGGTCCTGTTACCACTGCACCTGTACTTTTTACTGTCTTTACAATTTTTTCAGCAGACTTATCCACCAGCATGTAATCGTAAGATTTTAGTTTTATTCTGATTTTTTGACTCATCGTTTGAAATATTAATTGTTACCTTTTGTTGCAGCGATTACTTCTTCACTAATATTTGATGGAGTTTCAGCATAATGTGAAAATTCCATAGTTGAAGTAGCACGACCAGATGAAAGCGTACGTAATGTAGTTACATAACCAAACATCTCAGAAAGCGGAACATCAGCCTTTACAACTTTTGCACCATTACGATCTCCCATGTCGTTCATTTGACCACGGCGACGGTTTAAGTCACCTACGATATCACCCATATTTTCTTCTGGAGTGATAACCTCTAGCTTCATCATAGGCTCCAATATTACTGCTCCTGCAGATTTTGCAGCAGCTTTATAACCCATTTTTGCAGCAAGTTCGAAAGAAAGAGCATCAGAATCTACAGGGTGGAAAGAACCATCTGTAAGCGTTACTCTCATACTATCCATCTCAAATCCAGCAAGTGGGCCAGCTTTCATAGCCTCACGGAATCCTTTTTCAATTGCAGGGATAAATTCTTTAGGAATGTTACCACCTTTAATTTTATTGATAAATTGAAGACCTTCTTCTATCTTACCTTCTTCATTTTCCTCAGCTGGCTCCATCGTAAATACGATATCACCAAATTTACCACGACCACCAGATTGCTTTTTATAAGTTTCTCTGTGATCAGCTGATCTTGTTAAAGCCTCTTTGTATTCAACCTGTGGAGCACCTTGGTTAAGCTCTACCTTAAACTCACGACGCATACGGTCAACAATGATGTCTAAGTGCAACTCTCCCATTCCAGAAATGATAGTTTGACCAGAAGCCTCATCAGTTCTAACTTGGAATGTAGGATCTTCCTCAGCTAATTTAGCTAAAGCCATACCCATTTTATCAACATCGGCCTTAGTTTTAGGCTCAACAGCGATACCGATTACCGGATCAGGGAAATCCATCGATTCTAAAACGATAGGATGGTCTTGATCTGACATGGTATCTCCAGTTTTAATATCTTTAAAACCTACAGCAGCACCAATATCACCGGCTTCAATAAAGTCAATTGCATTTTGTTTATTAGAATGCATTTGATAGATACGAGAGATACGTTCTTTTTTACCAGAACGATTATTTAATATATAAGAACCTGCATCTAAACGACCAGAGTAAGCACGGAAGAATGCTAAACGACCAACAAAAGGATCAGTTGCTATCTTAAATGCAAGAGCTGAAAACGGCTCTTTTACACTTGGCTTGCGTCTTTCTTCTTCATCAGTATCAGGATTAGTACCGATAACACTATCTCTATCTAATGGCGATGGCAAATAACGACATACAGCATCTAATAAAAACTGCACACCTTTATTTTTAAATGCAGAACCACAAACCATAGGTATGATAGCCATATCCATTACAGCAGCTCTCAATGCGTTGTGCACTTCTTCCTCTGTAATAGAGTCTTCATCCTCCATAAATTTCTCTAGAAGATTTTCATCATAACTCGCTACCTCTTCTATCAGATTAGCACGATACTGACGCACCTCTTCTTTCATATCTTCTGGAATAGGCACAACATCAAATGTTGATCCGAAGTTATCTTCATGCCATACCGTAGCTCTGTTCTTTACAAGATCCACAATACCTTTAAAACCATCTTCTTCACCTATGTTTAAAACAATAGGTACAGCGTTTGATTTAAGCATGCTTTTCACCTGAGAACATACTTCTAAAAAGTTAGCTCCCTGACGGTCCATTTTATTTACAAAACCAATACGTGGCACTTTGTAATTATCTGCTAATCTCCAGTTAGTTTCAGATTGTGGTTCAACACCATCAACTGCACTAAAAAGAAATACTAAACCATCTAGTACACGCAAAGATCTATTTACTTCAACAGTAAAATCTACGTGACCAGGAGTATCGATAATATTAAAATGATATTCTTGCGCTTCTGGAGTAGGCTCCCCATTTTCTTTAGGAAAAACCCATTCACATGTTGTAGCTGCAGAAGTAATTGTAATACCTCTTTCAGCCTCTTGTTCCATCCAGTCCATAGTAGAAGCACCATCATGCACTTCACCTATCTTGTGTGAAACTCCTGTATAAAAAAGGACACGCTCAGTTGTAGTTGTTTTACCAGCATCAATATGAGCCGCAATCCCTATGTTTCTTGTTAATTTTAAATCTCTTGCCATTTCCTTAGAATCTAAAGTGTGAGAATGCCTTGTTTGCTTCAGCCATCTTATGAGTGTCAACCTTTTTCTTTACAGCAGCACCTTCTTCTTTAGCAGCTGCTAAAATTTCTGAAGCTAAACGTACAGAAAACGATTTCTCATTTCTCTTACGAGAGTAACTTATCAACCACTTCATTGCAGTAGATATCTTACGATCTGGTCTGATTTGCATTGGGATTTGAAAAGTAGCACCTCCTACACGACGGCTACGTACTTCTACGTGTGGCATAACGTTAGACAACGCATCTTTCCACACTTCTAAAGAAGTTTTTTCTTCGTCTTGATTTTTCTCTTCTACGATATCCATTGCATCATAGAAAAGCTTGAATGCTGTAGACTTCTTACCATGTAACATCATCATGTTTACAAAGCGAGTCACTAGCTGGTCGTTAAAACGTGGATCCGGAAGGATAGGACGTTTCTTGGCCTGTCTTTTTCTCATTTCTTCTTGTTGAAATTGTTAATTAAAAAAATCTAAACAGAGCATGCATAGACTTTTTAAAAATTGTTTACTTCTTAGGGCGTTTTGCACCATACTTAGATCTACGTTGCGTGCGGTCTGCAACACCTGCGGTGTCCAGTGCTCCACGTACAATGTGGTATCTAACTCCTGGCAAATCTTTTACCCTTCCACCTCTAACCAATACTATCGAGTGCTCTTGTAGATTATGTCCTTCTCCTGGAATGTAGGCATTTACTTCCTTACCGTTAGTAAGTCTAACCCTAGCTACCTTTCTCATTGCTGAGTTAGGTTTCTTAGGTGTAGTTGTGTAAACACGAGTACACACTCCACGACGTTGAGGACAAGAATCTAAAGCAGCCGATTTACTCTTCTTGGTTATTTTGGCTCTTCCTTTACGTACTAATTGTGAAATCGTTGGCATATTGTTTTACGCTAATAAATTAATCCCTATTTTAAGGGTCGGCAAAGGTATGAATAAAAATGAGTTATTCAAACCTCACTTTCAAATATTTAGAATATCTTTTAAAAAAGAATAAGATTTTGTCTTCTTTGCACGTTAAACCATAGTTTTGAATGATTTTAAAAAGCATAAATTGAAATATTATTTTGTCCTTATTATATATATATTAATTGCTCACACAGCTCTATCTCAAAATCAGTACCTACAAATAAGCTTTCAAAAAAGCCTGAAGCACCCCATAGACAGTACTTTCATTACGATATCGAAGAAGAAATCAAACGAAGTAAACGATAGCATTGTTTCTAATTTTATCAAAAAAGGGTTCCTTAACGCGACTTCTTTACCTATTACTAAAATTAATGATTCCACAAATGGTATTTCTATTGTAAAAAATAAGAAATACAATATCGTGGTTTTTGAAACAAGTGACGAACTTCAGAATGAAATGAAAACTATCTCGCTTTCGCGAAAGCGGAAAGAAATACCTATTGAAGAACTTGAAGAATATTTAGAAGACTTAAATAACCAATTAATTGAAAAAGGCTTTCCATTTGCCACTACCCAAATTACCGACATTACTTTAAATTCTAGCGACACTATAAACGCTGCTTTGAAAATTAAATTAAACTCTCAAAGACGCATTGACCGATTTGAAATAAAGGGTTATCAAAAGTTCCCTGAAAGAACGATTAATCAATTCTTAAAGAACAATAATCTCTACAATATGAAAAATATTGAAAGAATAGAGAATCACATCAGAAATATACCATTTGTCAACATGACAAAAAAAACTGAGGTTTTGTTTAAAAAAGACAGCACAACCGTTTTTCTATTTCTTGAAAAGAAGGATGTCAACTATGCAGAAGGATTACTAGGTTTTAATAACTCCGAAAATGGCAATATAGAACTCAACGGTTTTATTAATCTCCGGCTTGAGAACAACTTCAATAGAGCTGAGAGTTTCAATTTAGAATACCGCAATGACAACGAAGATCAAACCCAATTAATTACCAAAATAAACATTCCTTACCTCTGGAACAGCTCCATAGGAACCCAACTAGAGCTAAACATACAAAGAAGAGATAGCACTTATCAAAGGACATCCATAAAAGCCGGGACTTATTACAAACCTTCCTGGCAGACTCATTTAGGCATCAATTATATTAACACCATCTCTAATGCTTTAGAAAATGAACTTGGAATTAACGACATTAAAACAAACGGACTAGAACTACTTACAAGTTACCATATCAGATCAAATGATCAATTGATGCCTGAAAACGTGAAAATTGAACTAAGCTTAGGTGGCTATAATCGCCAGTTGAACCAAAAAAACGAAAATCAGTTCACTATAGACGCAACCCTTTTAAAATTATTGCATCTAAGTAATAGAAGTAAGTTTTTAGGCCACTTGAGAGGTCGCTATTTGAACTCTGATAATATCCAATTCAATGAACTTTATCAATTCGGTGGAACAGGAAGTATTAGAGGATTTAACCAAAACAGCATAGATAGCTCTTTCTATACCACGCTCGCAACTGAGTATAGATACTGTCTAAACGATCAAATTTACCTGCACAGCATTCTAGATATAGGCATATTTGAGAATTTTAACAGTAAAAAGCTGGATAAACTCTACGGTTATGGAGGTGGAATAGCAATTTTAACAAACGCAGGAATATTAAATTTAAGCATTGCAAACGGCCGTTTTGAAGGTGCTAAAGTGGACTTATCCAGCACTGTAGCTCATATAAACCTAAGAATTAACTTCTGAAATGTTAGCTTAATGTTATGTGCATCTTAACAAATCCTATAAATAGAGTCGATAAAAGTTGTTTTATTAAGTTCTTTTTTTGATTTTTGGAGCTGGCTAATTCAAATAAATCTAAACATGAAAACAAAATTAAATGGAATTTTGACGCTTTTACTAGCGTTAGTTGTGCAAGTAGCTTTTGCACAGCAAACTGTTACCGGTAAGGTAACTGGTCCCGATGGGGACGAGATTATTGGAGCGACTGTGTTAATCAAAGGTACTTCGACGTTTGCGTCAACTGACTTTAATGGTAATTTTACCATACAAGCCAGTCCAGAAGACACCTTAGTAATCTCTTACACAGGTTACGATACACAAGAAATTCTTGTAGGAAATCAAACGAGCATTAATGTAAATATGCAAAATAACTCACTCGCTGAGATTGTTATTACAGGTAGTGTGTTTGACGTAGGTGAAGAGAGAGAAAATGGAGTTTCCTCCATGGGAACTCAAGAACTTGCCGCTACAGTAGGACCAGTGTCAATTGACCGCGCAATGCAAGGTCAAATGTCTGGTGTAAATGTTGTTGCAAATTCACCAGCTCCTGGAGCGTCAGCAAACGTAAATGTAAGAGGTGCATTTAGCCCATCTGCTGGATTGCAAAATCCATTATACGTTGTTGATGGAACATATATGAACGCTGTAGACGTTCCTGCAATTAACTCTAACAACATAGCATCTCTTCAAGTATTGACAGATGCATCTCAAACTGCTCTTTATGGTAGTCGTGGTGCAAATGGTGTTGTTGTAATTACAACTAAATCTGCTAAATCAGGAAAGAGTGAAATTAACTTCAATACTAGATATGGTTTTACAGAAAGATTCCCTATCAGAGTTGATTTAATGAATTCACGTCAAAAATTAGAATTTGAGAATGAACTTTCTGGTATCACTAATGCCGCAGGAAACCCTATTGGTCTAGGAAGGTCGTTAACGCCAGCAGAAATAGATGCTGCTGCTGCTACCAATACTAATTGGGGAGATGAATATTATGAGACAGGTATTACTGAATCTTATAACTTTTCTATAACAAATGGTACTGAAACTGCAAGAAACCGTTTTTCATTAGGATATGATAACGACGAAGGTATAGTTAGAGGATATCGTGGTTTTGAAAGAATCTCAGCATCTTTCAAAAGTGATGTTAATGTAACTAAGAAGTTTAATATTGGTTATACAGTAAATGGTTCTTACTCAGAAAGAGATGATCCTAGAGATAGAAACAATGTACAATCTATTTTTCAATCTGAATTGAGAAATAACCCTTATGAGACTTTATTTATAACTGACGCCGACGGAAATCAAATAATTAGTCCTGGTGGTGTAAACGGTCCATTAAATGGTCTTGTAAACTACCAAGCATTAGATGAAGTACTTAATACTCAACAACAAGTGAGGAATTTACGTTTATTTGGTTCTGGATTTGCAGAATATTTCATCCAAGACAACTTAAAGGTAAGAACTCAATTTGGTGCTGTATATGACAGAAGACAATCTGAAAACTTTTTAAGACCAGCTGCAAGACTGAATCAATTTATCGGTAACCCAGGTGGAACTAAAAATGATAACTCTATTGACGATTTAGATTACAACTGGAGAAATGAAATTACTTATGGAAAATCTTTTGGTGTTCATGACATAAAAGTTACAGCAGCATCAGAATACCAAAGTGAGAATTTTTACAGAATATCTTTAAGTAGTCAAGGATTCCCAAATAACTTTCAGAACACTCAGAATTTAGCATCTTTAATAACACAAGATGGTTTTACAGATAGAAGCAGGGTGACGAGAACAGGTTTATTAGGAGTTGTAAACTATACTTATGATAATAAATATTCTTTTAATGGTTATGTAAGACGCGATGGTTCTTCAAGAACTGGTTTTAACAATCAATATGGTACCTTCTTTGGAGCTTCTGGATCATGGAACATTCACAAGGAGAGCTTTATGGAAGATGTTGATTTTGTAAAAGGATTAGTTTTAACAGGATCATATGGTACATTAGGAGATGATAGTGTATTAGGTTTATACTCAAACTTTACAACAATAAGTACTGCTGGTTCTTATGGTTTTGATAATGCTGCTATACCTAGCACAACTATTGCAAACCCAGATGTAACATGGGAAACTAATGAGAAGATAAATGTTGGACTAGCTTTCCAATTATTACAAGGATCGAGATTACGCGGTAAAGTTGATTTATTTCAAGACACACGTAAAGACTTTATATTTCAAGATGATTTCTCAGAAGAGGCTGGAAGCTTTACAGGTTTCAACAACTTTGGAGACAGTCGTGTTCAAGGTGTAGAAATTGACTTGAGTTATGATATTCTTCGTGACCCAGAAGGTTTAAATCTTACCGTATTTGGAAATGCAACCTTTATTGATGCAGAAATTACATCATTAGCTGTTGAAGAAGAATTTACAGGATATGCTGGTGGACAAGTTATCGCAAGAGAAGGACTTGAGCCTTTTACACATTATTTAGTTCGTTATGCAGGAGTTAACCCAGCAAATGGGGAGGCGTTGTATTTAGATGCAAATGGTGATCTAACTAACATATTTAGTGCTCAAAATGCAGTAGCTATCGAAGATAAATCACCTCTTCCATCACTTTATGGAGGATTTGGATTCAGAGCTGATTACAAAGGTTTTGATCTTGCAACTAATTTCAACTATACTTATGGTAACTATATCTATAATTTACAAGCAGCTAATATGTACGATGCTTCACAATGGCAAAGTAACAGATTTGTAGGTGCTTCAAATTTCTGGAGACAACCGGGAGATACAAACGTATTAGCAAGACCAACTACCGCTGGTATTGAAACTGGTACAACTCAGTTTTTACAAGATGGATCTTATTTAGCATTCAGAAACCTAACTTTAGGTTATACATTCAACGAGGATCAACTGGGTAAAACAGGTGTAAAATCTCTTAGAGTTTATGCACAAGGACAAAACCTAGCTATATGGTCTAACTTTGAAGGGAATCCAGAGGTTGGTGTAGGTTCTAGTGAAAACGCTGCAACCATTAATGGTGCTGTTTACATTAACAACTATCCGCAAGTTCAATCTTGGAGTTTTGGAGTAGACTTTAGATTTTAATAAAAAAAATAATAAGAAATGAAAAATATATTTAAACTATTGCTAATTGCACTTATGTTTAGTGCATGCGACGACGAAGATATCTTTCAGGAAGATCCTGATAGTATCGTAATTGAAAACTTCTTTCAAACAGAAGAAGAGTTTAACTCTGCACTGAGAGGTGTATATAGCCGAATGAAAACCGTAGGCTACTACGGTGGGTCTGGGGCATCTGGAGACTTTATCATAACTGGAGACCTGCTAGCAGATAATCTTATATCAAATCCTGATGGGCGTAGAAGTAACTTTAGAAGCCATAACTGGCAATATAATGATAACACGACTCCTACTGTACTTTATAACCAAGCCTATATTTCGGTTGCAAGAGTAAATCTTATACTTGATAACCTAGATAATCTAGAAGATGGAACAGTTAAAGACCAAATTAGAGGAGAGGCATTAGCCTTAAGAGCATCATTACTTTTTGATGTTGCACGTCTTTATAGTGAAATACCTACACAGTCTGCTAATTCAAACCAATCAATTGGTGTTGCTTACCCATTATCTTTTGATCCAACAGGTTCACCGAGTAGAGTTGCGACTGTTCAAGAAACGTATGACCTAATAAATGCAGATTTAGATTCAGCTATTTCTTTAATAGGATCTGCAAACGCTAGTGACAAAACTAGGTTTGATTTGAATGTAGTTCGTGGTATAATTAGTCGTGTTGCTTTACATCAAGGTAACTACCAAAGAGTAATACAATTTGCTCAGCCAGTTGTAAGTACTGTAAGTCCTGCTCAGGCATCTGAACTAGGTGGTTTATGGACAACTGCAAATTCAGCAGGTGTATTATTTGAATTGCCATTTATTATTGGTGATGAACTATTAGATACTAACTTTAGTCAAGGAGCTGGTACTAATCTTGTAACAGAATATAATGCTGACAAAGCTTTCTACGACTTATATGATCAAGCTACTGAACCAGAAAGAATAGCAGCTTACTTCGTGATTCAAAATAATTGGATCGCCGTGAATAAGTATATCCAAGGTTCTCAACAACAAGGTTTAAATAACGGTCGTTACTTAAGAGTAGAAGAAGTTATTCTTAACCTAGCAGAAGCTCAATATTTAGACACATCAGTATCTGAAGCAAGTGCTTTAGCAACTCTTGACATTCTTAGAAATGCAAGATATTCTTCATTCACAGGCGGAGAAACTGGTGATGCTTTATTTGATGCTATCATGTTAGAAAGAAGAAAAGAATTAGCGTTTGAATCAAGTGACCGATGGTTTACTATTAAAAGACTTCAAGGTGTAAGTGGTATTCCTTCTTCTTATACAGTAGGAGTTGTACGATCTGGAAATGGACATTTAGCAGATGGTACTGGTGTAGTTCTTCCTGAGCAAACATTACCAGCAGGAGATTTCAGATTTCAATTACCACTTCAACAAAGCTGGTTATTGGAGAATTTAAACCTTGTACAAAACAGAGGTTACTAATAATTAAAAATTTAAAAAGATGAAAAAATATTTAATAATATGGATGGCTTTGGTAGCCACAGTTTTTATAAGTTGTGATGCTGATCCTTTAGAACATGAAGTACTTAATACGTATGACGGTGTTGCTGTAGGCCTAAATGAGACATTTGCTCAAGTTTCTGTTCCAACTACTGGAATTACAGAAACATTTCCTGTAGTAATTACAAATTCGTCGACTGAAACTAGAACTTTTGGACTAGAATATGTAGGAGATGCTCCTACTGGTGGCGGAGTTTCTTTAGGAACAATAACTGTCCCTGCAAATTCTTTAGATGGAACAGCTTCTGTGAATTTTGACTTTGGAGCTATTAACTTAGGCGATGGTGAAACAGATACTTTTAGTATTAGAGCAACTAGCGATAGTACTGATATCTTTGGTACTATTTTGGAGATAGAATACTTCAAACAAGTTGTTTGTAACGATGCAACATTTACCATCAATACAGATACTTTTGCTGAAGAGACTGGTTTCTTTATCACTGATGACGCTACTGGTAATGTAGTTTACACAATGCCGGCTCTATCAAGAGGTGTTCAAACGTATACTGAGGATATCTTTTTAGCCGATGGTTGTTACACTGCTACTATCACTGATTCTTATGGTGATGGTCAAGTAGATCAAAATAATACTGGTGATTATACTATCACTTGTTCTATTCTAACATTTGCAAGTGGTGGTGGCGCATTTGGTGCTTCACAAACTAGACAATTTTGTGTGAATCAATA
This sequence comes from Nonlabens dokdonensis DSW-6, assembly GCF_000332115.1. Lineage (NCBI taxonomy): Bacteria > Pseudomonadati > Bacteroidota > Flavobacteriia > Flavobacteriales > Flavobacteriaceae > Nonlabens > Nonlabens dokdonensis. The sequence continues at coordinate 609,232 of NC_020156.1, forward strand.
GTTAAATATTGATCTCAATTAATTTTAAAAGCCCAAGCCTATGCTTGGGCTTTTTTATGCTCAAAACTCAAATAAATAAAACTACCTTTACAACATGGAAAAAACGACTTTTATCTACGGGATCAGAGCTATAATAGAGGCCATAGAAAGTGAGAAAGAAATATCTAAGGTCTACTTGTTAAAAGACGGTGATGGCGTTTTAATGCAGCAATTGAAAAACATTGCAAGAAAGAATAACATCACAACTTCTTACGTACCGATTGAAAAGTTAAACCATCTCGCTCGAGGGAATCATCAAGGAGCAGTTGCTAGCATCTCTCCTATTCAATTCCATAGCTTAGAACAAATTCTGGAAAATATAGATGGAGAGAGCAAGCCTTTATTTCTGCTATTAGACGGTGTCACAGATGTTAGAAATTTTGGGGCTATCATAAGAACAGCAGAATGCACAGGAGTTACCGCTATCGTTATTTCAGAAAAAGGCAGTGCACCAGTAAATGCAGCTACTGTAAAAACTAGTGTAGGAGCTGTTTTTAATATACCCATTTGTAAAGTTAACCATATTAAAGATGCTGTATTCCTGATGCAAGCTTATGGAATAAAAACCGCTGGAGCAAATGAGAAAGCTGATGACTTGATATATGACATCGATTTAAACCAACCGATGGCTATAGTTATGGGTAGCGAGGAAAAAGGAATCAATCCTTCTACTCTAAAAATACTAGATCACAAAGTTAAACTTCCTATGCGAGGAGATATAGCGTCATTAAATGTATCAGTAGCTTGTGGAGCTATGTTGTATGAAACTTTACGCCAGCGATTATAATGTGAAATGACATCATTCCTTTTACAATTACTCTTCCTCATCTAGTTCTATGAAATTACCGTCAGCATCAAAATGACGCATAAAAGGATCATCTTCCTCACTGTAATGATCTAATTCCCATTGGAACTTTCTTTTTTCAGGCAGTTTGTTTGGAGTCAATAGAGCAAGAAGAACTCCTGCAATCGCACCGCTTAAATGCCCTTCCCAAGAAATTCCTTCTTCAATGGGCAATACATACCATACCAGACTACCATAAAAAAAAGCGACAAGAAAAGTCAGCGCGAGCATTTTATAATGTCCCGTAAAAACGCCTTTGAAAAATAAGAAGGCAGCAAGCATGTACACCACACCGCTCGCTCCTATATGATAAGAAGGTCTTCCTATAAACCATGTTAAAACTCCAGTAACAAGAATTCCGATTAACAAGACTCTTGTCGATATGTTTCTATAAAAGTAAACTAGAGCTGTTATCAAGATGATACATGGTAAAGTGTTGCTCCAAAGATGCTTTAATCCAGAATGAATAAATGGTCCAAATAACACACCTTGCAAGCCTGATAATTTATCTGGTCTAATACCATTATCTGTAAATCTAAAATGGAATTTAATTTCTAACCAATACACCAGCCACATTGTAAATACAAAAGCAATCGCAGGAACTATTGTAATAGCATCAAATTTGAAATATTCTGAATCTTTCATCTTTACAACAATATCAATAAAAAGACCATTTAGATTTACTGCCATGGTGTCGTGACAATTAACGAACAATGCACAATTCTTAATTGTACATCATCCTAAGAAGCTCTAATTTTGTAAAATGCAACAAATACCACTTGCCGAGCGTATCAGGCCTAATAATTTACAAGAATACTTAAGCCAATCTCACCTCGTAGGTGATCAAGGTACATTGAGACAACATATACTTAATGGAACCACACCTTCACTTATTTTATGGGGACCTCCAGGAACTGGAAAGACTACACTTGCTAATATTATCGCACAAGAAAGTAAAAGACCTTTTTATACCTTAAGTGCTATTAACAGTGGCGTGAAAGATATACGTGAAGTTATTGATAAAGCAAAAAGCGCTGGAGGATTATTCACCGCAAAAAACCCTATACTCTTCATAGATGAGATCCATCGTTTTAGTAAATCACAGCAAGATTCTTTGTTAGGGGCTGTAGAAAAAGGTTGGGTCACATTGATAGGTGCCACCACAGAAAACCCAAGCTTTGAAGTTATTCCAGCACTACTTTCACGCTGTCAGGTGTATGTTTTAGAAGCTTTCGCGAAAGCGGATTTAGAAAATCTATTGAAAAGAGCCATCAGAATTGATAAAACCTTGTCAGAAAAGGATATTAAAATAACCGAAACAGATGCGTTAATACGTATAAGTGGTGGTGATGCCCGTAAGTTATTAAACGTATTTGAACTTGTGGTAAATTCTATAGAAGGGTCAGAGGTTGAAATAACTAATAAACTTGTCTTATCTCAAGTGCAAGCAAATCCAGCTCGATATGATAAAACTGGAGAGCAGCATTATGACATCATCAGTGCATTTATAAAGTCCATAAGAGGAAGCGATCCTAATGCGGCTGTATACTGGCTGGCTCGCATGATAGAAGGTGGCGAGGACTTAAAATTTATAGCGCGTAGAATGCTTATTCTTGCATCTGAAGATATTGGGAACGCAAACCCTACTGCCCTAATCATGGCAAATAATACCTTTCAAGCTGTTTCTACCATAGGCTATCCTGAATCAAGAATTATCTTGAGCCAGTGTGCTATTTACCTAGCTACTTCATTAAAAAGCAACGCGAGCTATCTGGCTATAGGAAATGCTCAACGCATAGTAAAAGAAACTGGTGATCTATCTGTGCCATTAGGCTTGAGAAATGCTCCTACAAAGCTCATGAAGGAACTAGGTTATGGTGATGAATATAAATACGCCCATGATTATTCTGGGAATTTTGCATTCTATGATTTTTTACCAACAGAATTAAGTCAAACCAAAATTTACGAGCCTGGCAATAATCCTAGAGAACAATCTCAAAAAGACTTTCTACAGAAAAGATGGAAAGATCATTATAACTATAACAACAATGGCTGAATTTCTTTTAATTGATGAACTACAACCTCGTTACTGGGTATATCTTGATCAGTAATGTGAAACCATATAGTAGCAATCCCTACATTTTGCGCTCCTTTGATATCAGCTTCATAACTATCTCCTATCATAAGGCTTTCTTCTTTTGATGCACCGGCCAATTCTAGCGCCTGATAAAATATTTTAGAATCAGGTTTTTTTACACCTGCAGTTTCTGCTGTAAGAACCACATCAAAATATTTATCTAGACCAGAGTTTTTGACTTTATCTTGTTGAACTCCGTTAAATCCGTTGGTAATCAAATGTAGTTTAAACTTGTCTTGGAGCGAATCCAGCATTTCTATACATCCTTCAAATAAGTTATTGTAATTAGGTAAGTACTTGATGTATAAATCTGCAAAGAGATTAATTTTTGCATCTTCTACAAAATAATCACATGCGTCAAAAGCAGTCTTAAGCCTTTGATAACGTAAATCCTCTTTAGAGATTTTATTTTCCCTAAACATTCTCCAGAATTGAAGGTTTAAAGGTTCATAAATTGATATAAAATGATTTAAATCTAGTTCGATAGCATATTCCTCAAATATTTGCTTATACGCTAGCTTACTATTGAGATCAAAATCCCACAATGTATGATCTAAATCAAAAAATATATGTTTAATGTTATTAAATTTCTTTTTCATAAATGTATTCTAGTAGTGTAGTCGCGTGACTCTTTAAACCTTTTTCAAATTGACTATAATCAAACATCACAATAAAAGAACCAGAAACTTCAATCACTCTTTGTTTTAACTGTCGCACAATTTGTTTTTGTCCGTTGAGCATGTTTCCTGAGATACTCTTATAATGCAATGCGTAAGGATGAATTAGTAAAGGAGTTTGAACCTCATAATCTAAGTCATAGAAATAAAATGGATGACTCGTACTTGCTCTAAAGCCTGGCATCGTTTCATAACCCATACTATAATCTTCTAACTTTTCAGTTTCTACAAGACGTTTATAATGTCCAGGAGTAACAATTTTTGAATAAGCTGCCATAGTTTTTCTCAAAGGCCTATTAGAGATCTCCTCATACTTTTTACTTTGAGATTTCAGCTCTTTATCGTTGCAATAGAAAGAATACCGTAAACCTATGTCCACATAATCCCCTATTTTCTTGATGGATTCTCTATACTCTCTATATCTATAAACCGTTCCATTATCCATACGATTGTAGCTGCCTAAGTGAAAGAAAAAAATCATATCGTCTTTAGAGACAATAGACTTTCTTTTATAGCTCCATTTTGATCTTATAATCTCTATTAATCGTTCATAGTTATCATAAGGGTCAGTTTTAATTCCAAAAAGAACTAAAATTTGCTGGACGAAGTGTCTTAATTTAAATCTCCTTAAATGTTGCCACAGCATTAAAACATTATCAATAATACCACGACTTGTATATTTATAAAAAGAAGAAACTTCAATTGCTACCGTTGTATTGAATTTCTGTTCTCTTTTAAGGCTCACGTCAAAGCTGCGATTAATAAGAATTAAAAATTTTCTTACCCATAAATCCACCAAAGGCATCATAATAAAATTGCCTTTTACTGCTACACTTTCTTTTGCGCTGTAACGACCTAAATCATCCTTAACTTGTGGTAAATATTCTTCATACCTAGATAATAAGTAGAAAGAAGCAGCAAAAATATCAAATGGAATTGTGCTATTACCAGGCGCTTTAAAAAATACTGGAAGATCTTCCCATTTATGATATTCGATCTCATAATCATCGATGCCGCTTTCATCGAGTAAACCTTGAGACCATATAAACAGCTCCTCTCCTAGTGGTTTTGATCCATAACTAAATTTAACACCAGAATGACTAACAAACTCACTTACATCTGAGGTGAACTTGAAATCTTGCAACATCAGTCGCTTGAATATATGTTTAAAGATATACTCTTTACGAGAGGTGATATGAGAACAATAAATTAATATCATTAGATCAGTCCTTCGTCTGCAAAGCTGTAAAAACCTTGTTGTGTTATGATCAAGTGATCGAGTACTTTTATGTCTAGTAATTTTCCTGCTTCCACTAATTTTATGGTGAGCGCTTTGTCCTGCATACTTGGTTTTAAATTGCCACTAGGGTGATTATGAGAGAGTACCATGGCTACAGCACCTGCCTCGATCGCTTTTTTAAAGACCAACCGAGTGTCTACGAGAGTTCCTGTAATACCACCTATACTTATATTTTTCTTTTCTAAGACTTTATGGCTGTTATCGAGTAACATTACCCAAAATTCTTCGTGAGGCAATTCTCCTAAAATAGGCTGCATTATTCTAAAGGCATCATTAGAAGAGGTGATCTTAGGAAGCTCTACTGGCATTTCCATTGCTCTGCGCTTACCTAATTCTAGTGCAGCGGCGATAGTAATAGCCTTTGCCTCACCTATTCCTTTATATTTCATTAAATCTTTGAGACTTTTTTTACCTAAAGTATCCAAAGAATTTCCAGCATCATTTACGATGATACGGCTTAAATCTACAGCACTCATTTTACGAGTCCCACTACCTATCAAAATAGCAATCAACTCTGCTTCTGATAGTGAGGAACTTCCTTTATGAAGTAATTTCTCTCGTGGCCTGTCATTTAACGACCACTCCTTAATAGAAAAATGAGCATGATCTTCATCCATAGACTAAAGATAAAGTTTATCTCACAAAAACAGGCTCATTTTCCTTAACGGTTTCGCTTTCTGAAAATTTATAATCGTCTACAGCAAAGTTTTTGATACCATCTAAAGAATCGATTTTATTCTCTACAAGATATCTTGCCATACTACCTCTGGCTTTTTTGGCAAAAAATGAAATAACTTTAAGCTTTCCATTTTTGTAATCTTTAAATACAGGAGTAATTAATTTTCCTTCCTGATTTTTTTTATCGATCACCTTGAAATATTCATTACTTGCTAGATTGACTAGTAATTCATCTTTATCGATCTCCTTATTTAATCTTGGTGTCACTTTGTCCTTCCAGTATTCATAAAGATTTTTATTTCTCTCTATAGGCAAAGACGTACCCATCTCTAATCGATATGGCTGTAGTAAATCTAAGGGTCTTAAATAACCATACATACCTGATAAAATGCGAAGTGAGTCTTGTGCAAAGTCTAAATAATCTGTGTCGAGACTATAAGCATCAAAACCAGTATAAACATCTCCTGCAAAAGCATAAATGGCGGGACGTGCGTTTTCTTTAGTGAAATCCTCTTCAAACTCTTTATAACGCTGGTAATTTAAATCGGCGAGTTTATCAGAAATATGCATGAGCTCTCCGACTTCCTTTTTACTCATACGCTCCAGTTTTGCATTGATCTTGATCGCATCTTCTGAAAATAGAGATTGCGTACCTCTTGAAGTAGGCAATTTAGTTTCATAATCTAATGATTTTGCTGGTGAAAGTAAGATTTTCATAACTAAGAAATTTGAATAGTAAAAATACTATCTAGAATAGATTACAATTCTCAAAATCTAGTTAAGTTCTCTATACAACTATGAAATTTATCGATGCAGTCAAGATCGTTCCATCAACTTAAAAGATCTTAGAAAACTAATCTGCTTGAAATATTTTATTGTGATGGTTGTAATTCCGCTTTCGCGAAAGCGGTATAAAAACCTACTTCACACTACATATCTTTAGAATTCTCTGCATAAACGCGCCACTTTTCAATACATTCTACCATATCCTGAGGAACAACGCTGGTAAAACTCATCCATTCTTTTGTGTGCGGATGCTCAAAACCTAGTGTTCTAGCATGCAACGCCTGACGAGGCAAAACCTTGAAACAGTTGTCTACAAACTGTTTGTACTTTGTAAAGTTAGTTCCTTTGAGAATTCTATCACCGCCATATCGCTCATCGTTAAATAAGGTATGACCTATATATTTCATATGAACACGTATCTGATGCGTGCGCCCAGTTTCTAGTCGACAGCTTATGACTGAAACATAACCTAAATCTTCTGTAACCGTGTAATGAGTCACCGCAGGCTTGCCTTTGTAGGCCTCATCATCTAACCATACCGTATTTTGTAATCTATTCTTAGGATGACGCCCGATATTACCTTCTACAGTTCCTGATTTCTCTGTGAAATTACCCCAAACTATTGCGATATACTCTCTTTCACTGGTTTTGGCAGCAAATTGAGCCGATAAATAGGCCATTGCCTCTTCCGTTTTGGCCACTACTAAAAGGCCACTCGTATCTTTATCAATTCTATGAACAAGTCCAGGTCTATTACTAGAATTGTTCGGTAAATTTTCAAAATGATGAATAAGAGCGTTTATCAACGTACCAGAGTAATTACCATGTCCAGGATGCACTACCATTCCTGCAGGCTTATTTACAACCACAAGGTGGTCGTCTTCATACACGATATCTAGAGGAATATCTTCAGCAATTAGAAGTGATTCATGAGGTGGATGATCAAATGACACTCGTATATCATCATGAGGCTTCACCTTATAATTAGATTTTACTATTTCTCCATTTACAGTAACTGCTCCTTCTTTTATCCCTTGCTGTATTTTTGAACGTGTTGCATTCTCAATAAAATTCATGAGGTATTTATCCACACGCAATGGATCTTGTCCACTGCCAGCAGTAAATTGATAATGCTCGTGTTTTCCTTGATCTTCTAAATCTTCGTGGTCTATTTCTTTATTCATTATCACTTACATCTATACGAGCAGATGGATTTTTACCGTCTGCAAGAACAAGGTCTATGGTAGAGGTTTTGCGTAACTGAGTTCCTGGCTCTAATTTTTTGTTTTTATAACGCATTTCTAGAACGGTGTTTTCAGCAATGTTAGGTTTATAGGTAATCTCACCTATTTTAAACCCTAATGCTTCTAATGTAGGAATGGCTAGTCTTTTAGTCTTATAAATAAGATTAGGCACGAGTACTTTCTCGTATCCGGAGGCATTTACTTTAATGTAAATCTGACGGTTTTCTTTAACAAATTTTCCAGCAAGTGGATCTTGTTCAATTACTGTTCGAGGTTTAAACGCTGGATTATAACTCGTACTATCTATAATTTTACTGCGTAAATCTAAATCTTTTAACTGTTCTCTAACCTCTGTTAAAGTCAGTTTTTCTAAGTCAGGAACTTCTATCTTTTGGTCGTGGTTTGTGTACCAGTCTAACCAGAACAGATAAGCAAAACAAAGCACAACGGTAACTAAAGCAGCAATTACTACCTGAATCCAAAATGTTTTGGTAAAAATGAATCTGAAGAAATTCATAGGGATTTGTTGATTTTAAAAGGCTAAAATAAGCGTATTTTTCTCCAATTGTTAATAATGCAACAAAGATACGGATAGAATACCTTCTTAGAACGACAACTTTTTTAACTTTGTTGTGGACGCTTGCGCGAAAACCAAATCAATGAAAAACATCGCAGTATTAATGGGTGGCTATTCTCACGAGTGGGAAATATCCCTTAAAAGTGGAGCCGTGATCGCTCAGCATCTTAACAAGGACCTTTATAAGGTCTACCCTATTCACATATTGAAAGAAGGATGGTACTACTTAAATGAAAAGTCACAACGATTTGAGATCAATAAAAATGATTTTAGTTTAAAGATAGAAAACGAGCATATTTTATTTGACTGTTGTTACAATACCATTCATGGAACACCAGGAGAAGATGGAAAGCTACAGGCTTATCTTGAATTATTAAATATCCCTCAAACTTCATGTGATTCCTATCAAAGTGCGATTACTTTTAATAAAAGAGACTGTATCGCAGTTTTAAAGCCTTGGAACATAACTACTGGAAACCATTTGTACATTAATAAAGGTGACACTATCGATGCTGAATTAATTGCCCGTAACATAGGGCTACCTTTATTTGTAAAAGCTAATAGAAGTGGTAGCAGTTTTGGCGTTTCTAAAGTGTATCGAGTTAAAGAAATGGAAGCTGCTCTAGAAGTGGCCTTTGCGGTAGATGAAGAAATAATTATAGAATCCTTCTTAGACGGCGTAGAAGTATCAGTTGGAGCCTATCAAATAGACGATAAGATTCATGTACTTTTACCTACTGAAATAGTGAGTGAAAATGATTTCTTTGATTATGAAGCAAAGTATGAAGGTAAGTCTCAAGAAATAACTCCAGCGCGTATTAAAGAAGAAAATAAAATAGTCGTTCAAGAAATTACAAGACGTATTTATCAGGTATTAAAACTGAAAGGCCTCGCAAGAGCTGACTTTATTTTTCATAAAGGAACACCTCATTTCATTGAAATAAATACAAACCCTGGAATGAGCAAAGAAAGTATTATACCGCAACAAATAAAGGCATCCCACTTAAAGCTCACAGAAGTGCTTACAGATATCATTGAAAATACTATTAAACAACACACATCATGAAAAGAGCTGTTTTTCCTGGAAGTTTTGACCCTATAACTTTGGGACATTACGATATTATAGAAAGAGGTTTAGGACTTTTTGATGAAATAATTATTGCAATAGGTATAAATGCCGATAAGAAGTACATGTTTTCTCTTGAAGAACGCAAGCGATTTATTGAAGAGTCATTTGGCAGCGATGTCAAAATTAAAGTTATGACTTATTCTGGTCTCACTATCGACTTTTGTAAAGAACAAGACGCCGCTTTTATATTAAGAGGCTTGCGCAATCCTGCCGATTTTGAGTTTGAAAAAGCCATTGCACATACTAATAGAAAACTATCTGAGATTGAAACAGTATTTTTACTTACTAGCTCTGGCAAAAGTTATATCTCATCATCCATTGTAAGAGATGTCATTAGAAATAATGGAGACTACACTAGTTTAGTACCTAATTCTGTAAGAATATAATATGAAGAATTATCTATCAATTGCTCTTGTATTTCTTTTGTGCTCTTGTGGCCAGAAAACTCAAGAAGAACAAACTCAAGAAACAAAAGAATTTGTAACACCGTTTGAAAAGGGTAATGGTAATCAGACCGCTACCTATGAAGAAGTTATATCTTTCTACGAAGACTTGAGTGCTGAGTTCTCTAGTGTTGAAATGGAAGAAATAGGATCTACTGATAGCGGTAAACCGCTACACCTTATCAGCTATTCTAAAAATTCAATTGACTGGAACAGCGTCAATGAAGATAAAATCAAAATTCTCATTAACAATGGTATTCATCCTGGCGAAAGCGATGGAATAGACGCCACTATGATGTTAATGAGAGATCTAGCTGTAGGTAACATAGACGCTCCAGAAAACTTAATTTTCAGTGCCATTGCTGTTTATAATGTAGGAGGTGCTTTAAATCGCAACACTTCTACAAGAACTAATCAAAATGGTCCAGAATCATATGGCTTTAGAGGTAATGCTCGCAACTACGATCTCAATAGAGATTTTATAAAGGCAGACTCCCATAACGTTCTTGCCTTTTATGACATCTATCACCAGATAAATCCAGACATTTTTATCGATAATCATGTAAGCAATGGAGCAGATTATCAATACACACTTACCCATTTATTTACACAGCATGATAAACTAGGACACGAAGCAGGTAACTATTTACATGATCAACTACAACCTGAACTAGAAACGAGATTAGAAAAAAGAAATTTACCTATCACACCTTATGTAAATGTCTGGGGTTCTTCACCAGAAAATGGATTCTCTCAATTTATGGATCATCCTAGATACTCAACCGGTTATACCAGTTTATGGAATACATTAGGAATGATGGTAGAAACGCATATGCTTAAACCCTATAAAGATCGAGTTATGGGAACTAAAGCTATTATGGAAGAAATGATTGCTATAGGTTCTGAAAACATAGAAACTATTAAAAAAGTGCGCTCAGAATCTTTTAAATCTTTTAGTGATGACTCGTATTATGCAATGAATCACAAACTCAATAATGCAAAAGCTGATACATTGAATTTCATGGGTTATGAAGCTGTGACAACTACCAGCGCTGTGACAGGAAATGACTTAATGACCTATGATCGTTCTCAACCATTTACTAAAAAAACAGTATATAAAAATCATTTTACTGGAACAGATAGCATTTCCATTCCTGACTATTATGTGATACCTCAAGGTCAGTGGAAAGTTATTGAATTGATGCGACGCAATAATATCCAGATGGAATTCGTGACAAATGATACCACTTTAACTGTTACTCGATATCGCATAGCCGACTATCGTACCGCAAATAATGCTTATGAAGGTCACTATCCTCACAGTAATGTAAGAGTTGAAGAGCATGTTGAGGAGTTACGCTTTCGCGAAAGCGATATCCTTATCCCAACCCAGCAACCAGGATTAAGATACATCCTAGAAACGCTGGAACCTACAGGCCAAGATTCCTTTTTTAAATGGAATTATTTTGACACTATTTTGCAACAAAAAGAAGGTTTTTCTACCTATGTTTTTGAAGCAACAGCTAGAAGCCTTTTAGAAGAAAATAAAACGCTGCAAAAAGAATTTGACTCCATTAAAAAAGCAGATGAAGACTTTAGAAAAAATAATTACCGACAATTAGATTGGATTCATAAGCGCAGTCCTAATTATGAATCTGCGCATTTAAATTACCCTATTTATAAATGGAACAAGCAATGAAAAACATAGCATTAATCTTAAGTTGCATCGTACTACTTTCTTGTAAAGAGGATAAAAAAATTATAGAAATAGATGACAAACCACAAGTAAATGTAACTGTCACAAATTCTATACCTCACGAAGTTTTAAAAAGGCAAGTGGATTGTAATGAGAACACGTATATTTTTAATATTCCTATTTTCAATTCTAACACAGATGCAGACTTGGTTCTTAATAATTCTATTAAAGGATTAATAACTAAAAACTTTATAGACGTGACCTACAATCGCGACGCTCCTTTAAAGTCTCTTGTAGAAATGTTTCTGGATAGAAGAGCAAGAATATTGTGTAAGGAGAAAAAAGAAGAAGGACTTTTGAGCGTAGATACTTCTTTTATTACAGACACTGATAAATTTATCAGTTATGAATTAGAATACGTAGAAGGAAAAGAAAAAGGACGACTACTTAAAACCTTTTTAAAACCAGACTTGAAAGAAATTCATTTAAGCGATGTGATCCAAGAGAATAAAAAACAAGATGTTCTGACTATTTTCAATGCAAACTTGCAACAGGCCGTTGCTAATCTTGTAACAGAAATTCCTACCGGAGAAGTTAAAAATGAATTTATGGACTACGTGCGTAACACTGCTTTCACTTTTGACACAAAAGATTTTGAAACTTCAGGTCTTGCATTTGATTTTAAAGGAGAAACAACTAAAAAGTTGAGGCTATCTAAAAATGTCAACCTTCCTGAGAAGTTTCAATTTCTTAATAACACTATTATCATAGAAATAGACGCATATCAATTGAGTCATTATCTAGATCTATCTCGAGTGATTGATTAACATATCGTCAGGGAAAAGCTCTCTGATATTAGCGTATGATTCTTTAAGTGCTAGCGTGGCCATTTCTTTATTGAGCCATACCGCTTTATCGATGCCTTCTTTCTTTTGTGGTTTCAACTTTTTGTTTGAGTCGGTTTCCATGATAAACCAATGCGTCAGTTTTAGCTTGACCTTTCCTTTTCTTGAAAAAGTATGATAGGTATGCCCTAAGTAATCTGTGATGTGTAAATTTTTAACACCTGTCTCCTCTTTTACTTCTCTGATTGAGGTTTCCTCGATGGTTTCTCCTTTTTCTTCTTTCCCTTTAGGTAAGTCCCATTTGCCATTACGATGTATAAACAAGAAGTCATTATTTTGATTTAACACAAGCCCACCACCAGCAATAACAATAGGAGCCAGCTTGTGGAGCCTTTTCAGAAGTTTTTTCTCACTCTTAGAATATAGAACAACGTTTTCTATTTCTTTGTTTTCTATTTTTTCTATAAGATCTTGAAAATCTACCTTTTTAATATTGAAGATATGATGATCTTTAAATTTGCTTTTATCAGAGGTCAGGATTATGGCGACCTCTTTCACAAAAACTTTATACATTTGTCCCATGGTAAGAGATAAGGATATAGCAATAAAAACTGCTGAGTTATTATTGCAAATTAAAGCAATTAAACTGCAACCACAAGAACCTTTTACGTGGGCAAGTGGATGGAAATCGCCTATTTACTGCGATAATAGAGTAACACTCTCATATCCAGCGATAAGAAATTTCTTAAGAGAACACCTTGCAGCTCGTATAGAAGCTCTTTATGGTAAACCAGATGTTATTGCCGGTGTGGCGACTGGAGCGATAGGTATAGGAATGCTAGTGGCAGACTATATGAACTTACCTTTTATTTATGTACGACCAGAAGCAAAAAAGCACGGGCGCCAAAACCAAATAGAAGGTCACCTAGAAAGCGGCAACAAAGTAGTTGTCGTAGAAGATTTAATAAGCACTGGTAAAAGTAGTCTTAATGCAGTAGATGCTTTAAAAAATGCTGGAGCAGATGTAAAAGGAATGATCGCACTTTTTTCTTATGGCTTTGATTTTGCAGTAGAAAATTTTAAAAAATACGACTTAGAGCTTACTACTTTAAGTGATTATGATCACCTCATTGAACAAGCCACTCAGGCTGGTCACTTCAATGAGTCAGAAATTGAATTATTAAAAAGCTGGAGAAAAGATCCTAGCAATTGGAACTCATAAATATTACAAATGAATTTAGAAAGTCGTGTTGCAAAAACACAAAAATCTCCTGAAGAACTTTATAACTTCTTAACTCAAGTAGAAAATTTTAAAAACTTGATGCCAGATGATACAAAGTTTGAATTAAGAGGTGAAGATAAATTTCTTTTTGGATTAAAAGGAATGCCAGAAATCGCATTAGGGCTAAAAGATAAAACGCCGCATTCTGAAGTAGTTTTAGGATCTACGAGCGATAAATTAGCTTTTACACTTACTTGTAAGATTCATGAAGCATCTACTGGATCAGAGGCGCAATTATTCTTTGATGGAGATTTCAATGCCATGATGGCTATGATGATCAAAGGCCCTATCAACAAGTTTCTCGATCAACTTGCAAACGGTATAGAAAAAATCTAATACACCCATTGCAATTCTTTGAGATCAAAAGCCTTTTGTTCTCCTTGTACTTCTAGTATTAGTTTACCATCGAGATCAGTTCCTTTTACAATTCCTTCTATTGTACCAGAAGAGGAATTAAAGGAAGTAAACTGTTGATAATTAAATAGATACTTATTATAATTTTGCGCAATCTGTAATGGGTTGCGCAAATTCTTTTTAAGATGCTCTAGAAAACTTATCAGCAACTCTTCAAGGTCAAATTCACGATTAGTGATTTGTTTTAAAGAAATGGCTTTTGGTAAATCAACAAATTCCTCTTGATTTACATTGAGACCTATCCCAATTATAGAATAAGCCATTTTATCTTTTGCAAACACGTTTTCTATTAGAATTCCACACAACTTATGACGCACTGACAGTATGTCGTTAGGCCACTTAATTTTTGACTGTATTTGTAATTCGTCCTTTAACCACTCGACTATCGTGACAGAGATCACTTGGTTTAATTTAAAAGGTGAAAGCTTCTGTAAGTTTTCCTTAATTAAAACACTAAACGTCAAGTTTTTACCTTTTTCAGAAACCCATGTTGCACCTTGTTGACCTTTACCTCTAGTTTGCTCCATAGTATAGATAGTGGTAAGATGTGGCAATTCGCTTTCGCGAAAGCGAGATTTCAACTCATCATTTGTAGATGTAGTGGCATGTAATTTGACTATGTTCAATTTGAATATAAATTTGCGAGTTTATGGGTAATTTAGTAAAACAAGCTCAAAAAAAGAATAAATTTGTGAATACAAACAATAATTAATGATTAAAGAAAATGTTTCTGCTGATGCGCTCATTGCACAAATCGTTGCCGGCATTGAGGATGTAAAAGGAAAAGACATCACTATACTAGACCTTAGAGAAATTGAAAATACAGTAACCAGTTACTTTGTTATATGTAATGGTAGTTCAAATACTCAAGTTAATGCTATTTCTAGCTCTATTCAGAGAAAAGTGAGTAAAGAGTTGCAAGAAAATGCATGGCACGTAGAAGGTGAAAGCCAAGGAGAATGGGTTCTAATGGACTACGTTAATGTAGTGGTTCATGTTTTCCAAACACAAATTAGAGAATATTACGATTTAGAAGAGCTTTGGGGTGATGCAAAAATCACCGTTATAGAAAGTGCTTATTAATAAGTTCATACCAGTAAAATGTCAGAAAATCAAAATAATAAAAAACGTCCAAATTTAAAGCCAGGTCCAGGTAAACCAAAATTCAATATCTGGTGGATCGTGACTCCTATAGCTTTACTTTTCATAGGATACTATCTAGTAAATAACTCGGTAAATCAAACTAAAAAGTTAGATTATCTAGAGTTTTTTGATGCGATAGAAGATAAAGAAGTAGATAGTATCGTAGTAGTGAGTAATCGAGGTATTGCTCAAGTATATATGACTACCGAGGCTCTTAAACAACCAGAGCATAAAGCAAGTAAAAAAGCCCCATCCTTCGGTGGTATTAAATTACCTAACTATACTGTAGAATTTGGTGATGCAAAAGCTTTTGAAGAGCAACTTAAGGAAGTTATCAAAACTTCTAGTCCAGAAACAACGCTAGTCTTTGACCGTGAAGATGAAGGCCTCATGGATTTATTGCTTTCTATTTTACCATTTATTTTAATCATAGGAATCTGGTTATTCTTAATGAGAAGAATGAGCGGTGGCAGCGCTGGTGGAGGCGGCGGCCAGATTTTTAATATAGGAAAATCAAAAGCCAAATTATTTGATCAAAAAACTGACGTTAAGACCACTTTTAAAGATGTGGCAGGTCTTGAAGGTGCAAAAGAAGAAGTACAAGAGATTGTAGACTTTCTTAAAAATCCTGAAAAGTATACATCTTTAGGTGGTAAAATTCCAAAAGGAGCCTTGCTAGTAGGATCTCCAGGAACAGGTAAAACTTTACTCGCAAAAGCAGTTGCTGGTGAAGCAAAAGTTCCTTTCTTTTCATTAAGCGGATCTGATTTTGTAGAAATGTTTGTAGGTGTAGGTGCTAGTCGCGTACGTGACTTATTTAAACAGGCAAAAGAAAAATCTCCTGCTATCATATTTATTGATGAGATAGATGCAATAGGTCGTGCTCGTGGTAAATCAAACATGTCAGGTTCTAACGATGAAAGAGAAAACACATTAAACCAGCTTCTTACTGAGATGGACGGTTTTGGTACCAACACTAATGTAATCGTTCTTGCAGCAACTAACAGAGCTGACATTCTGGACAAGGCGTTGATGCGTGCTGGTCGTTTTGATAGACAGATCTATGTAGATCTACCAGATGTAAGAGAACGAGAAGAAATATTTGAAGTTCACTTAAGACCTCTGAAGAAAGTAGAAAATGAGTTAGACACGGCATTTCTTGCTAAGCAAACTCCTGGATTCTCTGGAGCTGACATTGCAAACGTGTGTAATGAAGCAGCGCTTATAGCTGCAAGAAATGGTAAAAAAGCTGTTGGCAAACAAGACTTTTTAGATGCTGTAGATAGAATTGTAGGTGGTCTAGAAAAAAAGAATAAGCTCATCACGCCATCTGAGAAAAAGACGATTGCATTTCACGAGGCTGGTCATGCTACGGTAAGCTGGATGACAGAGCACGCGGCACCTCTCATAAAGGTGACTATAGTACCAAGGGGACAATCTCTAGGTGCAGCTTGGTATTTACCTGAAGAAAGACAGATCGTTAGGCCAGAACAAATGCTTGATGAAATGTGTGCTACCATGGGTGGACGTGCTGCTGAGAAAGTAATTTTTGACAATATATCTACTGGAGCATTAAGTGATCTTGAAAAGGTGACAAAACAAGCTCGAGCAATGGTAACCATTTATGGTTTGAATGACAAAGTAGGGAATATTACTTATTATGATTCTAGTGGTCAGTCAGAGTACTCCATGACAAAACCATATAGCGAGCAAACAGCAGTAGTTATTGATGAGGAAATTTCAAAAATTATAGAAGCGCAATACCAGCGAGCTATTAAGATTCTTACTGAGAATAAAGATAAGCTTACTGAACTAGCTGAAATTCTTCTTGAAAAAGAAGTAATTTTCAAAGATGATTTAGAGAAAATTTTTGGAAAACGCACCTTTGTAAAAGAGGAAGCGGTTGCCTTAAAATCGTCTAATCGATCGTCATTAAACGGTAGTGTAGCTGCCGATGAGGAAGAATAGTTTGCTTGCATAAATTTAAGTAACTATATTTACCTCAACCCTATAATGAAGGCTAGCGAAAGGCAATGAGCATATTTAAAAAATTATTTGGAAAATCTTCTGATTCAGAACCTATTAAAGGGTCCAACAAGGAGCGCTCTAAATATATGCCAGATGAAAAGCCTCCGTTAGACGAAGAATTTATTCATAATTTTCAGCATCAAGGTGGAAGATTTCTTTATGCTATAGATGAAAAAGAGATAAAACAGCATTTTGAAGATATTCTTGTTGAACATGATTATTTCGAAAAAAGTGTGCTCTGTTTTGATGAGCAACTTATAGATAGATTTGATGGGTTTAATTTAGATTTTAACTCTTCAAATCTGAAATCAGATTTTTTTCTAGGGACTTGTGAATATGTGATTGCTAATAATGGAGCGATACTTTTTTCTTCAAGACAAGTAAAAGAAACTAAGCCAGCTGATTTACCAGAAACTTATGTCATTCTAGCAAGTACAAGTCAGATAGTTGAATCTATAGGTGAAGGATTGCGTGGTATTAAACATCAAAGTAAAGGACATATTCCTACTAACATTACTACATTAAAAAATTTCAGAGAGGCTGCTCCTAAACAGGATAAAGACTTAATGAATTATGGTGCTCCTAAAAAAAGGTTGTACCTACTACTTTTAGAAGACTTATAACATGAGAGAATTAATAACTCGTTCCATATCTGGAATCGTTTATGTATCTCTAGTGGTATTAAGCGCTTTATACTCAAGAGATGTATTTATACTTTTGTTTTGTGCATTTGCATTTATTTGCTTGTTGGAATTAATGCCCATGATCAGATTGAAACAATGGCTCATTTACCCTATTCTACCTATTGCCTATTACTTTATAGTTTGGAAAAATGTCTCAATGGAGTTTATTTACATTCTATTGGCAGCTACTTTACTCGTCAACATCTATCTCATTAGGGATCTAGTATTGGTAGATCGTATTGCTTTATTTAATACTAAGAAACATATCATTGCACTACTCTACCTCATAGGTAGCAGTCTATTTCTAGCACTCATTCCCGATGTCGTCATTCATCTAGACTTAGTAACACCTAATTATCAACCAGAGTTACTCATAGGTATTTTTGCTATTATCTGGACTAATGATAGTTTTGCTTATTTGTTTGGAAAAAACTTTGGTAAGCACAAACTCATGAAACGCATTTCTCCTAAAAAAACCATTGAAGGTTTTGTAGGTGGTTTGGTAATGGCAATTGCAGCTGGTGCAGGATTGTATTTTTATCTTAAATCAATAGGAATTATAAATTATACCGTTTGGAACTGGATGACCATTGCCTTGGTTGTTGCGTTTTTCGGAACTCTAGGAGATCTTATACAAAGTAAAATAAAAAGACAAGCAGCAGTTAAAGACAGCGGTAGTATCATGCCTGGCCATGGTGGTATTTTTGATCGCATGGACAGTATTATATTTGCAGCTCCATTTGCTTATGCCACTTTTTTAATAATCAATTATGTTTCATAAAGAAGGAAATACCTCAATTTTAATAGCATTTGTCTTGACAGTAGTACTCATGAGTATTATCTGGCTAGTACCTATACCGCAATGGGCTCAAATAAGCCTCTCTGTAATTGTTATCGTTTTTCTATTTATCATCTTGCAATTTTTTAGAAACCCAATAAGAAATACCATTCTCAGTGATACTACAGTGGTTTCTCCAGTAGACGGAAAAGTCGTAGTTATTGAAAAAGTTACTGAAAACGAATACTTCAAAGGAGAACGATTAATGATATCTGTATTCATGTCGCCTATAAATGTACATGTTACTAGGTATCCTATTACAGGTAAGATTGCTTACAGTAAATACCATCCTGGTAAATACCTTGTTGCCTGGCATCCCAAAGCTAGCGAAGAAAATGAGAGAACAACAGTAGTAATTGATCACAAGAATAAACACCAAGTAATGTATAGACAGATTGCTGGTGCTCTAGCAAAACGTATTGTAAACTACGCTAAAGAAAATGAATCTATCATACAAGGAAACGACAGCGGATTTATTAAATTTGGGAGTCGTGTAGATGTTTACCTGCCGGTGGACACGCCTATAAACGTAGAATTAAATCAAAAAGTTAAGGGAGGAGAATCTGTTCTTGCCACTTTCTAGATGACCGAAAAAGAGTTAGATAAAAAATTTAATGCCGCTTTCGCGAAAGCGTCCTCTGAAGAACAATCTCTGGTGCCACCAGACTTGCAACTTCATCTCTATGCCTATTATAAACGAGCTATAGATGAACCTTATGTAAGCAACAGAAGTTTTGAGTCCAACGATTTAAGAAATGCTTTTAAAATGAATGCCCTCATTCAAGTACAGGCAATTTCTAAAAAAGAAGCTAAGAAGAGATATATTGAAATTATCGAAAATCTATATCCAAAACCGTGGTGATTTTATATTTTAAACAGAAATCATAAAGCCTCAAAAGATCTAATCTTTTGAGACTTTTACTTATAATTTTAGGACTGCTTACCTAATCTTTCTTTCTAAGAATATATATAGCTAGTGCCGTCAAACATAAAACTGCAGCGCCTAAAACGATCACTATAGTAACAAATGGATTCATAATTATTCTCTTTTGTTCAATATGTATTTCATGTACTTAATTGCACCTATAACGAGTACTACGACGATAATCATAGAAGCTCCTAGAAATAGAAGCGCTTTAGCGTCTGTGGTACTCATATAGATTTATTTCAAAGCTTTCATACTAGCTTCTATCGTGTCGATTTTCGCAAGAGCATCAGCCTCTTTTTTCTTTTCTATAGCTACAACCGCATCTGGCGCGTTGCTTACAAATCGTTCATTACCTAGCTTCTTTTGTACACCTATCAAGAAACCTTTTGCTCTCTTGAGCTCAGCCTCCAGTTTTTCAAGCTCTGCAGCGACATCTATATTACCTTCTAGTGGTATGAAATACTCATTAGACTTCACACGATAGCTAGCAGCGCCGGCAAGTTGCTCATTAATCACCTCAACATTAGAAACATTACCCATTTTTTGAATTAATGAGTTATATTCCAAACTTAGGTTTTCGTTATTGATTGTTTTTAGTTCGATCTCGTTTTTGAAAGCAATTTGCTTCTCCTTGCGTACCGTTCTTATTCCAGCAATAACATCTTGAACTAATTCAAAATCGGTCAAAATTTGATCATCAACTTCTCCTACTTCTGGCCAACTATTTACACATAATGCGTCTTCTGGTTTACGATCAATTATTGCCTGCCATAATTCCTCAGATATAAAAGGCGTAAAAGGGTGAATCAATCTCAAATTATCTTCAAAAAGCTCGATTACTTGGGCAATAGTTTTTGCATCAATAGGTTTTTGATATTCTGGCTTTACTATCTCTAGCAACCAGCCACAAAAATCATCATAAATCAATTTATAAGACGACATCAAGACATCACTTATTCTGTATTTAGAATAATGATCTTCTATTTCTTCTAGCACCTTATTGAATCTGCTCTTGTACCAGGCGATTCCCTGAGCGGCGTGCAATGGTTGTTCTAGCGATTTATCAACTTCCCATTTATCAATTAAACCAGTGTATGCACTATAGATTTTATTTACAAATCCTTTACCTTGTTGACATAGTTTTTCATCAAACATGATGTCATTTCCAGCCGCAGCACTTAATAACAAGCCAACTCTTACACCATCTGCTCCATACTCTTCAATAAGTTTTAAAGCATCTGGTGAATTACCTAGAGACTTAGACATTTTGCGTCTTTGCTTATCTCTTACTAAACCAGTTAAATAAACTTTGTCAAAAGGCTTTTCACCTCTTAATTCATACCCAGCAACAATCATTCTAGCCACCCAAAAGAAAAGGATATCTGGTCCAGTTACTAAATCTCTTGTCGGATAATAATAATTGATCTCCTCATTATTTGGCTCTAAAACTCCGTTAAAAACACTTATAGGCCATAACCAACTCGAGAACCACGTGTCCAAAACATCATTTTCCTGACGTAAGTCTTCTGGTTGTAAATTGTTGTTATTAGTTCGCTTTCGCGAAAGCGTAACAGCTTCTTCTACACTACTCGCAACTACAAAATCCTCTTTTCCATCACCAAAATAATAAGCAGGAATACGCTGTCCCCACATTAGTTGTCTTGAGATATTCCAATCGCGTACATTTTCCATCCAGTGGAAATAGGTACTTTTAAATTTAGGCGGCAACAGCTCTACAATATCATTTCTTACAGCATCAATAGCAGGTTGTGCAAGATCTTCCATCTTTAAGAACCATTGATCTGATAATCTAGGTTCAATTACGGCCTTTGTACGCTCACTAGTTCCTACTTTATGAACATGATCTTCTTTCTTTATTAAAAATCCTTTTTCTTCAAGCTCCTGAGAAATCTCTTTACGCACTGCAAAACGATCCTTACCGACATAATGAAGACCAAAACTATTTAAAGTTGCATCTTCATTGAAGATATCAATAACTTCAAGATGGTGCGTCTCTCCTATCTTCTTATCATTTTCATCATGAGCTGGTGTGATTTTTAACGCTCCTGTACCAAATTCCATGTCTACATACTCGTCTGCAATGACAGGAATCTCTCTATTTACTATAGGTACGATAACTGTCTTACCTACTAATGATGTATATCGTTCATCTTCTGGATGCACACAAATTGCAGTATCACCTAGAATAGTTTCTGGGCGAGTTGTAGCTATGCTTACAAAGTCTTCGCTTCCTTTGATTTGATATTTCAGATGGTATAAGTGACCATTGCGCTCCTCATAAATAACTTCTTCATCACTTAGAGTTGTTTTTGCTTCAGGATCCCAATTTACCATACGGTAACCTCGGTAAATTAGCCCTTTATTATAAAGATCGATAAAGACTTTTATAACAGATGCAGACATATCGTCATCTAACGTAAACTTAGTTCTAGACCAGTCACAACTAGCTCCTAGTTTTTTGAGTTGCTCTAATATAATACCACCGTATTCATCAGTCCAGTCCCAAGCATGTTTTAAAAATTCTTCTCGAGTGAGGTCATTTTTATCGATACCTTGCTCTTTAAGCTTTTTTACCACCTTTGCTTCAGTTGCAATTGATGCATGGTCAGTTCCAGGAACCCAACATGCATTATATCCTTTTAAACGAGCACGACGGATTAAAACATCCTGAATAGTGTTGTTTAACATGTGTCCCATATGTAAGACTCCGGTCACATTAGGTGGCGGAATTACTATAGTGTAGCTCTCTCTTTCATCTGGTACCGATGAAAAGAAGTCATTTTCCATCCAGTATTGATACCATTTCTCTTCGCTCTTTTTAGAATCGTACTTTGACGCTAGGGACATGTTTGGCTTAATTTTTGAAATTGACTTACAAAAGTACTATTAAGTTAAAAATTACGCAGCATTAACCATGACTTTAAGCTCGATAGTTTACTTTTATTAATTGAAATCAATAATGATGAAAAATTTACTACTTCCATTCTTGCTAACGGCCTTTTTATTTTCTGGTTTAAATGCTCAGAATAATAGTTCGCTTGATCCATTAACAACTATAGAGTTTGAAACAACAACTATAGATTATGGAGAAATAGCTAAAGGAAGTGATGGTGTAAGAACGTTTACTTTTAAAAATACTGGTAATAATCCACTAAAGATTTATAAAGTTTATTCTTCATGCAGCTGCGATATCTTATCAAAACCTGAGGACCCTATAAACCCTGGAGAAAATGGCGAGATCAAGGTAAAATATGACACTAATAAAGTAGGTCCTATCGTTAAAACTATTACGGTTTATGTAAACATTGAGAAGAAACTTGTTCCATTGCGTCTTAAGGGAATTGTTTTAAAAAGTTCTTAGATTACAAAATCAATGGGATATTTTTAAATTTTACCTTAAACTCTTCATCTCCTCTCTTAAGTTTTATTCTTAAGTTTTTATAAGGGTTTTTATAAAACAACTGACTTACTCTATGTAAGGTGAGTTGTCTTTGTCTGTAACCATTAATAGAAATAATTTGATCTCCTACTTCTATTCCTGCTTTATCTCCTGGAGAATTTTCTCTTACGTAATCTATAAAAATTTTGGGTACGTATTTGTAAGATATCTCAAGAGTACTTGAAACCGTCACTTTGCGTGCTGTAATACTACCATAATCATCTTTATCTTGAGAAAAGTTTCTTCCTATTTCTGTGAACAACTTTGTTTCTCCTCTCTGTATTCCTAAACCACTCATATTATAGTAAAAACCCTCGTTAAAGAATCTATTGGGTTTCATTGCTATTTTTTTGTTGGGATAATCAATGATTACATCATATCTGCGTAATATTTCTCCTCCTAGACTCCCATCATTAGACACCGATGTTCTTTCCACATTATGGTATTTTTTATAGGGATAGGAAACAGAGACTTTCTGAAGCGATGTATCAAATAAATCAATCGAATTTACCTTAGTTCTTAAACCATAAATTTTACCATTAATACCAAACCCTAAATAGTCTTCAAAACTATTATCCATAGTAAATGTTTCATCTATCTCATTGAACACCCATAATGCATCACCACTTCCTGTGTCAATGAGAAAATCGTACGCTCCATTGAGCAGGTCATTTTCTAGTTTTATTTGGACCAAAGGCCTTCCGTTTTTGACTTTTAAATCAAACTGCTTTTTCTTGCGCAATGATCTAGGCAAATCCTCATAATTAGAATATGCTCTTACATAAGATTTTCTATAATCGAGATGAATTACAAAATTTTTAAAAAAATCGATTCCCAATAAGCCATGTACTTCGACATCGACTTTTGAAGAAAGGTCTATTTCCTTATCGCTTAGAACTAACACCTCGGCATTCTTATTATGAATATGATCGCCTATTTCTATCGTATTCCCTTTTGACTGGTATGCTTTAAGAAACTCTTTGTCACCATAACCTCTCACCTTTATATAATCACCTTCTCTTAAGCTTAAAGAATCAATACCTTTTAGATTAAAAATGATAGTTTTATTAGCACCAGTATCAAGTATAAAGTTAAACTCAACATTGTTAATTTTCACAGGCATTACTATAAGGTTAGAATGCTCCCTAAAAGCAATTTTTTCTTTTGTGACTCCTTCTTTAAACACAAAACCTTCTTGACTACATCCATTTTGATAACCAAGTAAAATTAAAAGAAATACAATCGTAAATTTCATAGTATCTAAATATAATAATAAGTACATATTATATACTAATACTTACTATTATAAAAGATACTTTTCAAATGATTAAGGCTGTTTACGCTACCAAAACAACATATGTGATCTTTAAAAAAATATGAGGACCATTTAGATATTATATTTACTGCTTATCCAAAACAATCATGGTATTTACAGGTGGCAAATAATTTGCCACTGAAACACAGTTGGAATTGTCATTAGGGTCAGAATCTAAACCGCCCAAAAGAGGCGGCGATACTATAAACTGCATTTCTCTCTTTTCTTCATTTCTTATATTGGGATCAGGAAATGAAATATAAGGTTTTAAATAAATAGCCTTATCCATTTCACAAGCATCATAGAGATAAAAAACATATGTGCCATCAGAAAGATAGGTCAATCCCTTACAATCTCCAAGTTGGGCTTGGGTAGAACTCGCCAAAATAACTCCATTTGAATCTTTGATTTCATAACTGAAGTTTAACAAATCTTCAGATAAGGTAACCCCTCTAAAATTTGTTACTTCTCGCTCCTTGACAACTTGTATAGATATCGTCTTACCATCATAGTTGGTAGACCATGACCCTACAAATTCATCTAGTACGTTATTGACGTCATTAATTTCTTCTACCATTTCTGGTAGATCTTGTCTATTTTCATAATACACCGCTCGTTGTTCTATGGTGATCGTGCGTTGCGCATAACAACTTGTTGCTAATAAAAATAATACTGCTATGTTGGTAATTTTATTCATCATGACATTTCACAGTAAACAAGGTATATTTTTATCATTTAAATCTTAAATATAAGGTTTTGTCAAAGTCTTTTGTGCATCCTTACTCAAATAGTACATTTGCAAACTAAAAAATTATCATGCCACAAATTTCTGAAAAAGGGCTTAAAATGCCTTCTTCTCCAGTGAGAAAATTAGTTCCTTATGCTGAAGCCGCAAAAGCACGTGGCGTTCATATATATCAATTAAACATAGGGCAACCGGATATAAAAACACCTGAACAAGCAATAGCTGCCGTAAAGAATACCGACATGGATGTTCTTGAATACAGCCATAGCGCAGGAAACCAATCTTATAGAGATAAACTTGCTACTTATTATAATAAGATTGATATGAATATAACTAGCGACGACATTATCGTATCAACTGGTGGTAGTGAAGCGCTGTTATTTGCTATGGGAAGTATTTGTGACTATGGTGACGAGGTAATCATCCCTGAGCCTTTTTATGCCAATTATAATGGTTTTGCAACGGCAAGCGGCGTTACCGTAAAACCTATCTCGACGAGTATTGAAAACAACTTTGCCCTACCAGCTATAAGCGAATTTGAAAAGCTGATTACCGATAAAACTAAAGCAATTCTTATTTGTAATCCAGGAAATCCTACAGGTTATTTATACACGCAAGAAGAAATGGATCAATTAACCGCTTTAGTGAAAAAGCACGACTTGTTCTTGCTATCTGACGAGGTATATCGTGAGTTTGCTTATGATGGTCGCAAACACTTGTCTGTGATGAACATGAAAGGATTAGAAAATCACGCCATCATGATAGATTCTGTTTCAAAAAAATACAGTATGTGTGGCGCACGTATAGGTTGTATGGTTTCAAAGAATAAAGAAGTTATGGCAACCGCAATGAAATTTGCCCAAGCCCGATTGAGTCCACCCACATTTGCTCAAATAGCTGCTGAAGCTGCTATAGATACAAAACAGGAGTACTTTGATGATGTAATAACTGAATATATAGAGCGTAGAGATATTCTTATTGAAGGTCTTAAAGAAATCGATGGTGTTCAAGTGGCAAACCCAGGTGGAGCTTTTTACTGCGTGGCTCAACTACCAGTAGAAGATACAGATGTATTTGCACAATGGATGCTAGAAAACTTTGAGCTGGATGGAGAGACCATTATGGTTGCGCCGGCAGCTGGATTTTACAGTACCCTAGGAATGGGTAAAAACCAAATAAGAATTGCATACGTTCTGGAGAAAGAATCACTTAAAAAAGCAGTTCGTATTTTAGACAAAGCCTTAAAGGCGTATAATGCATGATAGAAGTTCAACATCATTTTCCTCTTAAGGAGTTCAATACTTTTGGTATATCCGCTTTCGCGAAAGCGTATACTGCAGTAGCATCTCTACAACAACTTAAAGAAGTACTGGGTTTCTATAAGGAGACCCAAGTGTTTCTTTTAGGTGGCGGAAGCAATATGTTGTTGATCAACGATATTCAAAAGCCTGTTGTTCACGTACTATTAAAAGGTATCGAGATTATTAAAAGCGATGGCAGCGATACTTATTTAAAAGTAATGGCCGGTGAAAACTGGCATGACTTTGTTCTGTACTGCATAAAAAACAATTTTGCTGGTATTGAGAACCTTTCTTTGATACCAGGAAATGTAGGGACTTCACCCATTCAGAATATCGGTGCTTATGGTGTAGAGTTAAAAGATAGTTTTTACAGTTGCGACGTTATTGATATTAAAACACTTGAAGAGAAAACACTTTCTCTCACCGATTGTAACTTTGGCTATCGCGATTCTATTTTCAAGAATGAGGCGTTAGGAAAATACGTCATCACTTCGGTCACTTTTAAACTTACAGATCTAAATAAACCTAATAATTACCAGTTAAAAACAGATTACGGTGCAATACAAAGTGAGCTAGCAAGGCTTGATGAAACTTTAAGTATTCAAACTGTTTCTAAAGCGGTAATTAATATAAGAAGCAGCAAACTTCCTGACCCTAAAATAATAGGCAACAGTGGCAGCTTTTTCAAAAACCCTATTATTAAAAGATCACTATATGATGATCTTGTAAGAATGCATCCTGAAATGCCTGCTTATGATGTAGATCATGATCATGTTAAAGTACCGGCTGGATGGTTAATAGACCAATCTGGTTTCAAAGGAAAGCGGTATGGAGATGCTGGTATTCATGAGAAGCAAGCACTAGTCCTAGTAAATTATGGAAATGCCACTGGACAAGAAATTCTTGATGTATCTCATAAGATTCAAAAAGCCGTGTACGATCGTTATGGAATTGAAATAGAAACTGAGGTAAATTTAATTAATGAATAACTATAAAGCAGGTTGATAACTCCATCGTTATTTTTGTTAAAAACGATGCTATCTAACCTATTTTCAAAGCTTATCTTTGCATTATGGATTTAAAACTTATTCTTATATCATTTGTTTTATTGGGTCTTGCTTTTGGTGGGATTGCTATCAAAATTTGGGGTAAAAAAGACGGTAAATTTGCAGGTACTTGTGCCAGTCAAAGTCCTTATCTTAATAAAAATGGTGAAGCTTGCAGCATGTGCGGTAAACTTCCTGAAGAGCAAGATTGCAAAAACGACCAGATTAAAGCCTAATCATTCTTCATGGAAATAGGTGTATTCTTCTACATACTGGCTTCATTTGCCATTATTAATTGTGTTTATTACTTATTCTTTTCTAATGTTGGTTTTGGAAAAATAACGCCACCTCAAGGAAATTTAAAACAAGCTGTTTCTGTGATTGTTTGCTCAAAAAACGAGCAAGAGAATTTAAAAGTACTCGTCCCTTTACTATTAGAACAAAATCATCCCAACTTTGAAGTCATTTTAATCAATGATGCCAGTCACGATGACACTAGAGATGTTATAGAAGAATTTATGTCTCAAGACGCCCGCATCAAAATGGTAAACGTGGTGAACAATGAAAGCTTCTGGGGCAATAAAAAATATGCGCTTACTTTAGGAATTAAAAAAGCGGTAAACGATCATCTTATTTTCATAGATGCTGATTGTGTTCCCAATAGCAAGGAATGGCTTGCTATTATGGCTCAGCATTTATCTCAGGAAAAAAGCATTGTTTTAGGTTACGGAGGTTATCAGAAAGTAAAGAGTTCTCTTTTAAACGCTTTAATACGGTATGAAACTGTACTTACCGCTATTCAATATTTTAGTTATGCCATGCGTGGTAATCCATTCATGGGCGTAGGCCGCAACCTAGCCTACACTGCTACTCAATTTTATGAGTCTAGCGGTTTTATGAGTCACATGAAAATACTCGGTGGCGACGACGACCTTTTTGTAAATCAATCTGCTACTTATTCTAATACGGCTGTTTCTCTGCAAGAAGAATCATTTACAACCAGTCAGCCTAAAACCAGCTGGTCCGGTTGGTGGAAACAAAAAAAACGGCATATCAATACGGCGGCACATTATAAATGGAAGCATAAAATTTTATTAAGCCTATTTTATTTTTCTCAGATTGGCTTTTTTGTTTCAGCGATATTGGGCTTTATTTTTGGTTTAAACTGGATGGTAATCTTGGGCGTTGTTTTAGTAAGGTATGTAATTTTTTGGATCGTTGTAGGTAAAGGAATGTCTCGCTTTCGCGAAAGCGATATCATCATCCTACTTCCCTTTTTAGAACTATTATTAGTAAGCATTCAACTGGCACTATTCATTTCTAACATGGGGCATCGACCAAAACAATGGAACTAGTTAGGTATTCTTATTCATTCGACTACATAATCGTTAACTTTGTAATATGGAATCAGTAAAAACATCAGTCGCGCCACCTAAAGGAAAACCAAAATGGTTGCGTGTAAAATTGCCCGTAGGTCAAAAATATAAAGAGCTAAGAAGCACCGTAGAGAAATACGACCTTCATACGATTTGTACTTCTGGTAGCTGTCCTAATATGGGAGAATGCTGGACTGAAGGAACAGCAACCTTTATGATTTTAGGTAATACTTGTACGAGATCTTGTGGCTTTTGTGGAGTAAAAACTGGTCGTCCAGATACAGTGGACTGGGCAGAGCCTGAAAAAGTAGCCCGTTCCATCAAATTAATGGGTATTAAACATGCTGTAATTACTAGTGTAGATCGAGACGACTTGAAAGATATGGGTTCCATAATCTGGAAAGAGACCGTTGCTGCCATAAGACGCATGAATCCAGAAACAACTCTTGAAACTCTTATTCCAGACTTTCAAGGAAATACAAGGAATATAGACCGTATTGTAGAGGCAAATCCAGAGGTAGTTTCTCATAATATGGAAACGGTACGTCGCCTGACTCGCGAGGTGCGCATTCAAGCAAAATATGACACGAGTCTAGAGGTTCTTAGGTATCTTAAACAACAAGGCATTAACAGAACAAAATCTGGAATTATGCTAGGTTTAGGTGAACTTGAAGAAGAGGTATTACAAACTATGCGTGACTTACGTGACAATAATGTAGATGTGGTTACCATAGGTCAATATCTACAACCTTCTAAAAAACATTTGCCGGTTAAAGAATTTATAACACCAGAGCAATTTAAAAAATATGAAGTTGCTGGACTAGAAATGGGCTTCAGACATGTAGAAAGTGGTGCGTTAGTAAGAAGTTCTTACAAGGCACACAAGCATATTTTGTAATCATCGTTTTCCTTATAGCTGTAATCCAATATTCACACTTTTAATTAAGTAGATCAATTTCTAAGATAAATGATTAAAGTAGCCATTAACGGATTCGGTCGTATAGGACGTACTTTTTTAAGAACGGTTTATGACGATCCACAAATTGAAGTAGTTGCGATTAACGACCTTGCTTCTAATGAAGTCATGGCTCACCTTCTTAAATACGATTCTATTCACGGCGTTCTCGATGCAGAGGTAACTTATGATAAGGAATCTATAAGCCTTAATGGCCATTCCATTTTATTTACACATCACGATAAGTTAGAAAATTTACAATGGAACGATGTGGATTTTGTAATAGAATCTACCGGTAAATTTAAAACCAGAGCCCAGTTGCAAAAGCACCTAACTGCAGGTGCAAAAAAAGTCATATTAAGTGCTCCACCCATTGAAGATGATATTAAAACTGTTGTTTTAGGTGTAAATGAGCACATTCTTCAAGAGGAAGATTTAATTTTTTCAAATGCCAGTTGTACCACTAATAATGCAGCACCACTTATAAAAGTTATGCAAGAGCTTTGTGGTGTAGAACAAGCTTATATCACAACGGTTCATAGTTATACCACAGATCAAAGCTTACACGATCAGCCACATCGTGATTTACGTAGAGCGCGTGCGGCAGGACAGTCCATCGTTCCTACAACTACTGGTGCTGCAAAAGCACTTACTAAAATATTTCCAGAGCTTAGTGACGTTATAGGCGGCTGCGGGATAAGAGTTCCTGTTCCTAACGGTAGTCTTACTGACATGACCATAAACGTAAAAAAAGATATAAGTATTGAAGAGGTGAATGATGCTTTTCTCGCTTTCGCGAAAGCGAATCCAAAAATATTTTCCTACACAAATACACCATTAGTTTCCATAGATATTTCTGGTAGTCCTTACTCTTGTATTTATGATGCTGAAATGACGAGTGTCATAGGCAAAATGGTAAAAATTATAGGCTGGTATGATAACGAAAGTGGCTATTCAAATCGTCTTAAAGATATGGTCATTTATGCTAGTAGGTTAAATAAAACTAAAAGTTTATCCTAAAAACATCGATTAAAAGCACTTATGATTGGATTATGGTTGTTATTTAGCCATTTTTAATTTACAAAAGATATATTTGTTTATCAAGAATAAAATGTGTCTTTAAGACTGTTACATAATATATTACTACTTTTTTTACTGTCAGGAGTTCTCCATAATTCCTACGGTCAAAACGATACTGTCTCTACTTCGAGCCAGAAAATTGCCGTTAATGCAATCTTAGAAAAGGCTCAAGCTGCTTTACAAAGCGCCGATTATGAAGAAGCAAATCTTTTATTAAATAGTGCGACAGAAATTGCGAAAGATTCTGCTATCTATGCAGAAGCTCAGATGGTAAGGATATCCTACTATCAAAATACGAGACAAATAAAATATGCTGAAAACGCTATTGAGGAGCTAACTTCCTATTTAGATAAAAGTTCCACAAATTATGCGCAACTCTTATTACTACAGGCCGATTTATTAATACAAACGGATGAACTTATTCAGGCAAAGGATGCCATATCTGATGCTCAAATTATCCTCGCTCAGTCTCCTGATAAAGATTTAAGTGTTCTTTTAAAACTGCGTCAAG
Source organism: Nonlabens dokdonensis DSW-6 (assembly GCF_000332115.1). Lineage (NCBI taxonomy): Bacteria > Pseudomonadati > Bacteroidota > Flavobacteriia > Flavobacteriales > Flavobacteriaceae > Nonlabens > Nonlabens dokdonensis. The sequence continues at coordinate 640,732 of NC_020156.1, forward strand.
CAGAATTAGATCTTAAAATTGAAAATTACAATACAGCACAAGAAGCATTGAATGGATTGATTCCTATCTTTTTAGAAAAAAGTCAATTTTTCTACGCCGCAAGAGCGCAATTAGATTTGTCCCACATTTATTTAGAGAATGAAAACTATGATAAAGCAAATTCCATTCTTACAGAGTGCATTGCTTTAGCTGAAAAATATAATTTCAATCTAATTCTTAAAGAAGCTTATTTGAGATACTCTCAAGTTCTTAAAATAAATCAAGAATTTGAACAAAGTGTTATCTATCTTGAGAAGTACACTGATTTAATAGGAACGGAAAACTCTTCCTTAACAAGTACGGCAAGTATAATTGAGATTGATAAACTTAAAAAAGAAAATAAAGCTTTACTTGATTCTAATACTGAAAAGACTAAAGAGTTAAGAGGAGTTGATACCAGCTACATATTACTTTGTGTATTTATTACATTGCTTTCATTACTTACCTTGTCGCTATTTAAAAACAATAAATTAAGAGCAAAAAGTAATAATGTTTTAGAGAATAAAAATTCAGCTCTTATTGATGAAAGAGATAGAGCTCAAGATGCAGCAAAAATTAAAGCTGATTTCCTCTCTACAATTACACACGAGCTAAGAACACCTTTATATGCTGTTACTGGTTTGACTCACTTATTGCTAGATACTAAACCTAGAAATGATCAAAAAGAACATTTAGAGACATTACAATCTTCTGGTGAATACTTGCTTTCATTGATTGATAACATCCTAGATTTTAACAAGCTAGAAGCAAATAAAGTAGAGCTTGAGGCAATTCCATTTGACCTAAGTAAACGAGTTCATGACATAGGTTCATCGCTTAAAGGACAAGCCACAGATCAAAACAACAAGTTACATATTCAGTACGACAACTCGATTCCTTCCAGGCTTCAAGGTGATCCTGTAAAAGTTTCTCAAATCTTAATCAATCTTATAGGTAATGCAATCAAGTTTACAAAAGATGGAGATATTTATATACGAGTTAACAATAAAAGTTTAAATGCCGATAAGTGTTTAATACGTTTTGAGATAGAGGATAATGGTAAAGGAATTTCTGAGGAAAAGCAACAAGCTATTTTTGAAAACTTTACTCAAGAAGGAAGCAGTACCACAAGAGAATATGGAGGTACTGGTCTAGGTCTTGCCATTGTTAAAAACCTCGTGACATTAATGGGCAGTGAAGTTATTTTAAATAGTGAAGTAGGAAGAGGTAGTAAGTTTACTTTTGAAATATGGTTTGATGTTCCAGATTCCAACAAGTTTTTTAAAGAAAACCATTTTCCAAGAAGTAAAACTGAATTAACACAGATCACTGATAATACGATCACATCGTCTGAAAATGAAATTCAAGAAACTTCACCTACTGAAGCTAACTCAAAAGAAGAGAAAGAATCAGGAAGTGATGCTACACCTCCGAAAGAAGAAGTTATAAGCACTAAGCAAGCAACACCTGCTGAACTTTCTAATAAACTCATTCTTGTTGTAGAAGACAATAAGATCAATCAAATGATTACAAGAAAAATTCTTGAATCAAAGAATTTCTCTTGTGAAGTAGCAAACAATGGACTTGAAGCAGTAGAAGCTGTTAAAACTGCTAAATATGATCTTATCCTAATGGATATTCATATGCCTATTATGGATGGTAAGGAAGCCACAAAGAAGATCAGGTCTTTTGATCCTGAGATACCTATTATCGCCCTCACAGCAGTAACCTTAAGTGAGTCTGAAAAGGACTTTTATGAGATAGGGTTTGATGATATCATCCCAAAACCTTTTAAAATAGAAGAGTTTTTTGAAAAAATTCAAAAAGCATTTACCAACTTTGAAGTTTTATAATTCTATTGACTTTCCTATAAATTTGGTTTTAATAGGTAAATAAAACACATTCTCTAGTCCATACTGTTTTAATCTTATATAATCTTTCTCAGTAGTGATAATCAATTTTTTAGTCTTGAAAAGTTCTATCTCCTCACGAGTAAAATAATGATGATCTTTAAATTTTAAATGTGCTCCATCAACAAAATTTGATAGATACCTTACAAATGTTTGGGGCTTTGCGATTCCTGTTAGTATAGTTACATCCTGATCTTCTAAAGTATTCAAAGCAAATGATTCTTGATCGTTATAAATCAAGCTATCGTATTGAATGGTAGAAAAGTATAAACTTTGTGAGGAGCTCAATTTTAATGTACTCTCAATTTCATTACGTTGTTTAAGTGACAAGTCCTCAGGACACTTTGTAACAACAACTGTTTTTGCTCTTTCAGCGCCTCTTGAAGACTCTCGTAGGTTTCCTGCTGGCAAAATGTAATCATTAACATAGAGCTTGTCATAACTTGTTAATAGTATGTAATGACTTGCTTTTACGTGTCTGTGCTGGAATGCATCGTCTAATAAAATTAGATCTAATTCATGATCACTTAGTAATCTTTCTATACCATTTACACGTTTTTCACAAACCGCACTGACTATCGCATCCTTAAATTTTATTTTAATTTGCAACGGCTCATCGCCTACTTTCTCTGGTAAATCATTTTCTGACAATTCCAGATAACCAGAAGTATTCCTCCCATAACCGCGACTTAAAACTGCTATTTTCTTTCCAGAATGAGCTCTTACTAAATACTCTATCATAGGAGTTTTTCCAGTCCCACCAATACTTAAATTCCCAACTGCTATGATTGGAATGTTAAATTCCCTTTGCTCTAGAACTCCTTTATCAAACGCCCAATTGCGTAAAGAAGTAATCCCATCGTATAAGATAGAAAAGGGATATAATAAGAGTCTTAATTCTTGCATGAGTTCAAAAGTAAGTTAATTTTACATCAGACATGAATACCGTTATTATGAAAATTAAAGATGTTATTTCTCATTTAGAATTACTCGCTCCAAGATATTACGCCGAAGATTTTGATAACACTGGGCTACTTACTGGTGATAAGTCTGATGATCTTAAGGGCATTTTGGTTACCCTGGATTGCTTAGAAAACGTAGTTGAAGAGGCTATAGAGAACAACTGCAACTTGATCGTGAGCTTTCACCCAATAATCTTTTCTGGTTTAAAACACCTTCAACCTAATGATTACGTACGTAAAGCCGTTGTAAAGGCAATTAAAAACGACATAGCCATTTATGCTACTCATACGGCACTAGATGTTGCAAAAGGTGGCGTGAGCTATAGAATGGCTCATGAAATGGAATTAGAAAACTTACACACACTAGTACCTAAATCACAACTCATTAAAAAATTAGTTACCTACGTTCCTGTTGATAAAATAGAATTGGTAAAAGAAGCGCTTTTCAATGCAGGTGCTGGGCAGCTAGGTAATTATTCAGAATGTAGCTTTACACAAAATGGAACTGGAACATTTAAAGGAAATAAAAACAGTAATCCACAATTAGGAGAAAAGCTGATTACACAAACCGTTGAAGAGAATGCTCTTTCAGTTACATTTTTACCGCATCTTGAAGCGCAAATTATGCAGGCATTGACTCATTCCCATCCTTACGAAGAGGTATCTTATGAGATTACTACCTTAGAAAACACGTATCAAAATATAGGAATGGGTGTTGTTGGACAATTAAAAGAAGAATTAAGCGTAGAAGACTTTTTAAAGAAAACGAAGTCGGTTTTTAAAACTGGCGTGGTAAGAAGTTCGCTTTCGCGAAAGCGGAACATAAAAAAAGTCGCACTATTAGGCGGTTCTGGGGCATTTGCAATAAAAAATGCACTACAATCTAGAGCTGATGCGTACATCACAGCTGACCTAAAATACCATGATTTCTTTCAAGGACAAGACATTCTTCTTTGTGATGTGGGACATTATGAAAGCGAGCAGTTTACAAAAAACATTTTACATGAATATCTTACGGAAAAATTTAGTAATTTTGCAGTCCTTTGTGCAAAAGCGCGAACAAACCCAGTTAATTATTATTAAAAGATGGCAAAAAAGACCGAGGCTACTGTAGAAGACAAGTTAAGAGAGCTTTACAATCTACAATTAATCGACTCTAGAGTAGATGAAATACGTAATGTACGTGGAGAACTACCTTTAGAAGTACAAGATCTTGAAGATGAAGTGGAAGGATTAAAAACTCGAATGTCTAAACTAGACGCTCATACTGAAGAACTTTCTCAAAAAGTTAAAGATAAAAAGAACTTAATTGAAGAGTCTAAAACTCTGATTGCTAAGTACAGTGAACAACAAAAAAATGTGCGTAATAATCGTGAATTCAATTCCCTTTCTAAAGAAATTGAATTCCAAGAGCTAGAAATAGAACTTGCCGAAAAGCACATACGTGAATTCAAAGCACAAATTGAGCAACAGAAGGAAGTAGTAGATAAGAGTAAAGAGCGCCTTGCTGACAGATCAGATCACTTAAAACACAAGAAGTCTGAACTTTCTGAGATTCTAGAAGAAACTCAAAAGGAAGAAAATGCATTGCTTAAGATGAGTGAAGATCACGCTGCTTCTATTGAGCCTAGATTGATCAAAGCTTATACACGCATTAGAACAAATGTAAAGAATGGTCTTGCAGTAGTACCTATTGAAAGAGGTGCTTCAGGAGGTTCTTACTTTACCATTCCACCACAAGTTCAAGTAGAGATTGCAAGTCGTAAAAAAATTATTACTGACGAGCACTCTGGACGTATTTTAGTAGATGCAGCTCTTGCACAAGAGCAAGTTGAAAAAATGGAAAAAGTATTTGCAAAGCTGTAATTCATAGCTTTAAATTTTAATCATTAAAATCCCGTAATCTCTAGAGATTACGGGATTTTTATTTAACCCTTTTTTAATAGCCCGCTTGATATAACCACCATATTTTTACTATCTAAATGATAAATATTAAGAGCCCATGAAATTTCTAACTTTTTTAATGATGATGCTACTCGCATCAACGTGTAACGATCAAAAACAGGAAGGAGAATCAGCTGCTAATGCAGATCCTATTCAGGTACCGGTTCAGGACGGAATGAAACGTGCCTATTTTGCGAGTGGATGTTTTTGGTGTGTAGAAGAAATATATGAAGGTGTTAAAGGAGTAAAAGAATCTATATCAGGTTATTCTGGTGGTCATACCAAAAATCCAACTTATGAAGACAGCAACACTGGTACAACTGGCCATGCAGAAGCAAACGAAATCATTTACGACCCAGAAAAAGTTTCTTATAAAACTTTAGTAGATGTATATTTTGCCTCGCAAGATATAGAACAAGTAAATGGTCAAGGACCAGATAGAGGTTCTCAATACCGAAGCATTATTTTTTATCAAAATGATGCAGAGAAAAAAATAATAGAAGATAAGATAGCTGCGCTTACTAAAGAAGGTTATGACGTAGCTGCAGAAGTGAAGCCTTTTCAAAAATTTTGGATTGCAGAAGATTATCATCAAGATTATGCAAAACTACATCCTAATCAAGGCTATATAAGAGGAGTTTCCATTCCTAGGTTTAAAAGGTTTGCAGCAAAGATGCCAGAAGTAATTAAAGAAAGTGCTCAACACTAGTTGAACGCACCGCAATAATAGCAAATGTAGACCAGCGACATAACAGTTAACACTGTAATTCCCAAGAGAGATATTGCCTTCATAAAAAACCGAGGATGATGCTCTTTTGGGAATTCCATTCTTGTAACAAGCTTGTAATTAAGTACAGCTACAATAGGTGCAAATAGAAAAGAAAGTATAGTTGCTATATCTACCAATAATAGAAAACCCTTGGGATTATTACTAAGGAAATAGCAAATAGAAAAACCTCCTAAAGCGGTGACAACTAAAGCCGATAAATACCATTTTTCACTAGCAGTTTTGCTTTTAAAAAATAAAACTTCAGTAGTACGCTTTAAAGCTCTAGAATATCCATCAAGAACTCCTATGCTCGTCCCATACATGATACAAAAAGCCGCTATTGCAATAATATAGTAAGACCATTCTCCCATAGCACTAGTAAATAAGGCAATGACCTGATTTGCAAACCCAGCACTACCAGAAACTATAACCGTATCTGTTCCATAAACAAGCATAGAGCCTAATGCTAGAAACAAAACGGCAAGCACAGCACTTATACCGTATCCTAGCGCAAATTCATTAGTAGATTCTTTTACGGTAGAGCGATATCCGCTCACTTTTTGTTTTTCTAGAGTCCAGAGACTATTCCAGGCACTTAAGTCTACCGCCGTAGGCATCCATCCCATAAGAGCTATACCAAAAGGAATCGTGCTCAAAGACCATAATTGTGGAGCTTCAAATTGTTCAGAAATGACTGTCTCTTCTTTAAAAAAAGTCATGATAAATGCAATGAGCACACAAACAATCATGGCTAGCCCTACAACTTTAATGAATTGATCTAAAAACTTATACTTTCCCAAAGCTAGAATCATAAAGCAAGAGCCTATAATCAATACAAGTGGTAGAAATGTATATACAACATCTTCAATTTGAAATAACTCTTTCATAAACACAGCTGTAACTTGAAAAACAGCAGCACTTACAAAGAATAAACTTACTATCATAACCACAAAGTAGGACCATATTGCCCATTTACCTAATCGCTTGTAACCGTCTATCAAGCTTTCATTACTTCCTGCAGCATATCTAGTCCCATATTCAAAAAATGGATACTTGAGGATGTTGATAATTATAATTGCTCCTAAAAATCCATAACCATATATCATTCCTGCCCGTGTACTTTGCACAAGATGACTGACACCTATTGCCGTACTGGCAAATAACAATCCTGGACCTAAAACTTTGAAGAATTTATTCATTTGACCAAGATAGAAAATAATAAAAGTACTTTTAAGAATCTCGCTTTCGCGAAAGCGAGATAAAAATAATCACAAAACTATAGCGATATAGTTTTGATTTAAGATTAATAATTACAGAATTGCTTGTTTATGACTGAAAAATAATTATGTTTGCTACTCTATGTTGAACAATAATAATTTCAGAACTAATAATAATCCGCCCAAAAGGTAGGTAGTCTCTGATGTATAAAAATATTCAAAAGGTCTACTTAAAAAGTAGGCCTTTTTTCATTTAAAAATATAATAGTATGTGTGGTATCGTAGGAGTTTTTCAACTCAAAAAAGAAAGTAGTGAACAAAGAGAAGCTGTTCTAGAATTATCAAAAAAAATTAGGCATCGTGGTCCAGACTGGTCTGGTATTTATTGTGGCGATAATGCCATTCTAGCTCATGAAAGGTTAACAATTGTAGATCCACAATCTGGTGGGCAACCTTTATACAGTCCAGATGGAAATATTGTACTTGCAGTAAACGGAGAAATTTACAACCATCAAGAAATACGTAGTAGGTATCCAGAATACGATTTTAAAACGAAGTCAGACTGTGAAGTGATACTTGCTTTATACCAAGATAAAGGCGTAAACTTTATGGATGAGCTTACTGGAATGTACGGTTTTGCATTATATGATAGTGTCAAGGATGTTTTCCTTTGCGCTCGAGACCATCAAGGAATTATACCTTTATACTATGGCACAGATGATATGGGACAGTTTTATGTAGCTAGTGAGCTCAAGGCACTTGAAGGAACTTGTAACGAAATAAGTCCATTCCCGCCAGGAAACTATTACTACAGTGAAGGTGGAGATTTTACTAAATGGTATGATAGAGAATGGAAAGATTATAAAACAGTAAAAGACAATTCTAGCTCTGTTGCAGACCTTAAAAAAGCAATGGAAGATTCTGTTCACAGACATTTGATGAGCGATGTACCGTATGGTGTATTACTTTCTGGTGGGCTAGACAGTTCGATAGTAAGTGCTGTGGCAAAAAAATATGCTTCAAGAAGAGTAGAATCTGGTGATCATGCAGATGCATGGTGGCCGCAGTTGCACTCATTTGCCATAGGACTAGAAGGTAGTCCCGATCTAGAAGCTGCTCAAAAAGTAGCAGATCATATAGGAACAGTTCACCATAGTGTACACTTTACTATCCAAGAAGGACTCGATGCCATTAAAGATGTAGTGTATTTTCTAGAAACTTATGATGTAACTACCATCAGAGCCTCTACACCTATGTATTTACTTGCTAGAGTTATCAAATCTATGGGAATTAAAATGGTTCTTTCTGGAGAAGGAAGCGATGAGATTTTCGGAGGTTATTTATACTTTCACAAAGCTCCTAATGCAGAAGAGTTTCACAAAGAAACAGTGCGCAAATTAGACACATTGCATTTATATGACAACTTAAGAGCAAACAAATCGCTTGCTGCGTGGGGAATTGAAGGTCGTGTGCCGTTTTTAGATAAAGAATTTATTGACGTTGCCATGAATTTAAATCCTAAAGATAAAATGTGCGGCAATGGAAAAATGGAGAAACACATCTTGCGAGAGGCCTTTGAAGATTACTTACCTAAGAGTGTTGCCTGGAGGCAAAAGGAACAGTTTAGCGATGGTGTAGGCTACAGCTGGATTGATACCTTAAAAGAAGTAGTAGAAAATGTAGTGACTGATGAAATGATGGAAGCGGCTCCTTTTAAATTTAAAATCAATCCGCCGCAAAATAAAGAGGAGTATTATTACCGTAGTATTTTCTCAGAACATTTTCCAAGTGATGCCGCTGCAAAATGTGTACCTTCTTTAAAGTCAGTAGCTTGTTCTACTCCAGTAGCATTAGAATGGGACGCTGCTTTTAAAAATATGAATGATCCTTCTGGTCGTGCAGTAAGCGGAGTGCATGATGAAGGTTATTAAAATCGTCTAAAATAGTTGCGCCTTTCAAATGGCGTGATTACTTTTGACACACAATGAAAAGAACTAATCATACATGGTGGTGGAATCATACAGCTCAACAGCCGTAAGTCGCCCGTATGTTTTTAAATAAACTCAAAAGGTCTACTTTACGGTAGACCTTTTTTCATTTATTAAATATCGAGAACAATTATATAATGGATCAAAAAAAAGATCAATATCAAGCTTTAACTAACCATCGAGTCATCCTAGCAGATACGCTAACTCCAGTTGCTATCTACAAGAGGTTGCGCGATCGTTATCCTAATAGTATTTTACTGGAAAGTAATGAATACGGACAACGCAGTAACAGCTACTCCTTTATTTGTTGTAATCCGGTAGCTTCTTTTGAGGTAAACAAAAAGGAAATTTTGTCTAGTTTTCCTGATCATCAAACCAATTCTGAAAAATTCAGTACGGCATTTGATTTGACCTCTGGATTAAACACATTTAAGAACTCGTTTGAGCAAATTGATAAAGGATTTCCTTTTCCAACTAATGGGCTTTTTGGTTATTTAAGTTATGATGCTGTTCAATTATTTGAAGATTTAGAGTTCCGCTTTCGCGAAAGCGAGACCAATAACATACCACTCGCCCATTATCAAGTCTTTCAAAACGTGCTTGTATTTGACCATTATCACAACCAGCTGTACGTTTTTGATCATCAATATGCTGATTACCCAAGTAAATTAGAAGAGATTGTAACTGTTATCAACCACCGTGATGTTGCTAATTACAGTTTTAAATGCACAGCTGAAGAAACGTCTGAAATGGAAGACGATGACTTTAGAGAACTAGTAAAAAAAGGAAAAGAACACTGTCATCGCGGTGATGTTTTTCAAATTGTGTTATCTAGAAAATTTGAACAAGCTTTTCAAGGTGATGACTTTAATGTGTACAGGCAGTTGAGAGCTATCAACCCTAGTCCATATCTGTTCTATTTTGATTACGGAAACTTTAGAATTTTTGGATCTTCGCCAGAAGCGCAGTTGTTAATTTCTGGATCTAAGGCAAGTATTCAACCCATTGCCGGAACTTATAAACGTACAGGAAATGACATCGCAGACCTTAAGGCCGCAGAAGAGCTTAAAAAAGACCCTAAAGAAGCAGCAGAACATATAATGCTAGTAGATCTTGCTAGAAATGATCTAAGTCGTCATGCAAGAGAAGTGGTTGTAGAAGATTATCAAAATATTCATTTCTATTCTCATGTAATACACATGGTAAGCAAGGTAACCGGAACAATTGATGAAAAAGATAAAATTCAATTAATAGGAGATACATTTCCTGCCGGTACTCTAAGTGGTGCACCTAAATTTAGAGCCATGCAATTAATAGACACTTATGAACAATCTTCTCGAGAATTTTACGGCGGTGCAATAGGTTATTTAGGTTTTGACGGTAATTTTAACCACGCAATTATAATTAGAAGTATATTATCCCGAGAAAATAAATTACTATTTAGAGCAGGAGCAGGCGTTGTTGTAGAGAGCAATATTGAAAATGAAACACAAGAAGTCTATCATAAAACAAATGCACTAAGAAGTGCGATTAAAAAAGCAAACTAATTCCATGAGAACAATTAAAGTAATAGTGACAATTTTGTTTATTTCTTCACTTACCTATTCCTGTCAGAAAGATAAAAAAGACTTGTTTAATGTCAAGATATCAGAAAAAGAAGGTAAACTTCAGATGAACTATTCTCCAGGTTTAGAATTTAAAATGGTTGGACTAGACAGTATGGCTATTTTACATAATGAAACAGATTATCAAAGAATGTTGTCAGGCGATATAAAAATTGCGCCTCCCATATTCAAAAGCGATGACTTCACGGTTAGAGTTTATACCAGAAGCTCTTTTGAGTCTGGATTTTTTAGACATGGATTTTTAATCAGAACTTTTACTAATGATGGAGAAATAAAAGATGAAAGAGTTCTAGCTTCTACTCTAGGCGAACTCAATTGCGAGGGAAAAGTCACAGGAGATTTAAAAATCATCAGTTTCTGTCCTGATGGCGAAAAAACAATAGCCCAAATCCAAAATGATGGAAGCATTAAACTTATTGAAAATGAGTAAAAGCATACTTCTTATAGATAATTACGACTCATTTACTTTTAATCTTGTCCACTATTTAGAAGACTTAGATGTAAATGTTACCGTAGTACGCAACGATAAAATAACGCCTGAAGAATGCGTCGGTTTTGACGCTATTGTATTATCACCAGGACCTGGAATCCCAAGTGAAGCTGGAAATCTTCTGGCTATAATTGACTTTCTTAAAGATAAAAAACCACTGCTTGGCATTTGTCTAGGTCACCAAGCCATTACTGAAGTATTCGGAGGTGAAATAATAAATCTTGATAAAGTATATCACGGGATTTCAACTCAAATGACGCATTCTGGCAACGATATTTTTAAAGAAATTGACACTAATTTTGAAGCAGGAAGGTATCATTCTTGGGCTGCTCAAAGCAGTAGCTTTCCTGAAACACTAGAAATTACTGCCACAGATGAAAATGGGCAAATCATGGCTTTGAAGCATAAAGAATTGCCTATTTACGGATTGCAATTTCATCCTGAAAGCATCATGACACCACAAGGTAAAACCATGCTCAAGAACTTTATAGACACTTTATAGAATGAAAGAGATTCTAAACGAATTATTTAATCATGGTACGCTTTCGCGAAAAGCGGCATACGACATTCTCACTGCAATTACCAGTGGTAAAGTTAACGAGGCACAAATTGCAGCGTTCTTAACAGTCTATGGAATGCGCAGCATTACTGTAGAGGAATTAGCTGGTTTTAGAGACGCCATGCTAGAGCAAGCAAATCTAATTGACCTATCAGATTTTAATCCTATAGATTTATGTGGTACTGGTGGTGATGGAAAGAATACTTTTAACATCAGCACACTAGCAAGTTTTGTAACTGCAGGAGCTGGAATACCAGTAGCAAAACACGGTAATTATGGAGTAAGCTCTGTAAGCGGTTCTTCTAATGTGATGGAGCATTTGGGGTTTGTATTTACAAATGATCATGATATTCTTAGAAAACAAATAACTGAGGCTAACATTACTTTTTTACACGCACCGCTATTTCATCCTGCAATGAAGGCTGTTGCTCCTATACGAAAACAATTAGGTGTAAAAACTTTTTTCAACATGTTGGGACCATTAGTAAATCCAGCAAAACCTAAGTTACAAAGTGTAGGCGTTTTTAATTTACAATTAGCTCGTAATTATGAATATCTTTTTCAATCAGAAACAGATAAAAAATATGCGATACTACATGCACATGAAGGATATGATGAAGTAAGTCTTACAGGAAAAGTACGCATGGCTAGAAATAATGGAGTGAGCGATTTATCTGCAAATGATTTTGGTATGGAATCATTGAAGCAGTCAGATATTTATGGAGGAGAGACTGTGGAAGATGCTGCAAAAATCTTCATGAAAGTACTAGAAAACAATGCGACCGATGCTCAAAAGAGTGTGGTGATTGCAAATGCGGCAACTGCCATTTCAGTCGCACAAGATTTAAACCTACATCAGTCGGTAATGTTGGCTAGAGAATCTTTAGAGTCTGGAAAAGCCTTAAAAAGCTTTCAGAAACTTATGGAACTCAAAGCCTAATTCAATCAATAATTCATAGTTCAATTTCGAGTTCAGGTTACCATGGAAGACATCCTAAAAAAAATAACAAATCAAACTGCTGAAGACTTAAAGGTTAGAAAAGATAAAACTTCTCTTTCTCAATTAAGAGAAATGCACTTCTACTCAAGAAAAACCTTGTCATTATATAAGGGTTTAAAAAACGGTAGCGGCATCATAGCGGAACATAAAAGACAAAGTCCGAGCAAAGGATCGTTCAATTGCCCGGCTAGTTTACAAGATGTGGTCAAAGGTTATGAAGCAGCTGGTGCTAGTGCGATAAGCTGTTTAACGGACGAGCCATTTTTTGGTGGGACATTACAAGATTTACTGGAAGCAAGAAAATCGGTTAACATTCCTATCCTGCGCAAGGACTTCATTATTGATTTATATCAAATTCATGAAGCCAAAGCCTACGGAGCAGACGCCATTCTACTCATAGCAGCTTGCTTGAATAATGAAGAATTAATAGCCATGTCGGTCGAAGCTATGAATCTAGGATTGGAAATTCTATTTGAAGTACACGATCTAGAAGAGCTCAATCGTATAAAAGAAGTGACCTCTTCAATGAACACTTCAAAATTTGTGATAGGTGTCAACAACCGAGACTTAAAGAAATTTAAAACTGATATTCAAAACAGTAAAGATTTATTACCTCATTTTCCTGAAAATGTTTTGGCCATTTCAGAAAGTGGAATTTCTGATCCACAAATAGTAAAAGAGCTTAAAAATATAGGATTTGAAGGTTTTTTAATAGGAGAAAACTTTATGAAAACAGATCAACCAGGAACTAGCTGTAAACAATTTATAAAAGCGATTCAATCATGATGATTAAGGTGTGCGGTATGCGCGACATAGAAAACATCAACCATTTACAGGAGCTAGACATAGACTTTATGGGAATTATACGATACTCAAAGTCTAAGCGATTTGTAGACGATTCTCAAAAAGAAAAAGTCGCCCAACAAACCATGAATAAAGGTACCGTAGGCGTGTATGTAAATGAATCCCTTGAAAACATTTTAAAAGATTTCATTCCATTGCAACTGGACGTTATTCAATTACATGGTGATGAGGATTCCGCTTTCGCGAAAGCGTTACTAGAAATAGATATCAAGATATTTAAAGCTTTTCAAATCACAGAAAACTTTGATTTCAATAGTTTAAAAGAATGGGAAGAGCTTGCAGCACAATATGTTGGCAAACTCTTCTTCTTATTTGATACAGCTACGCCAAATTATGGAGGTAGCGGCAAGAAATTTAACTGGTCCATTCTCGACTCTTATAAAGGAGAAGTACCCTTTTTATTGAGCGGTGGAATATCTAATAAAGATGCCTATGCCATAAAAGAATTTAAACACAAAATGTTTTTAGGTGTTGATCTCAATTCAAAATTTGAAACTGAGCCTGGTGTTAAAAACATAGAAGAAATAAAAACATTCATAGAAAAATTGAGAAAATGAGCTATCAAGTAAATGAAAAAGGATTTTATGGAGAATTCGGTGGTGCATTCATTCCAGAATTGCTCTATCCTAATATTGAAGAACTTCAGGAAAACTATCTAGCGATAGAAAAATCACCAGAATTTCAAAAAGAGTTTCATCAATTGCTTAAAGATTATGTAGGTCGCCCTACTCCATTATTTTTAGCTAAGAGATTATCTGAGAAATACGGTGCTCAAATCTGGTTGAAACGTGAAGACCTATGTCATACTGGCGCTCATAAAATTAACAACACCATAGGTCAAATTCTGCTTGCTGAAAAATTAGGTAAGAAGAGAATCATAGCAGAGACTGGCGCTGGACAACATGGTGTGGCTACAGCCACGGTCTGTGCTTTGAAAGGTCTAGAGTGTATCGTTTATATGGGCGAGAAAGACATTAAACGTCAAGCACCTAATGTCGCTCGTATGAAAATGTTGGGTGCTGAAGTTAGACCAGCAACCAGTGGTTCTAAAACCTTAAAAGACGCTACTAATGAGGCGATGCGCGACTGGATCAATAATCCAGAAGACACTCATTATATCATAGGTTCTGTAGTTGGACCGCATCCATATCCTGACATGGTGGCAAGATATCAATCTGTGATTTCTGAAGAGATTAAAAAGCAAATGGATGGTTTGCCAGATTATGTTATTGCTTGTGTAGGTGGTGGTTCTAACGCGATGGGAGCTTTTTATCACTTTTTAGATGATAAAGAAGTAAAATTAATAGGCGTTGAAGCCGCAGGATTAGGAGTTGATACCGATAAAACCGCAGCGACGCTAACTTTAGGTACGCCTGGTGTATTGCACGCAAGTCGTTCTATAATGATGCAAGATAAAGATGGACAAGTTGTAGAACCTCATAGTATTTCGGCAGGATTAGACTATCCTGGAATCGGACCAGCACATGCCTGGTTGAAAGTTTCTGACCGTGCACAATATATGGCCGTTACAGATGCTGACGCACTTATCGCTGCCGTAGAATGTAGTCGTCTTGAGGGAATTATTCCAGCGCTAGAAACGGCTCATGCATTTTCAGTGCTGAAAGATCTGGACTTAAAACCTACTGATCGAGTAGTCATCAATCTTTCTGGTCGTGGCGATAAGGATATGAATACGTATATGGAGGAGCTCGACCTATAGGTCTAGCTCTGTAAGGACGGATCGCATCCGCCAGTAACCGCGATGCATGCAATGCATCGAAAACGTATCGTAAGGGCGGATCGCATCCGCCCACCTAAGCGAATGTGATGCACAAAACAAACAGCGAATGCGATGCGCTGAAAACAGTATAAATAAATCAGTCGCAGGCAACATCTCCAAGAGATTCCTGCCTGCGCAGGAATAATATGACAAACAAACTCACAGAACTACTTAAATACAAGCCTCAAAACTTGTTGAATATATTCTTTACCGCTGGTTATCCTCATTTGGAAGACACCACTACTCTACTGACCGCACTTGAAAATGCTGACGTGGATTTAGTTGAAATCGGCATTCCGTTCAGTGATCCACTGGCAGATGGCCCAACGATTCAAGAAAGCAGTAAAATTGCCTTAGAAAATGGAATGTCTATTGAAAAGTTATTCTCTCAATTACAGAATCATACTCCTAAAGTTCCAGTTTTATTGATGGGATATTTGAATCCTGTGATGCAATATGGATTAGAGAAGTTTTGTAAAAAATGTCAAGAAACAGGTGTTGACGGCTTAATAGTTCCTGATTTACCAATGTACATTTATGAAACAGAGTTTAAGGAAGTCTTTGAGAAATATAATATCAGTAATATATTCTTAGTAACACCACAGACTTCTGAAAAACGTATTAGAGAAATTGACGATAACTCTAACGGTTTTATTTATGCGGTAAGTTCTGCAAGCACTACTGGATCTAAAGCAGACTTCTCTGCAGCGGCAGATTATCTAGGTAAACTGAAAGAAATGGATTTAAAAACTCCCATTCTCACTGGTTTCAATATTAAAAACAAGCAGAATTTTGAAGATGCTTGTAAATATGTAAATGGTGCCATTATAGGAAGTGAGTTCATCAGACAGATTACTGATGTGGAAGATATTACCGTTGCCGCCACCAGTTATATTGATAGTATTAAAAGATGATTTTATGTTCCGCTTTCGCGAAAGCGGAACTAAAATTACATCCTTAATAAGCTATATACGTCAGAGTTAATTATTGTCGCTTCCCATTTTATATAAATGGCGGTAGTGACCATCAAAAGAAGTAAAGCTACGGAAGCTATTCTTGTCATACGATCATGCGCAAAAGTTAAACTATTCTTTCCTGTTATTTTCAAAGAACCTAATATGTAAAGATTTACTTTTAAATGATAGGTAATAAAATGCAATAAGCACAGTATAAAAAGTGACGTGGTCACAATACCGATTAAAAATAGTAAGGTAGTTTGAACAGGAATTAAATAATAGCCATAATGAGCTAACTCAAAATAACTAGTTTTATATATCCATAGCGATCCTGTTGCGCCAGAAGATATTTTAAACCACCATTGTAAGTCCTTTTGATTTGGTTGAGATTTTAAATTTGTCATAATTTATGTTTTTAATTGAATTTCAATTTACAAAATTCTCAAAGTTTCTCTACAAAATTCTCAATATAACTTTACAAAATTCTCAAAGTTTCACCACAAAATTCTCAAAGTTTTTATATATTTGAAATCTAAACAACTGCTATTGTGATAACAAGACATGCTTTTGAAGAATTATTTAAACGTATAGAAAATGAATCTCGCTGTCACATACAAGTACTCTATGGACCGAGGCAAACTGGTAAAACTACAGCCGCAAGACAACTTGCAAAAAAAACAACACAACCATTTCACATAGAAAATGCCGATGCTATAGATCCTGATTCTAAAGAATGGATCTTACAACAATGGCAAACTGCGCGATTGCTTATCACCACACAAGGCGCAAAAAGTGCCGTTCTTATTCTAGATGAAATTCAAAAGATCAACAACTGGTCAGAACAAGTAAAAAGAGAATGGGATGCAGACACCGCAAATGGTATTGAGCTCAAAGTAGTTTTGCTAGGATCATCTCGATTAATGCTACAACAAGGCCTGACCGAGTCACTGACAGGAAGATTTGAAACCATTTATGTACCACATTGGAGTTATAGCGAAATGCAAGAATTAAACGATGTATCTCTTGAAGAATACATTTTCTACGGTGGTTATCCTGGCGCAGCGACTTATTATAAGGACTGGAGACGATGGAAGAGATACATAAACTCTGCTTTTATAAAGACTAGCATTGAAAAAGACATTTTAATGTTAACTCGAGTAGATAAACCTGCGTTACTAGAAAAACTCTTTAAAATAGGAAGCAATTTTACGGGACAAATACTTTCTTATAATAAGATTAAAGGACAACTACAAGATGCTGGTAATGTAACCACATTATCACATTACTTAGACTTGCTTGACACAGCAGGACTACTGGCTGGATTAGAAAAATTTACACCTAATGAAGTACGCAAATATAGCAGCAGTCCTAAGTTTCAAGTTCAAAATAATGCTCTTTTTACAGCTCAACAAAATCTAGATTTCAACGCCGCAATAATGAAACCCATAGAATGGGGACGCTGGGTAGAAAGTGCCGTAGGTGCTCACTTATATAATGCCAGTATTGAAGGCGGATTTGAAGTGAGTTACTGGCGAGAACGTAATAATGAAGTTGATTTTGTGATTCATGATGAAGATTACAGTCTCGGTATAGAAGTAAAAAGCGGTGGCGAAGGCTATACCAAAGGAATGGAAAATTTTATCAAGAAATTCCCCAATTCTAAAACATTATTAGTTGGACATACCGGATTTCCTTTAGAAGATTTTTTAAAAATGGATCCTAGAGTAGCATTAGAATCTATAGGTGGAAAAGTTAATTAAATGTGATTTTTAAGAAATCGCTTTCGCGAAAGCAAATCACAACCTACCTTTGCACAACAATGAAAGCACCATACGTACATCATGATCATTTTTTCTCTTACCGTCAGGCGAGCTAAAAATGTATTGATGTAACTCAAACATATTTTAAAAACCGTCTGTCTCAGGCGGTTTTTTGTTTTTAATTCCCTCGAAAGTGGGAATCTCTGACTCAAAAAGCTCTAGCCAAATGATTCAGCAAAATCTAATAACAATGAACAATAGCAAAAATTTAAAAGATTTGGATAACAATAAACAGATGATTCGCATAGCGGTACAAAAATCAGGAAGACTATCAGATAAATCTTTGCAGCTCTTAAAAGATTGCGGTATCAAATTTGACAATGGTGGTCGTAAATTATCTACTCAAGCAAAAAACTTTCCGATGGAAATTCTTTTTTTAAGAGATGATGATATACCACAATACGTTGCAAATGGCGTTGCAGACCTTGGAATTTTAGGACTTAATGAAGTAGAAGAAAAAGACCAAGAAGTAGACGTGATCAAGCAACTAGGTTTTGCAGGCTGTCGTTTAAGTCTTGCCGTTCAAAAAGATGTAGATTATCCAGGTCTAGAATGGTTTAACGGTAAAAAGGTCGCTAGTAGTTATACCACAATCGTTAAAAAGTTCTTCGCAGATAAAGGGATTAATGCCACGACAGAAGAAATAGGCGGATCTGTTGAGATAGCTCCAGGAATAGGCCTTGCAGAAGGTATTTGCGATATCGTTTCTACAGGATCAACTCTGATTATGAATGGATTGAAAGAAGTAGAAACAGTAATGTACAGTGAAGCTGTTTTAATTTCAAACCCTAGTTTAGATGCTGCTAAAAAAGACATTTTGAACAAGTTACTGTTTCGCATGAAAGCGGTTCAAAACGCTCAGAAAAGTAAATACATCTTACTTAATGCGCCTAATGATAAGATAGAAGAAATATCTGCCTTATTACCTGGAATGAAAAGCCCAACGGTTTTACCATTAGCTGAAGAAGGATGGTCCAGCTTACACTCTGTTATTGAGGAGAATGATTTCTGGAATGTCATCGACCAATTAAAAGATGCCGGTGCACAAGGCATTTTAGTATCTCCAATAGAAAAATTGATTGCATAATGAAAATCATTTCTAACCCAGATTATTCTCAACAACAAAAGTTGCTAGAACGTCCTCAACAAGAACGTGCTAATGTAGAAACTGCTGTAAATGATATTATACAGCTGGTGAGAGAAAATGGTGATCAAGCCTTATTTGCTTTTGCAGAAAAGTTTGATAAAGCACAATTAAATTCTCTAAGAGTAACAGAAAAAGAAATCGAGCACGCCGCAACCCTTTTAGCACCAGAGTTAAAAGTAGCGATTCAAACTGCTTATAACAATATTTACAAATTTCATGAGGCTTGTTATACTCAGGATTATCCTGTCATGGAGACTATGCCTGGCATGACCTGCTGGAGAAAATCTTTACCTATTCAAAAAGTAGGTTTATACATTCCCGGTGGCTCTGCTCCTCTTTTCTCTACGGTGTTAATGCTCGCTATTCCAGCAAAGATTGCAGGTAATAAACGTGTGGTTCTTTGTAGTCCAACAGACGCCAATGGAAACATCAATCCAGCTGTTTTATATACAGCTAGTCTTTGTGGAGTTACAGAAATCTATAAAGCTGGTGGCGCGCAAGCCATTGCTGCCATGACTTATGGAACAGAAAGTATTCCAGCGGTTGATAAGATCTTTGGTCCTGGAAACGCATTTGTGACTCGAGCTAAAGAACTAGCACAACAACAAGGTGTTGCTATTGATATGCCAGCTGGACCATCAGAGGTTTTAGTTATTGCTGATCAAGAAGCAAATCCAGCATTTGTAGCAGCAGATTTACTCGCTCAGGCAGAACATGGTCCAGATTCTCAGGTAATTCTATTGACAGATTCTACTAATCTAGCCGAGGCTGTAAATGAACAATTAAGGATTCAATTAAGTACGCTTTCGCGAAAGCAAACAGCAGAAAAAACTATTGAAAACAGTAAAACTATCGTTCTAAAAAGCATAGAAGAATGTATCAAATGGTCTGACGCATATGCACCAGAACATTTGATCATAAATACAGAAAAAGCTGGTGATGTAGCCGAGCAAATTCAGGTTGCTGGATCTATTTTTATAGGTTCTTATACTTGCGAGAGTTTAGGTGATTATGCTAGTGGTACTAACCATACTTTACCTACCTATGGATATGCGCGTAATTATAGCGGTGTATCAGTAGATAGTTTTGTAAATAAAGTGACCTATCAAAAAGCAACGCCACAAGGCTTGAGAAATCTAGGGCCAGCCGTTGAAATAATGGCTACTGCCGAAGGTCTCGATGCGCACAAAAATGCGGTAAGTGTACGATTAAAAGAAATTAATGCCAACCCTAAATCCCTTCCAGAGGAAGGGACTTTTAAAGGACGTGAAAAGTATTCTTATGAAACAGCTCGCAAATCAATTTACGGTACGTTAAAAGAAAGAGCTTCTCAAATGCGCAAAAATCCAACAGAAACTGAGGCATTGATTTGGGAAAGATTGCGTAACAAAAAGTTAGACGTTAAATTCAGAAGACAGCATATCATTGATAAATATATAGTTGATTTTGCATCTATTGAAAAACGTTTGATTGTAGAAATAGATGGAGATATACATTTAAATCAAAAAGAAGAAGACAGAGTAAGACAAGATTATTTAGAATCACAAGGTTTTAAAGTGATAAGGTTTACAAACGATGATGTTCTAAAAAATTTAGATGCAGTAATTAAAACAATAAAAAACACGAGCACAGCGAGACCCAATTAGTTTCCCCTTGGGGAAATGTCCGCAGGACAATGGGGCTTACTCGCAATAATTGGAAAAATGGAATTTAACTTAGAAAATATAGTCCGCAAGAACATCTGGAATTTGAAGCCATATTCTAGTGCACGCAGTGAATTTGATTTGTACGGCAGCGATAAAGCCTACCCTAAATCCCTTCCAGCGGAAGGGACTTCTAATGAAGTTTCCCCTTTGGGGAAAATGTCCGCAGGACAAAAGGGGCTGACTTTACTAGACGCAAATGAAAATCCTAAGGGAGATTTAAATCGTTACCCAGATCCATTACAGTCTTCGATAAAAGAAGAATTGGCAAAACAAAAAGACATTTCGCCAGATCAAATATTTGTAGGTAATGGTAGTGATGAGGCTATTGATTTATTGTATCGCATTTTCTGTGAACCAGGAAAAGATACTGTAATTACTTGTCCACCTACTTATGGAATGTATGAAGTTAGTGCAGCGATTAATGATGTTAGTGTTTTAAAAGTGCCATTGAACAAAGATTTTTCATTAAATCTTGATGAAATTTTAAATAGTTCCGCTTTCGCCAAAGCAAAACTATTATGGATTTGCTCTCCTAATAACCCTACTGGAAATGTACTGCTCAAAGCCGATTTAAAACACGACTGGCAAGCACAAAATTATACTCGTGGTGGTATGATGGATATGCCATTTGCTCCTGAGTTTGAAGCAGAGATGCTGGAAAATCAAAGACAGCTGGATCGTTTGTTTGGGAATTTCAATGGTATCATCGTTGTAGATGAGGCTTATCAAGATTTTACAGAGAACATGAGTTTCATAAAACGACTAGAAGATTATCCTAATCTTGTGGTGTTACAAACCATGTCTAAGGCTC
This sequence comes from Nonlabens dokdonensis DSW-6, assembly GCF_000332115.1. Classification (NCBI taxonomy): domain Bacteria; kingdom Pseudomonadati; phylum Bacteroidota; class Flavobacteriia; order Flavobacteriales; family Flavobacteriaceae; genus Nonlabens; species Nonlabens dokdonensis. Next base: position 662,298 of record NC_020156.1, read on the forward strand.
ATGGTATGGCTGGTGCTCGAGTAGGATTTGCCTTTTCTTCTCCAGAAATCATTGAATTATTCAATCGAACAAAGCCACCGTATAACGTAAATGAATTGTCTCAAAAAGCAGTTCTAGAGACTTTAAAAAACGAAGAAAAAACAAAAACTGAAATACAAGAAATCATCAATAATAAAGATTTTCTTGTGGAGCATTTAAACAGTTTTAACTTTATAAAAGAAGTATATCCTAGTGAGGCAAATTTTGTTCTTGCCAAAGTAGAAAATGCTACGCAAGTTTATAATTACCTACGTGATAAAGGTATTATTATACGTAATCGCAGCAGTCAGATTAAGGATACGTTGCGATTTACCGTTGGGACAATGATGGAATGTAAAGAAGTGATTACGGCTTTACGACAAATTCCTGCGAACGCAGGAATCTAGCTGGTTAATTAAACTAACTTTAGTGCATAAAATTACATTAAATAAAAGCTTCCAAATATGAAAAACATCGGACATTATTTTTTAATCGCACTTGGTGGTGCGTCAGCAATTTTATCGATTTATGAGCTGCTAGATACCGAAAACTATTTGACACCAATATGCGGAATTATAGTTGGTCTAGGACTTATCAAAACATCTTTGGATAAAATGAAGTTGAAAAAAGAATTAGTAAAAAAATAAAGATTAATCATCGTTGATGATGACATAAATTAATAGTAGGTTATGGACTCACAGAGATTCCTGCCTGCGCAGGAATAACAACATGAAAAAAGTATTATTTATAGATCGCGATGGTACCATCGTAAAAGAACCACCAGTAGATTATCAACTGGATAGTTATGAAAAGTTGGAATTCTTGCCTATGGCGATTACTCAGCTACATCGCATCGCTCGAGAGTTAGATTATGAACTAGTAATGGTGACTAATCAAGATGGATTAGGAACAGATAGTTTTCCTGAAGATACCTTCTGGCCTGTGCATAATTTAATGATGAATGTGCTAGAAAATGAAGGGATTAACTTCAGTGAGATTTTAATCGATCGTTCTTTTCCTGAGCAAAATGCACCTACTCGTAAACCACAAACTGGTTTATTGACACATTATATAAAAGGCAACTATGATCTAGAGAATAGTTTTGTAATCGGTGATCGCAATAGCGATATGCAACTGGCAAAAAATCTAGGTTGTAAAGGAATACAGCTACCATCCATTACTGACGACTCTACTTTTGAAGACGAACTAGTAGTTCTTAAAACAAGTAGCTGGAAAGAGATTTTTGACTTTTTAAAAGGACAACCTCGCAAGGTCACGGTAAGTCGTAAAACCAATGAAACCGATATTAAAATTACATTGAATCTTGACGGTTCTGGAAACGGAAAAATAGATACCGGTTTAAAGTTTTATGATCACATGCTGGAGCAGTTGCAGCGTCACGGTTCATTAGATTTAGACATTAAAGTAAATGGCGATCTAGAAATAGATGAACATCACACTATTGAAGATACGGCGATTGCTTTGGGTGACGCTTTCGCGAAAGCGTTATCCTCAAAAAAAGGAATCAATAGATATGGCTTCTTGTTACCTATGGATGACTCGCTAGCACAGGTGGGAATAGACTTCGGCGGAAGACCATGGATCGTATGGGAAGCAGAATTTAAACGTGAATATGTGGGCGATATGCCTACAGAATTGTTCTTTCACTTCTTTAAATCATTCAGCGATGCAGCAAAATGCAACCTGAACATGAAAGTAGAAGGAGATAATGAACACCACAAAATAGAGTCGCTTTTCAAAGCATTTGCAAAAGCAATAAAAATGGCCGTAAAACAAACTGGTGATGGTAAATTACCGAGTACAAAAGGAACACTATGATTGCGATTGTAAAATATAACGCAGGTAATATAGGCAGTGTCACTAATGCGCTCAACAGACTAGGAATAGAAAATAAAGTTACTGACGATCCTGAAGAATTAAAGGCGGCTGATAAAGTTATTTTCCCTGGTGTAGGAGAAGCTGGTACCGCGATGAACTATTTGCGTGAACGTGGATTAGATCAAGTCATAAAAGAATTGAAACAGCCTGTACTAGGAATATGCTTAGGAATGCAACTCATGTGCAGCCATAGTGAAGAAGGTGATACAGAATGTCTAGGGATTTTTGACACTACCGTAAAGAAATTTCCGGTAACTGAAGGAATGAAAGTACCTCATATGGGATGGAATTCTTTGAGTTATGAGTTAGGCGTTCAGAGTTCAGAGTCATTCTTAACTCATAATTCTGAACTCTTAACTAATTTGCAGCCTGAATCAGACGTTTATTATGTACACTCGTACTATGCTGAAGTTTGTAAGGATACAGTTGCGGCTTGTGATTATATTTTACCTTTCAGTAGTGTGTTGCAAAAAGACAATTTTTATGCAACACAATTTCATCCTGAGAAAAGTGCTGGTGTTGGTGAGGAGATATTGAAGAATTTTTTAAAAATTCCTGCGTAGGCAGGAATCTAGCTGGTTAATTAACTGGCAACTGAAACAAATACAAACCGATTCTGCTAAGCAGCGGAATGACAAATAAATTAATTGTAGGTGAAGGATGCAAAGAGATTCCTGCCTGCGCAGGAATTTGGCTTATGAGAATTATACCAGCAATAGATATTATAGACGGTAAATGTGTACGTCTATCACAAGGCGATTACAACCAAAAAACGGTTTATAATGAAGACCCACTAGAAGTTGCAAAAGAATTTGAAGCAAATGGAATAAAGCACTTGCACTTAGTAGATCTAGATGGAGCAAAAAGCAGCCATGTGGTGAACTGGAAAGTGCTGGAGCGCATCGCTGGACAGACAGGTTTGCATGTTGATTTTGGCGGTGGAGTGAAAACTGACGAAGACATAAAAGTCGTATTTGAAAGTGGTGCAAAACAAGTTACTGGCGGTAGTATCGCTGTAAAAGATGCTGCAACTTTTGAAGGTTGGATTTCTAGATATGGTACTGATAAGATCATCCTAGGAGCAGATGCTAAGGATGGAATGATCGCCACACACGGCTGGCTAGAAAGTAGCGAGTTAGAGGTGATAGAATTCATCAAAGAATGGAATAAAAAAGGAATCGAGTATGTGATTTGTACCGATATTGCAAAAGACGGTATGCTTGCTGGAACTAGTAATGAGTTGTATAAGGAGATTCTAAGCCAACCCTTAATCCCTTCCAGAGGAAGGGAAACTAAGAATGGAAATCCTTTCCCTATTGGGGAAATGTCCGCAGGACAATGGGGCTTAAAATTAATCGCATCTGGTGGTGTTGCTGTCATAGAAGACCTATACCGCTTGCGCGAAATGGGTTGTGAAGGAGCTATTGTGGGAAAAGCATTTTATGAAGGTAGAATTACATTTAAAGAATTGAGAGAATTTGTATAGTGAACGATTAACTTACAAGCTTTTAGAGATAAGCGATTTAGAAGAGTTACATGAGCTGAATTTAATACCTGAGGTAGATCAATTCAACACTATGGGATTACCTGATAGTATTCAAGTAACTAAAGATTTACTAGATGCAAAAATCGAGGATCATCAACAAGAAAACATTAGTAAGCTCACCTATTCCATTCGGTTAACAGATAATAGTGAATTTATAGGTATCTCTGGTATTTTATTTGGTCAACCTAAGTATAAAAAAGCAGAGCTTTGGATGAAGTTTAATCCTAAGTTTTGGAATCAAGGTTATGCTACTGAAACAATAACTCGATTATTAAAAGCTTGTTTTGAAGAGTATCAACTTCATAGAGTTGAAGCAGGTTGCGCTATTGAAAATCATGCATCAAAAAAAGTTCTTGAAAAATGTGGCTTTGTGGTAGAAGGAGTTCAAAGAAAAAACTTGCCTTTAAAAACCGGATGGAGCGATAATTATGAGTTTGGGATATTGGAAGAAGAATATTTAGATAAAAATCGAGATTAATTTATAGCGAAGCCGCTCTGCAGCGGCTTGACCATATGAGTTTAAAAAAAAGAATTATACCATGCCTTGATATTAAGGATGGACGTACGGTAAAAGGAATTAACTTTGTTGGATTGCGAGATGCTGGTGATCCTGTAGAACTTGCAAAGCAATATGCTGCTCAAGGTGCTGACGAGTTGTGTTTTCTAGATATTACAGCAACTATAGAGAAGCGTGACACTTTAGTACCGCTAGTTCGTGAAATCGCTGCTGTTTTAAATATTCCATTTACTGTAGGTGGCGGAATTAACGACGTAGCTCTTGCCAAAGAAATCATTAAAGCTGGTGCTGATAAAATAGCTATCAATAGTGCTGCCGTAAAAAGACCAGAACTAATTAGTGAACTCGCTGCGGAGCTGGGCAGTCAGTGTGTAGTTGTTGCGGTGGATACGAAGAAAAAACAAAATCAAAACGAAAAACAAAATCAAGACATAACCTTCGATGAGATTTCGCATCAAGTGCGGAATAAAGTCTTCGTAGCTGGTGGACGTGTAGAGACAGAACTAGAAACCATTTCTTGGTGTCAAGAAATTGAACGATTAGGTGCTGGAGAAATCTTGCTTACCAGTATGGATCATGATGGTACAAAAAATGGTTTTGCTCTAGAACTTACAGATACTATTTCGAGAAAATTGAGTATTCCGATCATTGCATCAGGTGGTGGAGGAACAAGTGCTCATTTTACAGATTTATTTAAAGACACAGAAGCGAGTGCTGGACTTGCAGCGAGTATATTTCATTTTGGAGAATTGCCCATTCCGGAATTGAAAAAGCAGCTCGCAGACAAAGGTGTTTCTATACGTACTTTAATTTAATTTAATACGTATATTTGTAAAAAGTACTTTATAATGGATGCAAAACTTACTTTAAAACTGGATAAAGAGATCATTGAACTTGCTAAGCAATATGTCAAGGAAAATGGCACTAGTTTATCTAAGTTTATTGAAGAAATGTTACGCACAAAAATAACTGAGGAAGGAATGAATAAATATGATATACCTATTCATCCTCTATTAAAGGCTATGGAGACAGGTACAGATTATTTTGAAAAAAGCAACATTTCTATCAAATCTCCTAAAGAAGAAAGAAATGAAATTCATGAAGAACGCTTGAAAAAATACTTAAATCTAGATAAGCAATGAAATTGTTTATAGACGCTAACATATTAATAGATATTTTAACTGAACGTAAACCATTTTATAACAGTGCCACTGCATTTGTAACCTTTTGCTTAGAAAATAACTATGAAATGGTAACCAATACATTATGTATTTCCAACACCTATTATCTTGGTCAGCAAATTATTAGAAATCAAAATATAACCAAGAAAAAGATAGAAAGTATCAACTCTTTTTGTAAAGTAGAAGATATGACTCAAAATCAATTAGACACCTCATTTCAATCTGGCTTTGTAGATTTTGAAGATGCATTGCATAATGCTTGTGCGATTGAAAATCAATGCACGCACATCATAACTAGAGACAAAAAAGGATTTAAAAAATCTTACCTCAAAGTATTAACACCAACACTATTTTTAACGCAATATGACTCCTAAATTCAATAAGAACAACGATAATTTACTACCTGTAATCATACAAGATGCAACTAGCAAAGAAGTATTGATGCTAGGTTATATGAATCAAGAGGCATTTGAAAAAACTCAAGCAGAAAATAGAGTGACTTTTTACTCACGTAGCAAACAACGACTTTGGACTAAAGGAGAATCTTCTCATAATTTTTTGGATGTGGTAGCTATAAAAATCGATTGTGATCAGGATACCATTCTTATAAAAGCAAATGCACATGGACCTACTTGTCATACTGGTAAGGTAAGTTGTTTTGATGATGGTGATGAGTCTCGCTTTCGCGAAAGCGAGAACAATTTTACTATTAACGATCTTGAAAAAACTATTCACCAGCGTATTGACGATCAAGTAGAAGGTTCTTACACCTATTCATTAATCCAAAAAGGAATTAATAAAGTAGCTCAAAAAGTAGGTGAAGAAGCAGTAGAAACGGTAATCGATGCTATAAATGGTAGAGAAGAAGACTTTATTTATGAAGCTGGTGATCTAATGTATCACTACCTAGTATTACTTAAAGCAAAAGGCTACTCATTAAGCGATATTGAGAAAGAACTTGCTAAAAGGCATCAATAAATAAAACCGCAAGTCCCCTAAACTTGCGGTTTATGAAATCAAGGCTTTACTTGATTCCCACTTAATAATTACTTCACTTTTGAGTATTTCTCAAACATATAATTCAATTGATCATCTATAAAAGTTTTGCCGGATAGGTAAAGAGCATTTGCAAATTTGTCAGGATCTACCGCAACCATTTTGGCATTTTCTGATATGGTGCTTTCCCAGTAAGTGACTGTATAAATATTCCCTACATCATACGATTGAGAAGCTTCACCTCTATTGTAGCTTTCTACTTTAGTATCTTCTATGACGCCTTCAATCGTTAGAGGTTTTTTAAGATATCCTTTCCAGACTGTTTTTCTTAATCCTGAGCCTTGAGATAGGTTAAAATCTGTTTCTAAATTATAAACATCTTCTGCACCTTTAAATCTTATACCTTTTTTCTTAGGTGCTGTAATAGCTTTAGAACCTAAAGTCAAATTAGTTTTTATACGAGCGTTTGCTCCTCCTAAACTTTTTAACCACGATCCACCTGTTTCACTCCAGCTCATAACTAAATTGATATCTAAAACGATGGCGTCGTTTATTTCTTTAGAAAGTGCATTATTACCGCCAGAAACTGCTTTCCCAACAGCTTTAAAACCAGAGAACAATCCGCTTTTTTTGGACGAAGTCCCTTCAGCATCCTTAACACTTGCGTACCCTTTAAAATTAGTAGGGATAATTTCTAGCATTCCAGGATTAGCACTTTCTCTTAAAACTGGTCCATTAAGCGGAATTGCTTTTTTATAAAATTTAGTATCCTTTACAGCGTCTGCTTCTAAGATGGTAAAACCTTTACTTTCTAGGTCGGCTACTAATTCCTTATACAACTGATCTACTTTTTCCTGTAATTTAATAGCATCTACGCCACTTAATCCAAGTGCTGCGTTAGCTTTGGCTTCACCTCTTCCTTTACCTCTAAACTCGCGTTTTGCCTTGTAATCTGTATCTTCTCTGTATATTTCTACAAGAACATTAAAGTTAGAGATGTACACTTCTTTGGAGGCTTTCTTTTTAGGGTTTTGTCCTGAGTTAGCTACTTTGGATTTTAATTCTCCTAAGTTCTGTGATTTTGCAAACAGGCCAAAAGCTAAAAAGGCCAAAACGCAAATCGTTATTTTTTTAGTCATCTTTTCATGTTTTAAATGGAACGTCTATTAATAACTCAAAGATGTAGATGAAAAAACTCTCTTGTAATAGGTCAATTGCCGTATTATAAAGTAATTCTAATTAACTCCTTATTAACCCTAAAGAGAGCCTTGTGTAATACCTTTAAAATAAAAACTAATTATGAGCAAAGACCAAGCATTATTACAACCCATAACTATAGGAGCAGTAGAATTAAAGAATAGAGTTATTATGGCTCCTATGACTAGATGTAGAGCGACTAACGAACATCAAGCTCCAGATCAAAAACATATTGATTATTACACACAACGCGCAGGTGCTGGTTTAATAATAACAGAAGGAAGTGAAGTTTCAGAAAAAGCTAGAGGTTATCCTTTTGTAGCAGGAATCTTTAATGACGCACAAGTAGAAGGCTGGAAAAAAGTAGTAGAAAGCGTCCATGAAGCTGATGGTAAAATATTTCTCCAACTATGGCATGTAGGCCGCACTTCCCTACCAGACTATCATGATGGACAACTACCATGGGCACCAAGTGCTGTTAATCCTGAAACAGAGTTAAGAAACGCCTACGGAGAAAAGAAAAAGACAGAGGTCCCTCATGAGATGACTGTAGAAGAAATTAAGCAAACTGTAAAAGAATTTGGTCATGCTGCTGCAAATGCTAAAAAAGCGGGATTTGATGGAGTTGAAATCCATAGTTCTAACGGTTATTTAATCCATCAATTTTTTAATAATCAATCTAACTTAAGAACAGATGATTATGGTGGAAGCAATGAAAACAAAGTTCGTTTTTTCTTCGAAGTTTTAGAAGCGGTAAAAGAATCTTTTCCAGAAAACAGAATAGGTTGCAGATTGAATCCATCTTTACACGGTGTTTTTGGAATTGAAGGAACACCAGATACGATTCCGTTTTTTGATTATCTTGTAAACAAATTAAACGATCACGATCTCGCTTATGTTCATTTATCAGAACCTTTTACAGATGTAAGTGGTGTCAACTTTTTAGAATCAGATATTGCCAAACATTACCGTCCTATTTACAAAGGAAATTTAATGATCAATAATGAATTTGATCGCGAGTCAGGTAATCAAGTGATTGAAGATGGTCATGCAGATTTAGTCGCCTATGGAAAGTTATTTATCTCAAATCCAGATCTAGCACATAGATTTGAGTTAAAAGCAGAAACTGCAGACTGGAATCAAGAAACTTTTTATTCACAAGGCCGTGAAGGTTATACAGACTATCCTACTTTAGAAGAAGAAAAAGCTAAGAACTAATACCAGTAAGTAAAATTTGAGGCAACTCTTTTTTAAGGTCGGCTACTTCGGTGGCCGACTTTTTTGGTATCCATAAATAGATAGATCTTAATGTGCTTAGAAGATTAAAAAGCATCGTTTCTACACTGATGTTTTTAAACTCACCAGTAGAAATCCCGCTTTGTAAAATCTTTTTAAAATCTAGCTCATAAGTCTTGCGCAGCAGTATGTATTCTTGGTAGGCCGCTCCTTCTAGATGCATCCAGTCAGTATTTAATACGGCAAGTGCATTTGTGTATTCTAGTGCTATTTTTATGTGGAGAAGAATGAGTTGTTCCGCTTTCGCGAAAGCGGACTTATCATCCAGCTCTACCGCATCCATACCAGTAGTAAACTCGTGAGCCACCTCGAGAATGAGCGTGGCAAGAATCTCTTGTTTACCAGAAATATGATTGTATAAACTAGCCGCTTTCATATCCATCGCCGCAGCAAGGTCACGCATGGTAACCGCGCTATAACCACGTTCTTTAAAAAGTAGAGCTGCGGTTTGTAAAATCTGTTTTTTGCGTGTCATGAAATGCAAATATAAGAGAAGAAGTCTATCATAAATTTGATTTAATAACTAGAAACAATCCTTAAAATAAACGATTTTGTACTAGCTTTGAGCTTTATCCTATCAGCATGCTAGAGCATATAGAAACTAATCCATTAATTGAGCGATTGCCGCCTCATCTTAAGCAATTTATAAAGCCACAAAGTTATGAACTTTATACCTATCAAGATCAAGCGGTATGGCGACATGTGATGCGCAAAAACGTAGACTTCTTAAGTAAAGTGGCACATGGTTCGTACCTAAGCGGTTTGCAAAAAACTGGAATTTCTATAGATACCATACCATCCATGTATGGAATGAATCGCATTTTAAAAGAAATAGGCTGGGCAGCTGTTGCAGTAGACGGATTTATTCCGCCAGCGGCGTTTATGGAATTTCAAGCCTATAAAATACTCGTTATTGCGGCCGATATTAGAAAACTAGATAACATTGAATACACTCCTGCGCCAGATATTATTCATGAAGCAGCTGGTCATGCACCTATCATCGCAAGTCCAGATTATGCAGAATATTTAAGACGTTTTGGCGAGATAGGAAGCAAAGCGATTTCTAGTGCACACGATCATGAGATGTATGAAGCAGTTCGCAAAATATCTATTCTCAAAGAAGTCCGTAGCGAGAAAAAAGATGAGGTTTTAGAGGAACAAATTAATGCTGCAGAAGCAGAAATAGAACGCCTACAAAACAAAAAAGTAGAACCTAGTGAAATGTCTTTGATAAGGAACTTACACTGGTGGACGGTAGAATATGGACTTGTGGGAACTCTAGAAGACCCCAAATTATATGGTGCTGGATTACTTTCTAGTATAGGAGAAAGTAAAAGCTGTCTTGAAAAAGAAGTTGAAAAAAGACCTTATTCTATTGATGCGGCATATCAAGATTTTGACATCACACGCAAGCAACCTCATCTTTATGTAACACCTAATTTTGCTCATCTAAGTGAAGTACTGGAAGAATTTGCTAACACCATGGCAGTGCGTAAAGGTGGACATCGTGGTTTACAGAAATTGATTAATTCGAAGTCTTTAGGAACTATAGAAATCAGTACAGGATTGCAGGTAAGCGGCGTTTTTACTCGCATGATTACTAATGATGATAATGACGTTGTTTATTTTGAAACCACAGGAGAAAGTGCGCTTGCTTATCGAGAAAAAGAATTGATAGGTCATGGAAGAGCCACTCATAAACAAGGGTTTTTATCACCTCTAGGAAAACTCAAAGGAATTAATCTTGCTATTGAGGACATGGGACCTAGAGATTTGCAAGCTTATAACTTTTATGATAACGAGCGCATTGAATTCACTTATGAAAGTGGCATAAGAGTAGAAGGATTGAACGTTACTGGACAACGTAATATCAACGGTAAATTAATGCTCATACAGTTTACAGATTGTACTGTCACCTATAAAGATGAAGTACTTTTCTCTCCAGCAGATGGAATGCTCAATCTTGCGGTAGGTAAAGAAATCGTAAGCGCTTATGCCGGCCCAGCAGACTATTACAGTTTTGATCTGGTATACCATGAAAGTGATACGAAGACTATAAAACCAAAGGTTTCTAAGAAAGAGGTTGAAATTCAATCACTTTATGAAAAAATACGTCACTATCGCGAGGAAGATAAAATCAACAAATCACTCTTAGAGAATTTGAAAAATCAAGTACAGCAAGAATATCCTGAGCAGTGGTTGCTTATCAAGGAGATAGAGGAGTTGATTGGTTGATAAAATCAGTTTTAGATTGACGGGAATCTCTTTGCGAAATTGATATTTCAACATTGACAACAGTGCCATTACCTATGGTGCTTGTTAATTTGAGGTCTCCACCTAGTTTTTGAGTAGCGTTTTTTATCAATTTGATTCCTTCACCGTCAGGAATAAGTTTACGATCATATCCACTTCCATTATCATGGGTAATTAAGTTCAATTTTTCGCTTTCTATTGATAGAATGGTAAAAATAAAGTTGGCTTGCGAATGAATAGCAGCGTTATGCATACCTTCATTAATGATTATCAATAATTGTAGAGCTTGTTTCGGCTCAAAGTTCAAGTTTTCTTTCTCTGGAAAGTTTCTTGTAAAAACGCCTTCAAATTCAAGATTCACTTTATATAACTCTTGCAGCTGTTCTGTGCAAAGCTCTAAATCTTTAAGAGAAAAGTTATTCTTGCTAGCAGCAAACTGATATAATAAAGTTATTGCACATTTTTTTGCTGAAGATGAATCTAACTGCTTTTTTGCCAGTTCTTCAAGAATATCTTGACGCTGTTTCTCGTAATAAGATTTTCTACTGTTATTTAATTCAACAGCTTGAGAACGATCTATTTCACTCCAAATTAAAGAAATAACAACACCTAAAGTTAATCCCAAAAAAACATATAACAACCAATTTTCCATCTAACTAAATTAGTCTATTTACTATAAGAATCGCTAGGTATAGAAAACTGAATTGTTGTACCAGCATCTTTTTTACTTGAAAGATCTAATACCGAATTTATCAATCTCGCACGTTCCTTCATATTTTTGATTCCATTACCAGGTTGATAGTTGTCTAGTTCAAAACCTTTACCATTGTCTTTTATAGTAATATGCACATCTTGATCGTCTGAAGTTGCATATATTGAAATCTCATTGGCTTCTGCATATTTTAAAGCATTATTGATCGCTTCTTGAATGATTCTAAAAACATGCATTCCGTTAACTGAATTAAAAATCACAACATTAGCAGCATCAAATTCAACATTCCATATAATTTGATCATTATTTGTAGCGTTAAATTGAGCGATCATAGAAGTGGTTCTTTCCTCAATATCTTCTAATGAAATTTTGTTTTTATTCATCGCCCAGATCGTGTCTCTCAATTCTCCAATGGTATTTCTAGTGAAGCCACTAAGTGAAGCTAACTTGCTATTTGTAACATTTGCATCTAGATTTTGAGCATACTTCAAGTTATCTAAAGAAGAAATTAAAAAAGTGAGTTGGCTACCTATATTATCATGTAAATCTCTAGAAATACGTAATCGTTGTTCGTGCAATTTATTTTGAGTTTCTATTTTTGCAAGGGCTAATTCTAGTTCCTTTTCTTTTGCTTTTTGCTCGCTTTTTATTTGTCGTTGACGCATAAAGAAGAACCCTAGAAGACCTATGAGAATAGCGCCTCCTATCAGCAGATAAATGGTCTGATTGCGGCGTTGTAATTTCAGGTCATTCTCAGCAAGTTGAGCACGTTGCTCGGCAATTTCTTGTTCTTTCTGAGCAGACTGATATTTTTCATAATATTCTTGTGCTTGTGCTGTACGCTCGGTCTCTTCATAAGAATCACGATGCTCTAATGCTCTTGCATAAGCGGCTGCACTCTCTTTAAAATCCTTGTTGTAAGCATGAAGTCGGCCTTTAATGACCTCCATTTCTGCAAGCTGCTTGTGTTGATCTTCTTTTATTAATAATATTCCTTGCTTGATACGATCAATACCTTTCTCGTACTGTCCATCTAGCTGAAACATTTCAGCTAAGGTTACTAAATTATTTGCAGAAAGTCTTTTATTATTAATTTCTTCATACAATATTTGAGCTTTTTCAGAATAGAAAATTGCGCTATCTAGAACTCTCGCATCTCTAAAATCTATACCTAAGTTTTGATAAGCAATGGCAAGACCTCTTTTATCATTAGATTCTTTCTTAATCTCGATAGCTTTACGCATATAATATTGAGTGGAATCTCGTTGATCTAGCCTCTTAGCCACATTAGATAAATTAGAATAACTCGCTCCTAGACCGTAAGTATCTTTCAATCGCTCTCTTATCTTCAGGGCTTTTAAATGGCTTGTTTTAGATTCCGTATATCTCCCTAAATCATAAAGAATAAGCCCCATATTATTATAAATACTCGATAGACCACGATCATAGTCTACTTTTTCAAAAACCTCAGCACCTAAAACATATTGCTCCATCGCTAGTTCAAGTTCGTCACGATTCCAGTATACTAAGCCTTTGTCATTATACACATTACCCATAGAAATATAATCCTTACGTGGTGCTGCTATTTCCATCGCACGATCATACAAGAGAAGTGCACTGTCCTTTTTTGATACTACATCATAATATATTCCTTTCCTTATAAGACTCTGAGCATGTTGATAAGGTGAATTCTCAACCTTCGTATTTGCTATAGTATAATCAGCTATTTGGTTAGCAACTTTTGGTTTTGAATAGACGTACTTAAAGAAATCCTTGTGAAGTTTATCAATTTTGAGTGAATCTGTAATTTGAACAGCAGCATTTTGCACAAGTGAATCGACTATGGATTGCTGTGCCTGGCTTAATAAACCTATCATCAAAACCAAAAATACTAAACTGTTCTTCATGATAGAAAAATACGCAATTTTTACAAATAGTTGAATTACTGATTTTTATCTCGCTTTCGCGAAAGCGGAATTCCTAGAAGACTTCTTAATCATTTTGAGTTATATAGGTATAGTAAGTGCAACATGTGTTCCTTCTTGCAAAGTACTTGTGATTTCTAAGTTAGACTCCATCATTGATGCTCGATCTTGCATATTCTTGAGACCGTTACCTAAGGATTGCTGCTCTATGTCAAAACCTTTACCGTTATCAATAATTGTAATAATTAAATTATTCTCTTCCTTAGCCGACTTTATTAGAATTAAGTGAGCTTGTGCATACTTTATGGCGTTGTTGAGAGACTCTTGAATAATTCTGAAAATATGCATGCCTTGAATTGCATTAAAAGTAATATTCATATTTTCTTCAAACTGAGTTTCAACTAAAAAGGAATCTTGCGAATTGATATTAATTTTTGCAACCATCGTGTTGGTACGGTCATGAATATCGTCTATGGAAATGTTGTTTTTATTCATCGCCCAGATAGTATCTCTAAGTTCATCGATGGTTGTTCTCGTATAATTGCTCAACTCTGATAATTTCTCGCTTGTAGTTTGCCTTCCTAATTTTTGACCATAATTTAAATTATCTATTGATGAAATAAGAAACGTAAGCTGGCTACCTATGTTATCATGAAGATCTCTGGAAATCCTTAAACGTTGTTCTTGCAACTTGTTTTGTATTTCTATTTGAGCCATCGCCTTTTCTAGTTCTTTTTCTTTTGTGAGCTGGGCATTTTTTATTTTCTGCTGTCTGTAAAATAAGAGCCCTAACAAAAAAATAAATACTGCTCCTACACTAACTAAGGTAATGACTTGATTACTTTTCTGAATTTCTAATGCTTTTTCTGCTAGTGTGGCGCGTTGTTTTAAGATTTCCTGTTCCTTTTCGGCAGTACTATATTTTATTTCAAAGTTTGCTATTTTATCTTGTAGCAATTCGTTAGACAAAGAATCTTTTGCAAGCGTATAAGATTCAAGATAACTATAGGCTTTATCGTCATTTCCTTGAGCTTTATACAAATAAGACAAATACTTATACAACTTTGCCCTTTCGGTAGGCATACTGTTGGATTCTATGATAGGCTCTGCAATGAATAGGTATTTTGCTGCTATATCGTCTTCATGCTTTTGATAATAATTAATACCTAGGTTGAGAGCTGCAACTCGATAGACCTCATCATCTTTGAGTAATTCTGCTTTTTTAAACACATCTTTATATACTGACATAGCACGAGCAGTATCACCTTGAATTTTATATATAATAGCAGAATTATTAAGCGCCTGAAGTGTTGTTTTAGGTTTATCTAACTCTTGCGCATCTTTAAGAATTTGTTGATATTCATACAGTGCTGACTGGATCAACGAACTGTCCTTTTTTTTACCTAGAGCCAATTTAATACCAGCTATATTAAGTCTGGTAGTAAGTGCCTCTTCTTTTAAACCAAGTGTCAGTTTTAATTTAATAGCTTTTTCATACAGTCCCAAAGCTCTATCTAATTCTCCCATCTCATCATATACCAATCCCAAATTATTCAATGACTTTGATAACTGTAAGGTATCATTGAGCTTTTTTGCAAGGGTAATAGATTTTTCCTGAACCGATACACTTCCTTTAAGATCGCCTTTATAAGTCATAGCTGCACCCATATTATTGAGGTACCTCATTTGGTCTATCTCGTGTTTATTATCTACAGCTTGCTCGTAAGCCATTTCAAATTTTGAAAAAGCGCCTGTAAAATCACCTTGGTAAAAATTTAAAATTCCTTGATCTCCATAATATTTTACTGTCAGATCATAGGATGATATTCTTTCTAACGAGGGTTGCACGCGGTCATATATCGCTTGAGCATCCTTATACTTGCTTTGACCTATGAGTTTTTGAGCTTTATCTAATTCACTAGCGATGCTCAAGGAATCTTTTGTTCTTTGTTGTCCAAAACTTAACGAGAAACATAAAAACAAAAGAATGGATAATAGATATTTCATTTAAAGAAATTAATATAGGTATAAATATTGGTTGCGATCTCGCTTTCGCGAAAGCATAATAAAAGCAAACTTTTTAAATAAGATTATTCTTTTTGGCTTTTTCAACAGCCTCTAACTTAGAATGTACTTGAAGCTTTTTATAAATATTCTCAATGTGCTTGCGCACAGTGCTGGGCGATAAGAATAAATTATCTGCAATTTTTGTGTAGCTCAAACCTTTGCCTAATTGTTCCAGTACTTCTACCTCTCTTTCTGTAAGTTGAAAATCTTCTTGAGCTTGCTTTTGAAACTGAACTGGATTCCTGAGCAATCTTAAAGTTTTTTGCGCAATGGATGGTGTCATGGCTGCGCCACCATCTAGTGTTTCTAAAATTCCATTTTTTAAAGATTCTGGATCGACGTCCTTGAGTAAATATCCATCTGCACCTGCTTGAATAGCGTTAAAGATCAACTCGTCGTTATCAAAAACGGTTAACATAACTACTTTAATTTGCGGATAGGTTTTCTTAACCAGCATGGTCGCTTCTACACCATCCATAACTGGCATTTCTATATCCATGAGAATCAAATCTACGTTTGAATTTGCAGCGAGTTGCTCCATACAATCTTGCCCATGAATTGCAGTAAATCTTAAATCAAAGTCTTGAAAAAAAGACAGCTTCTCTTTGGTAGCATGAAGAAGAAAAGAATTATCATCTACTATAGCATATCTTATTTTCATAATCTTGTTTTTACAGTTTCTCCCAGATGCGTTGATAAGTTTTTAGAAGAAATGAACACTCTAATGCAGCTTGTTCTAGTCCTAGATTCTTAAAATCGGCACTGTTATTATTTTTAAAAGTACTAAAAGATTTGTTGATGGCGTCTAACTCCATAGACATAAGCTTATGAGAGTTATTGTTGTTTTGAGTAGTTGTAGAAAGTTTGAGTTGTATTTCTAGATATCTACTCTGTAAGGAGTTTGCTACCTTCGTTGCTTTAGCTTCTTGTCGTATCACAAAAATTAGAATACTAACGCACAGGAGTACCAGTCCATAGTAAATGGGCTGGAAAGAATGTAAGGCTGGAGCTGCTATGTACGTAAAATGCATGAACTGGGATACTATTTATCTTCTTACTCTCATTTCAAATAAAGTATCATAATCTGTACTTCCTACACTAGAACCATCTTTATAATATAGTTTTCTAAATATCATACGACTGTTATACGGATCTACCTTGTACCGCTTTGTCCAGTCAGGAAAGTTGACGTCCTTAGATTCAGATATTTGAACTAAAGATTCATAGTCTTTATAAGTCTCACGCATATATTTTGTGAAATTATCTGGATCTTTATGATAGATTTTCATCAACTCTGGCACTTTGCTATAGGCTTTTTCTTTACCAAATTCTATTCCTTTAGTCATTAATTCAAACTCGTGGTACACCACTTTTGTGGCATCATCTTTAAAAGAAAATAACGGTTGACCATTTGCATAGTAAATGTATTTGATACTAGCGTCTTTTTCTTTATTATTATTATATTCAGTTTGCTCTACCCTTGTCAAAACTCCATTCTCATAAAAATAATCGGCCATTTTTTCTAAACCGGTTTTATTTTTATTGTGAATACGGCTTATTCTACCATCCTTATCATATTCATAACTTGTGGTGTAATTTGTATAAACTCCTGTCGCAGTTTCTTTACTGATTCTTCCTTGCTCGTCATGACTGTAAACCACATCCATATTAAAATTAACAGCACTTGCTTTTTTTACTAAGCTGTCTAGTTTACCGTTTTTATAAGTATAGTCATATAAAGTTTCGCTAGCATATTTTCCTATGATGCGCGTGTAATCTTTATCTAACAAACCATTATCATTAAATAGCAACACTTTAAGCATTGCTGGCTCATATCCAGTACTGTCTGATTTATAATAAACGGTCTCTGTTTTTGTCACTTCCTTATGGATACCATAATCTGAGGCTTTTAAAAAAGGTAAAGCCAGGTGCAAATTGATATCTTTTTCATAGACTGTTTGTTGTGAGTTCGCTTTCGCGAAAGCGAGACATAATATTATTATAATAACTTTTTTCATCATTCTATCATTTAAAACAAAATTGCCTTAAATCTTAATTAAAAGAAATAGGGCAATTGCCTTAATCGAAGTAAATTTTCAATCAATTTTGTCTAGCATTTTCTTTTAAGTACTTATCATTTACCAATATATCGCCACTCACGGTACCATCTTGATAAGTAATCTTACGGAAATAATATCTATGTACAGAAGGACTATGCTGCGGTTTATAAATTGCCGAGGTCCAGTCTCCATATTCATTTGACTTAGAATGAGATAATGGCGCCTTGATTTGGGTAGGTGTAAGTTTTGTTTTTACCAATTTATTGTAAGCAGCAATATCTGTCGCTGCAAGTTCTATCAGATCATCAAACTTTGTTTTAAAACGATCTGTTTTAAAATATGCCTCAGTCCCGTCATAAGGTATTGTATAAGCATAAATATAATCACTCGAGCTTTTTTTCATGATTATTTGATCCTGATGAAAAACCCAAGTCTTTTTTGCTTGATAATCGGTTATGGTAGTTACCTCTTTATTGTGTTTGTAAATGTATTCTTTATCCTTCTTGGATTTAAAAAGCACCTTACTGATATCGCTACCCTTGCGATATATGGTGTATTTATTAGTACCTATGATGGCATCGTCGTCATTTAATTTAAAATCATCCTTAGTCATACCATACTTAGATCCATAAGACTGACCTATCAAATTACCATTGCTATAAAAATATTCCTCTGCAGATTGTGAATACTTACTTTGAGTAAGGTATTTGCTCAAAGATCCATCATCATTAAAGAGGTAACCGTGAAACACACTCGGGATAATCGAGTCTTTGCTAGTTTCATAAACTGCTAGTTCAATTTGTTTAACAGGTTTACTGACTTCAAAGTCTGACCAAGTCTGTTTTTGCGGCGGCAAACTTAAATTAGGA